>NZ_CP046509.1:1655327-1959783 GCF_009738185.1 Erwinia sorbitola | reverse complement strand
ACAGCCAGCGGTATATTCGCCACTGGTTTATGGCAGAAGCGAGGTTCGTCTCGCCCCGGGTCAGGCATGCCTGACCCCTACAACAGCCAGCGGTATATTCGCTACTGGTTTATGGCAGAAGCGAGGTTCGCCTCGTCCCCGGGTCAGGCATGCCTGCCCCCTACAACAGCCAGCGGTATATTCGCCACTGGTTTATGGCAGAAGCGAGGTTCGTCTCGCCCCGGGTCAGGCATGCCTGACCCCTACAACAGCCAGCGGTTTATTCGCCACTGGTTTATGGCAGAAGCGAGGTTCGCCTCGTCCCCGGGTCAGGCATGCCTGCCCCCTACAACAGCCAGCGGTATATTCGCCACTGGTTAATGCGCCTGATACACCAGGGTGTGACCGCTTCCCGTTAAGGTCAGCGTCTGTTCAGTCAGCTTCACCTCAGCTCCCTGAACCAGCACGGCCGATAGCGTCTGCTCCCACTGATTAAGCTGCGCATCGCTGCACATCATCCGGGTTGAAGCCAGCTGCGGCACAAACAGTCGCCCCTGCTCCAGCTTGCCCTGGCCGAAGAAACGATTACACATCACACCGCTCACCTTCAGATTCTCACCAAAGCTGATGCCGGGCTTCATCCCTTCGCGCGGCGTTACAGCCTGACCATCAACAGAAGTGAGCGCAAATAAGCGATTCGCTAACTTCCCGGCATCGGGCTGGTTACCCGTCTGGCTGGCATTACTACAGCCGGTCAGCGCCATCGCGCCAAGTAGTAGCAACATCGTTTTTTTCATAAAGACTCCTTTAATTTACTTTCCATTGTAGGTAATAAAACAGGGGTTCTGAGGGTACTGCACAAAAAAAACGAGCCAGTTTCCTGGCCCGTATTGAGATAGTACCAACTTAGTTGCTGGTATCCAGTTCAGGGAAGCTTTTAACCAAATCATCAATCGCTTTCATCTGAACCAGGAACGGCTCCAGCTTATCCAGCGGCAGCGCTGAAGGGCCGTCGCACTTAGCGTTAGCCGGATCCGGATGCGCTTCAATAAACAGGCCAGCAATACCTACCGCCATACCGGCGCGCGCCAGTTCGGAAACCTGTGCACGGCGTCCGCTTGAAGCGCTGCCCATTGGGTCGCGGCACTGCAAGGCATGGGTCACGTCGAAAATCACCGGGCTGCCGTTAGAAACCTGCTTCATCACGTTGAAGCCCAGCATGTCCACCACCAGGTTGTCATAACCGAAGTTAGCACCGCGATCGCACAGGATCACTTTGTCATTGCCGCCTTCAGCGAATTTATCAACGATATTGCCCATCTGACCCGGGCTGACGAACTGAGGCTTCTTCACGTTGATCACTGCGCCGGTTTTCGCCATCGCTTCAACCAGATCGGTCTGACGCGCCAGGAAAGCCGGTAACTGAATCACATCCACCACGTCGGCAACGGTCTGCGCCTGGCTGGCTTCGTGAACGTCGGTGATGATTTTCACGCCGAAAGCCTGTTTGATCTCCTGGAAGATTTTCATGCCCTCTTCCAGGCCTGGGCCACGGTAGGAATGAATAGAAGAGCGGTTGGCTTTATCGAAAGAAGCTTTGAACACATATGGAATACCCAGTTTCTGGGTCACAGTGACGTAGTGCTCACAGATGCGCATCGCCAAATCGCGCGATTCCAGCACATTCATACCACCAAACAGGACGAACGGCAGATCGTTAGCGACCTTGATATCACCAATGTTAACCACTTTTTGTTTCATGTCTTCGCCTTTATAGAGTTCACTTCAATTAGTGAAGGGTAATCTGTTTCTGTTCAATCGAGTGGATCTGAACTTTAATCATCTCGCTAATCGGGTCTTCCGGGCACTGTTCAACAAAGTAGGTTAAATCATTGAGGGCCACATGTTCACACTCTAACTGAGCAAAAATCAGACCGCGATCGCGTATTTCATACGGGTCTTCCGGATCCATCTGCACCAGCACCTGGCTGACGTGCAGCGCCATCTCCATCTGCTTCTCTTCCATCAGTGCAGATTTCAGGGTGTCGAGCATTTTGCGCAACACCATCAGCGGCTCGGCTTCCTGAAGATCATCCTCATACAGTTCAGTCCACGGGCCGATATTGCCCTGGAGCCACACTTCCAGCTGATGTTCGTCCAGCGTTTCGCCGTCAAACGGATTGATCAGCCACATATTCTCATCGATCCAGTCCGCCCGCAGAATCAGCTGCGTCGGGAAGATCACCGGCAGCACCGGCAGGTCAAGCTGGTCGGCAATATGGAGAAAAATCACCCCGAGCGACACCGCTGTACCCTGATGGGTACGTAATACATTATCCAGCCACAGAGTATCAGAGAGCCGGTAAACACCACTCGCGCCGCCGAAACCCCAGCGACCCCAGAAAAGTTCGATCAACTGCTCAACCTGTAAATCGGCGGCAAGTTCTGAAGGAATTTCAGCCCGAGCTTCGGCAACCAGCGCCGATAAGCGCGCTCTGACATCTTCAGCCGGAAAGTCGCTGCGAATAGCCAGCGACGCAGCAATCACCGCCTCACTGAGCGGCGCTGCGGTAAAATCAAAATCAGCTATAGACGTCATACAAACCCCAGCAGTGGCATTTTAGTTGTGGCGAGTTTCACTATGACCACAAGGGCGATCAACGCCACTAAGAACGCAAACCAGCGCACTTTTTGCGCACGCGGACGGCGTCCGAGGGCAATAAAGCCCAGCGCAATATAGATGATAACGCCAAACAGCTTCTCAGTCAGCCAGTTGCCTTGCGGAGTAAACGGATAAAAGTGAGTTATCGCCACCAGTAACACGCCCGACAGCAGCAGCAGCGTATCATTCAGATGCGGCACAATGCGCACCCAGCGACGTTGCAGCATTGGAGAGTGGGTCTGGAACCAGTAAAAACGCAGCATGAACATCAGTGCGGTGATAGTTACGGTCAACAGATGAAAATATTTAAGCGGGAGGTACCAGGCAGCCATAAATGTTCCTTTTTATCCTTTTATTTGCCCGACTGTTACGCGGTCATTGCCGCCGTAATCCTGACAGGTTTCCACGGCATGGAAGCTGTTCTCGCGCAAAATTTGCCGGACTTGTTCGCCCTGCTGCCAGCCGTGCTCCAGCAGCAGCCAGCCGTCTTTAAGCAAATAGCGCCCTGCTTCGGCGGCAATAATCTTGATATCCGCCAGCCCGTGATCGTCCGCCACCAGCGCGCTGGCGGGTTCAAAACGCACGTCCCCCTCTGACAGATGGTGGTCGTCAGCATCAATATAGGGAGGATTGCTGACAATCAGCGCGAACTGCTGCCCGGCAAGCGCGGAGAACCAGTCGCTGTGGAGAAACCGGGCGTTGGTCAGCGCCAGCTTGCTGGCATTGTGCTGCGCCAGAGCCACCGCAGCCGGAATACGATCTACCCCGGTAATCTGGCAATCCGCTCGCTCACTGGCCAGCGCCAGCGCAATGGCGCCTGTTCCGGTGCCAAGATCAAGCAGCGCACAGCCAGCGGAGGGCAAACGCGCCAGCGCCTGCTCCACCAGCACTTCGCTATCTGGCCGGGGGATCAGCGTGTCTGGCGATACCGTCAGCGGCAGTGACCAGAACTCGCGCTCGCCGGTCAGATATGCCACCGGTTCCCCGGCGACACGCCGCGCCAGCAGCGCTTCAAGCCGGGTCAGCTGCGCGTCGTCAAGCCTGGTATCGTCGAAGGCAATCAGCCAGGAGCGAGATTTACCGGTCACCTTACCCAGCAGAATCTCCGCATCGCGCTTCGGGCTATCGCTGGCTGACAATTGAGCCACTGCATGACGCAGCCAGACACGAATCTGCATTAATCCTGCCCGGCGAGTGCCGCCAGCTGGTCAGCCTGATGCTCCTGCACCACTGGCTCAATCAGCGCATCCAGCTTTCCTTCCATCGCTTCATCCAGGCGATAGACGGTCAGGTTGATGCGGTGGTCAGTGACACGGCCCTGAGGGAAATTATAAGTACGGTTACGGTCAGAGCGGTCACCGGTGCCGAGCAGGTTACGGCGAGTTGAGGACTCTTCCTGCTGACGGCGGGCCATTTCTGCCGCGCGGATACGCGAACCGAGCACGCCCAATGCTTTCGCTTTGTTCTTATGCTGAGAGCGCTCATCCTGGCACTCCACCACAATGCCGGTTGGCAGGTGGGTAATACGGATAGCAGAATCGGTGGTGTTAACGTGCTGACCACCAGCCCCTGAGGAGCGGAAAGTATCGATTTTTAAATCAGATGGATTGATATCCGGCAGTTCGGCTTCCGGCAGCTCAGGCATCACCGCTACGGTGCACGCTGAGGTGTGGATACGGCCCTGAGATTCCGTTTCCGGCACACGCTGGACGCGATGACCACCGGATTCGAACTTAAGGCGACCATAGGCACCCTCACCAATCACTTTGGCGATCACCTCTTTATAACCGCCATGCTCGCCTTCGTTGGCGCTCATCACTTCCACTTTCCAGCGTTTGGACTCGGCATAACGGCAATACATACGGAACAGATCGCCCGCGAAAATTGCCGCTTCATCACCGCCGGTACCGGCACGCACTTCCAGATAGCAGTTACGCTCATCGTCTGGATCTTTTGGTAACAGCAGCACCTGCAACTGTTGCTCAAGCACTTCACTGGCGGCGCGCGCTTCTTTCAGCTCTTCCTGAGCCATTTCGCGCATTTCAGGATCACTGAGCATTGATTCAGCGGTTTCGATATCTTGCTGGGTTTGCTGCCACTGACGGAAACACTGGCTGACGTCGGTTAGCTGGGCATATTCGCGGGAGAGTGCACGAAAACGATCCTGATCGGCAATAACTCCGGCATCGCCCAGCATCGCCTCCACTTCTTCGTGGCGCTCCTGCAAGGCTTCCAGTTTGGCAACAATAGAAGGCTTCATTCGTAGTTTTTTACCTTGTAAAAAAGAGGCTTGAAACGCTAGTCCAGCCCGAGGCTGTCGCGTAAAATTTGCAGGCGTTCGCCATCGCCATCGCGCGCGGCCTGCTGAAGAGATTTGGTAGGGGCGTGAATCAGACGGTTGGTCAGCTTATGGGCCAGGTCACGCAACACCTCTTCGGCATTGCCACCCTGTTGCAGTGCAGCGATTGCACGTGCTTCCAGTTCAGCCCGCACCTGTTCTGCCTGTGAGCGATAGTCACGGATAGTTTCAACCGCGCTCTGTGCCCGCAGCCAGGACATAAATTCGCTGCTCTCCTGCACCACGATAGTTTCAGCCTGCACGGCCGCTGCCTGGCGCTGGGCCAGATTGCTTTCAATTATCGCCTGCAGGTCATCAACGCTGTAGAGATAGGCGTTAGGCAGGTTGCCCACTTCCGGCTCTACGTCACGGGGTACGGCAATATCCACCAGCAGCATTGGCTGGTTGCGGCGTTTCTTCAGCGCACGCTCCACCATCCCCTTGCCAATAATCGGCAGCGGGCTGGCTGTTGAACTAATAATAATATCGGCTTCTGCAAGACGTAAATCTATTTCCGGCAGACTGATAACTTCAGCACCGACTTCATCGGCCAGCGCCTGCGCACGCTCACGGGTGCGGTTGGCGATCATCAACTTCTTCACCTTATGCTGATGCAGATGGCGGGCAGCCAGTTCAATGGTTTCACCCGCTCCTACCAGCAGCACGTTAACCGTGGAGAGCGATTCGAAGATCTGACGCGCCAGCGTACAGGCCGCAAAGGCGACCGATACCGCATTGGCACCAATTTCGGTTTCGGTGCGCACACGTTTGGCGACGGAGAATGATTTCTGGAACATACGCTCCAGCTCGCTGGAAAGCGAGTGGCCGCGTTGGGAGTCGGCAAAAGCTTTTTTTACCTGACCAAGAATTTGAGGTTCACCCAGTACCAGCGAGTCCAGCCCGCTGGCAACGCGCATCAAATGGCTGACGGCGTCATTGTCGTGGTGCCAGTAGAGGCTTTTATGCACCTCTTCTACACTTAATTGATGGTAATCACATAACCATGCAACCAGCTGCTCTTGCAGGTTTTCCTGCTGCTCAACGCTCAGATACAACTCGGTCCGGTTACAGGTAGACAGCACAACGCCGCCCTGTACCAGCGGCTGCGCCAGCAGGCTATTTAGCGCCTGTTGTAGCGTGTCCGGCGAAAACGTTACACGTTCACGCAGGGCCACAGGTGCCGTTTTATGATTGATGCCGAGAGCCAGTAACGTCATGTTGCAGGTTTGGGTGATCCCACAGTTAATAGGGTTTTGTGAGGCGCATTCTACAAGATGAGCGAGATCAATAAAAGCCATGCTTCGCCTATCCCTGTAACAAGATATACCTCTGAACGATGAAATGAGACAATTTGAGCATTGACGCAGCCGTTTTAGCTCGTTAGCGTGAAGGGTTGATCGCGAACTGAGTACTTAGGAGCTTACCTGAACATGTTATCGTCGAATCGCCGCCTGCTGCGGCTTGTTCCCCTTGCCGCCCTGCTGCTGACCGGGTGTGTTCTGAACAATCCAGCGCAAACACCCGGCCAGAGCCCGACCGCTCCACAATGGCGTGAACACCAGCAGGCGGTAGAGAAAATCACCCAGTACCAGACGCGTGGTGCTTTTGCCTATCTTTCCGATCGGCAGAAAGTCTATGCCCGATTTAACTGGCAGCAAACCGCAGCGGATCGCTATCGCCTGCTGCTGACCAACCCACTGGGCAGTACCGAATTGCAGCTTGACCAGCAGGGTCAGGTGGCTCAGATCGTGGATAACAAAGGCAAGCGCTACGTCAGCAACGATGCGGCAAAAATGATCTCTCAGCTTACTGGTATGAGCATTCCGCTGGATAACCTGCGTCAGTGGATCCTCGGCCTGCCGGGTGATGCCACCGATTTCACTCTTGACGATCAGTACCGCCTGCGTGAGGTAAATTACAGTCAGGATGGCAAACAGTGGAAGGTGACTTATCAGGGTTACGACAGCAAGCAGAACCCACAGCTGCCGTCAAATCTTGAACTGCGTGAAGGCGACCAGCGAATTAAACTGAAGATGGATAGCTGGACAGTTAAATGATCTCAATATGGCCTGCCCCGGCAAAACTGAATTTATTTCTCTATATCACCGGCCGTCGCGCAGACGGTTATCACGATCTCCAGACGCTGTTTCAGTTTCTTGACTATGGTGACACGCTGCAAATTGAGGCCAACAGCGAGGGTGAATTGCGCCTGCTGACCCCAATCGACGGCGTGCCGGATGAGCAGAATCTGATAGTGCGGGCGGCACAGCTGCTGCGCGACCAGGCATTCGCGCAGGGCGTTCTGCCCGATAATGCTGGCGCTACCCTGGCGGTAGAGAAGCGTTTACCGATGGGTGGCGGGCTGGGCGGAGGCTCTTCCAATGCGGCCACCGTGCTGGTGGCACTCAATTATTTATGGCAAACCGGCTTCAGTTTTGAGCAGCTGGCAGCACTTGGGCTGCGCCTGGGTGCTGATGTTCCCGTTTTTGTGCACGGTTTTTCCGCCTTTGCAGAGGGCGTTGGCGAACAGCTGACGCCGGTTTATCCGGCAGAAAAGTGGTATCTGGTGATGCATCCCGGCGTCAGCATCCCCACGCCGTTAGTGTTTAACGATCCTCAATTGACCAGAAACACCGCAAAACGTGAAATCAGCGCCTTATTAGAGGCCGAATTCCGCAATGATTGTGAAGCAGCAGTAAGAAATCGTTTTCGCGAGGTTGAACAGCTTGTTTCCTGGCTGCTAGAATACGCGCCGTCGCGCCTGACTGGAACGGGTGCTTGTGTGTTTGCCGAATTCGACACTGAGCATGCCGCGCGTCAGGTGCTTGAGCTGGCTCCGAAAGAGTTGCAGGGGTTTGTTGCGCGAGGCGTTAACGTTTCGCCGCTGCACCGGACACTTTCCGAGCAATTGAGTTGATGTGACAGTGTCACCTGTTCCAGATACTGCACTACTGCTCTGATTTAGCCCGCGTTATTGTGTTGTAGCAAAGCGGCAAGTGGAGGAGTCTCGGAAACTTACCCGATAAGTGAATGAGGCAACTACATGCTGCCAATGCCTGCTGTAGCATCAAGATCGCTGGGTCAAAACACCCGTATGAAAACGTAGGTCGTATACCGCCCAGTGCGACTTATGGTATTTCATTCTCTGGACGCAAAGCCTGAGGTTCTTCTCGTGCCTGATATGAAGCTTTTTGCTGGTAACGCCACCCCGGAACTAGCACAACGTATTGCCAACCGCCTTTACACCAGCCTGGGCGACGCCGCCGTCGGTCGTTTCAGCGATGGTGAAGTGAGCGTACAAATTAACGAAAATGTACGCGGTGGTGATATTTTCATCATCCAGTCCACCTGTGCCCCGACCAATGATAACCTGATGGAACTGGTTGTTATGGTTGACGCCCTGCGTCGCGCTTCCGCTGGTCGTATTACTGCGGTTATCCCTTACTTTGGCTATGCTCGCCAGGATCGCCGTGTGCGCTCTGCCCGTGTGCCGATCACAGCTAAAGTCGTTGCCGATTTTCTCTCCAGCGTTGGTGTTGACCGCGTTCTGACTGTGGATCTGCATGCTGAACAGATTCAGGGCTTCTTTGACGTCCCGGTTGATAACGTATTTGGTAGCCCGATTCTGCTTGAAGATATGCTGCAAATTGGCCTGGTAAACCCGATTGTGGTCTCCCCGGACATTGGTGGTGTAGTTCGCGCACGAGCTATTGCTAAACTGCTGAACGACACCGATATGGCCATTATCGACAAGCGCCGCCCGCGTGCCAACGTCTCTCAGGTGATGCATATCATCGGTGATGTTGCTGGCCGTGACTGCGTGCTGGTCGATGATATGATCGATACCGGTGGCACTCTGTGTAAAGCAGCGGAAGCGCTGAAAGAACGTGGAGCTAAACGCGTATTTGCCTACGCTACTCACCCTATCTTCTCCGGCAACGCGGTCGAAAACCTGCGTAACTCGGTGATTGATGAGGTGGTAGTGTGCGATACCATTCCACTGCCGGAAGAAATTAAAGCGCTGCCAAACGTGCGTACCCTGACCCTGTCAGGCATGCTGGCTGAAGCGATCCGTCGCATCAGCAACGAAGAATCTATTTCTGCGATGTTTGAGCACTAATCCGGGCCTGACTGGAGAACAATCGTTGCCTGCACCCAGGCATCGATGATTTTCCCGCTAACCCGCAGAAAAGGGACAGGCTGATACCTGTCCCTTTTTATTTGCTCAGTTCAATATGCTCTGCCAGATAATCGATCAATACCCGTAGTTTGGGTAACAGATGCCGGTTTCCCGGCCACAGCAGTGAAAATTGCCCTCCCGCACTGATTTGCTCATCCAGCACGCTGCGCAACTCTCCTTTTTCCAGATACTCCTTTACGGCAAAATCAGGCACGTAGATCACCCCAAGTCCGCGACGTGCGGCAGAAATCTGCGCTTCCAGATTGTTAAACACCAGCGGCCCGGTCAGGGAGAGCGGACGTGCCTGATGGCTGGTGTCAAACTGCCATGGCTGGATCTGGCCACTTCCGGAAAAACGATAGAGCAGGCAGGCGTGCTGCGCGAGATCGGCGGGTGTTTGCGGAATACCATGCTGCCGGAAATAGCCCGTTGCGCCCACGATACGGAAGCGAAATCCCCCCATCCTGCGCGCTTTCAACCGTGAATCGGCAAATTCGCCGCTGCGCAGCACTGCGTCATACCCTTCACCGATCACATCGACCAGCCGATCGTTAAAATCCAGATCCAGCTCAATCTCCGGGTAACGGGCGGTAAACCCTGGCAGCAGCGGCAGCAGCAGCCGGTAACCAATCGCCGGAAAACTCAGACGCAGTCGCCCGCGAGGCGCGGCCATCAGCCTCGAAAGCTCCTCTTCTGCCTCTTCCAGCTCTGCCACAATGCGCTGGCTGCGTTCAAAAAATAGCAGGCCCTCTTCGGTCAGACTCAGGCTGCGCGTACTGCGATTCAAGAGGCTGACGCCGAGGCTGGCCTCCAGCCGCGCCACGCTTTTACCGATAGCCGATGCCGATACGCCAAGCCGATCTGCGGCCGCAACAAAGCTGCCAAGCTGTGCCGCTTTCACAAACGCATTTAACCCGCTTAAACTCTCTACGCTACTCATTCGAGACTTTTTGTCCTTTATCTGCGTACACATGGCCTGTTTATCGCCAACGAAAGCCAATTTATCCTGCTTTTTTACTGGAAGGAAGCGGAGAGTTAACCATGAGTACCCTGACACTGACTGCCAACAGCAGCCGCTGGAGCATCTTCGCGGTGTGCAGCGCAGCGCTGATGCTGCCCCTGAGTTTTTCAGCCGGAGTGATCGCTACCCCGGCCATTGCCCTGCAACCCGGGGGATCTCCGCTGGCTTTGAGCTGGATCACCAACGCCTTCCTGCTCAGTTTCGGCAGTCTGCTGATGGCAGCTGGCTCCCTGGCGGATCGCTATGGACGTAAACGCCTGTTTATCAGCGGAGTGAGCGTATTTACGCTGCTGTCGCTGCTGACCGGCTGGGTACCCTCCGTGGTATGGCTGGACGTGGTGCGCGCCTTACAGGGAGCTGCCGCCGCCGCTGCGCTGGCCGGAGGAGGCGCGGCGCTGGCAAATGCATTTGACGGCAGCGAACGGGCGCGTGCATTCAGCCTGCTGGGAACCAGCTTTGGTGTGGGCCTCGCTGCGGGGCCGGTGATTGCCGGTATGCTGATGGCCGTAGCAGGATGGCACAGCGTATTTCTCTGCTGCGCACTGTTCGGCGTGCTGGCGTTAGTGATTGGTATCCGCACTCTGCCTGAATCACGCAACCCCGATGCTCAGGCGCTGGACTGGGCGGGGATTTTCAGCTTCAGTATCATGCTGACGCTGTTTACCTGGGGAATGCTCGAAGTGGCCGACAGTGGCAGTAGTCTGCTGTCGACATCACTACTCACCGCATCGCTGGTAACGGCGCTGCTGTTCGTCTGGATTGAGCGCCGCAGCCCCCACCCCATGCTCGACCTCAGCCTGTTCAGGTATGGCCGTTTTGTAGGCGTACAGCTGCTGCCGGTAGCGACCTGCTACTGCTTTGTGGTGTTGCTGGTGGTACTGCCGCTACGTTTTATGGGTTTTTATGGCTATGACGCGCTGACCACCGGCCTGTTAATGCTGGCTATTTCACTACCGATGCTGATTGTTCCATCAGTTGCAGTATCCCTGACGCGGCGCTTTCATCCGGGCAGCATCAGCTGTGCAGGCCTGCTGCTGGCCGCCGCCGGAATTGGGCTGTTGAGTGTGGTAACTCCACAAAGCTCGTTGCCAGTCACACTGTTGGCGATGGTGATGATTGGCAGCGGCAGCGGTCTGCCATGGGGGTTAATGGATAATCTATCCGTCAGCGTAGTACCGCCGCAGCGTGCCGGAATGGCGACAGGTATTTTCAGTACGGTACGCGTTGCGGGAGAAGGCGTGGCGCTGGCCAGCGTCAGTACACTCTTCAGTCAGCTGCTGGTAAACCAGCTTAATACTCAAGGTGAAGCACCAGAAAGTGCCCGCCAGCTGGCAAGTTATCACCTCTCCGGCCCCCATCTGTTGCCCCTGGCAGAACAGGCATTTCAACAGCTACTGCTGGTACTGATGACCATCACGCTGCTGTGTGCCATCGCTATATGGCGCTGTCTGCTCCCGAAACGGGCGTCCGGTTTGCCGGCAAAAGATTAATTATTTTCGCGGAACGGTTCAGCTCCCCTTTTGGAGAGTATTTTTTAGTGATATTTTGCCCGGATGGCTGCTTCCAGGAATAATCCTAAATGGTACTCGACGTTTATACGCTGTTTGTCTGCGAACTGTATGTGCTGACTTTTCTCAGCGTCATCATGGTATTCGCCTGGCGTGGCGCGCAGTTCAACCGAGTGCTGGGATTTAACTGTCTCTCGCTGGTATTAAGCATTGTTGCGGTAGGCCTGAGCAGCATGCGCAGCTCAGGATTTGTATTTATGCCCATTGTGGCCGGCAATCTGCTGGTCATGTGCGCTTACGGTCTGCAACTGAACGCATTTCGAGCGCTGCGCGGTGCCCGCTGCGGCTGGTTCTGGATAGTGGGTATGGTGGTCTGGGGGATGCTGTGCCTGGCTCCCGCCTTTTATAACTCCCTGCCGCTGCGCATTCTGATGAGCTCACTGCTGTGCATTATTTATACCTCGGCGATGCTCCGGGAGCTGCATCGCGCACGCGCTCTGCTGCCGGTAACGTGGTGGCCGGCGCAGCTGCTGCTGGGCATCCACCTGGGCTTTAATCTGCTGCGCGCACTGCTGGACGGCGGCATACCCAGCCCGCTGCATGGTGCTATCGGCGGCTCGACCTTCTCTGTTTACGTTATTCTCGAATCTATTCTGGTGGTGATCGGCCTGAGCTTTACTATGATGGCGATGGTCAATGAGCGGACGCAGATTATCTATCGTCAGGCCTCACTGCTTGATCCACTCACCGGGATCTGGAATCGCCGCGCACTGTTCGAGAAAAATTCCCAGCTGAATGCTAACTGGAACTCTCTCCAGCAGCCCGTTTCGGTGATGCTGTTTGACCTTGACCACTTCAAAACCATAAACGACCAGTACGGCCACGCCAGCGGCGACCGGGTGCTCACCGATTTTTGCCAGCAGGTTACCGCCCTTCTGCCTGCAAACAGCTATTTTGCCCGTCTGGGAGGTGAGGAGTTCGCCGCAGTATTGATGTGTGGTGAAGCCGAGTGTGAGCAGATTGCCGAACGCATTCGCCTGGTGGTGGAGGATTCTTGTCCGGAGAAGGTAAAATATACGGTCAGCATCGGCGTTGCCAGCTGTCAGCCAGAGCGTGAAGATATTGACAGCTTAATGACCGCAGCAGATGAGGCGTTATATCAGGCGAAAGCGGCAGGAAGAAATCAGGTGAAAACTTTTCGCCCGCGGGACACCCCGGGAGCGGAAGAAGCGCTTGTCAGTCAGCCCCACGCAACACACCCGGCATAACCGGGTGTGCAACAGAATAAATATTAATCTTACTAACGATTCAGATGATGCTGGCTGGCACCATGGCGGCAGCGTTTTTCACCGCAGTGGCGTACCCAGTAGTAACGGTCGGCAATTTTTTCCCGGCCGCTGATGCGCGCGCCCACCAGCCATAACAGTGCGCCAATGAAAATACTAAAGATAGCACCATGCACCATAAACTGCGGTAAGTTGAGCTGTGGAAGCTGGTTCAGCACCGAATACCCCACCCCGCCGATCATCACCACCAAACCTAGTACCATCAGGGTATTACCCATCAAATGTAGATGTTTACGTTTCATTGCGTACCTCCAGTTTGTCAATAAAGGCAGACTCCTTGCCATAAGCCTCTAGTGTAGGCAATGTTTAACAAGCCTGATGAGTCACCGATCACATTTATCGCTTAATCTTTGACAAAACTTTACTTTTAACAGACTGTTTTTATATAGAAAATGTATTATCACGCTGTTCAATTATTGTGATTTTCATCACAATGGCGGCAGATCTTTGAGTTCTCGCAGCCGCTTCAGTAAACTAGCCGTTTTCATCCCGCACGCTTCAGGAAAACCTACTTGTGAGCAGCATTAAACTGATTGTTGGCCTTGCCAATCCTGGCGCTGAATACGCCGCCACACGCCATAACGCTGGTGCCTGGTATGTTGACTTGCTGGCTGAACGCCATAATCAGTCGTTAAAAGAAGAGAGCAAATTTTACGGTTATACCGCGCGTCTGAATATCGGCGGCGAAGATGTGCGCCTGCTGGTTCCCACCACATTTATGAATCTGAGCGGCAAAGCCGTGGCAGCGATGGCGACCTTCTATCGCATTGCCCCCGAAGAGATTTTAGTGGCGCATGATGAGCTTGACCTGCCGCCAGGAGTGGCAAAGTTCAAGCTGGGTGGCGGTCACGGCGGTCATAACGGCCTTAAAGATATCATCAGCAAGCTGGGTAATAACCAGGAGTTCCACCGCCTGCGCATCGGCATCGGCCATCCGGGGGATCGTAATAAAGTGGTGGGATTTGTGTTAGGTAAACCGCAGGCTGCGGAACAGACACTGATTGATAACGCCGTAGATGAAGCGGTGCGCTGCACCGAGGTATGGTTAAAAGAGGATCGGCTGAAAGCCATGAATCGACTGCACAGTTACAAGGCGGGCTAAGGCGCGCTCTTTATCTGCTCATCGCTGCGGCACCACTGCCACAGCGATGCTAATGATTTTGACAGCGCTGGTCGTTACCCTGCTCCAGGCTCTCCAGCGTCAGCATCGGGCTGAAATAACCCTGCACTCCCCAGATTTTGCTACTACGCAGCGCCTCAAGGTGCCCGTCTCCGGCCACCCCTTCAACAATCACCCGGTTAGTGTACTGACGGATATGATTAATCAGCACGGTGAAAAAAGGTTTATTAACGTTTTCAAGGTAAAACTGGCGATCAAGTTTCACCGCTTCAAACATATTTGACTGCAACGCATTCAGATTGGCATCGCCAGCACCCAGGTCATCCAGCCATAAAATATTCAGCTGTTCAATCAGGGTACGCAGTAGCGGATTAGCCATACCGTCATGCAGATTAGGAAAATCTTCCGAGAGCTTAAGCCGTACAAAGGGCAGATGGCTGAGGATCTGCTGGATAAATGATGACTCAGTTACCGCACGCGCCAGCTGGAAATCAATCGCCACGCTGCACATCAGCCCATGCTGACGAAAGTAGTCGGCGTACTCTTCAATAATCAGCAGCTGATTTAACAACCGATCCTGAGGCAATAACGGGGGTAATACGGCCCCGGGCGGCCCGTTTACGGCCACCGGCTGAGGCCGGTAACCCAGATCAATGGCAATCAGCTCACCGGTGAGCGTATGAACAGGAGTACAAAAAAAGTCGTTTTTCATGCCGTCGGGCCAGTTAACGGGCGTCCTGCCAGTGTATAAAATCGTCGCACAGATAAACTATAGGAGTAAATTCTGTATTCGCCGTCGGTAAAAGACGATTTTTAGATTATCGGCAGGGCCAGCATTAGCTTTATGGTTCAGGCATCGTTGCTAGCAACTTTATAATCCGGATCATCCAGTTCATGGCTACAGAAAGGCCCCGCCTGGCGCAGCAAACTGACACAATCCTCACTGAGGTGGCGCAGACGCAGGGTTTTACCCGCTTCAAGATAGCGCGCCGTTAATTTGTCGATAGCCTCAACACCGCTGGAGTCCATCACCCGGGTGCGGGCAAAATCAATCACCACGCTGTCCGGATCCTGTTCCGGGTGGAACAGCTCCTGGAAGCTGGCGGCAGAACCAAAGAACAGCGGCCCTTCCAGACGATACGTCTTCTGACCCTCCTGCTCTGACTGCGACAGGATAGTGATGCGCGCATGCTGCCAGGCGAAAACCAGCGCAGAGATAATAACTCCACAGATAACCGCCATCGCCAGGTCGGTAAAAATGGTCACCAGCGTGACGGCCACCATAACCACCGCATCGGCTTTCGGCATCCGCTTAAGGCGACGCAGCGAACTCCACTCAAAGGTGTTAATGCACACCACAAACATAATTCCGGCCAGCGCCGCCACCGGCAGCAACGCGATGTATTGCGACAGGCTGACGACAAATAAAATCAGCAGCACCGCGCCCACCAGGTTAGATATACGCCCGCGCCCGCCAGAGGTAAAATTGATAATCGACTGGCCGATCATCGCGCAACCGGCGAAGCTGCCGAAGAAACCACAAATGGTGTTACCGATGCCCTGCGCCACGCACTCCTGATTACCTGCGCCTTTCTTTCCGCCCATTTCATCCAGCACGGCGAGGGTCAGCAGCGACTCTATCAGCCCGACCAGGGCGATCACCACCGCATAGGGCAGCACAATTTTTAACGTCTCCCAGCTTAAGGGAGCTGCGGGCAGATGAAATGAGGGCAGCGTACCGGAGATATCCGCAAGGTCACCGACGCGCTTGGTATCCAGCCCCAGACCAATAGCCAGCGCACTAATGGCAATCAGCGCCGCCAGCGAACCCGGTATCGCTTTTGTCAGCTTCGGGAACCACCAGACTATCAGCATCGCCAGCGCCACCAGCGCATACATCACCGGCCCCTGCCCTTTAATCATCGGGAACTGAGCCAGCATGATGACAATCGCCAGCCCGTTAACAAAACCGTAAATTGCAGGCTGGGGCACCAGACGAATAAATTTACCCAGACGGAGTACGCCGATCGCCAGCTGAATCAGCCCGGCAAGAATGGTTGCCAGCAGCACATATTCATAGCCGTGCTGGGTAATCAGGCTAATCAGCACCACGATAATGGATCCGGCAGCGCCGGAGATCATCCCCGGCTTACCGCCGAAGAAGGCGGTCACCAGCCCGAGAATAAAAGCGGTATGCAGGCCAATAGTTGGCGACAGCCCCGCCAGCAGAGAGAACGCAGTGGCCTCCGGAATTAGCGCCACGGACACCACGGCACCGGCCAGCACGTCATTTTTGACGTCACTCGCCCTGAAATTGCTCAGGTTAAACATCATATTTCCAATTTTATTATGTGATCGTTCATCCATACCGCAGGTGATATGGCGCACAACAGGCTCGTCAGAGCGACGAAAGGCGGCAACAGGGGTTGCGCAGGGAGGAGAACATTCAGGGTGGCGTAAGCTGCAAGCGATGCATCTGTGAAGTTCTCCGCATTCTGTAAAGACGTGTCAGTATGAAAAAATGTGAGGCCGATCTCAAGAGATAACTTAGCCCTCGTCTCAGAAATCAACCGCCGCCAGGCTGAAATTACGTGTATAATGCGCGGAAACTTTTAAGACAACCGTCTGTGACACTATCAGTGCATGTACAAGTGCGTTGATTATCAAGATATTAAGGTGATTCAACATGGGATTCAAATGCGGTATTGTGGGCCTGCCAAACGTCGGTAAATCCACACTGTTCAATGCGTTAACCAAAGCGGGCATCGAAGCAGCTAACTTCCCGTTCTGTACCATTGAGCCGAATACCGGCGTCGTGCCGATGCCTGATTCACGTCTCGACCAGCTGGCTGAGATCGTTAAGCCACAGCGTATCCTGCCAACCACTATGGAATTCGTTGATATTGCCGGTCTGGTGAAAGGCGCGTCTAAAGGTGAAGGCCTGGGTAACCAGTTCCTGACTAACATCCGTGAAACCGAAGCTATCGGTCACGTAGTGCGCTGCTTCGAAAACGACAATATTATTCACGTAAATAATAAAGTCGATCCGGCAGACGATATCGATACCATTAACACTGAACTGGCACTGTCTGACCTGGACACCTGTGAGCGTGCTTTGCAGCGCGTACAGAAGAAGGCCAAAGGCGGCGATAAAGACGCAAAAGCTGAACAGGCTGCGCTGGAGAAGTGCCTGCCGCACCTTGAGAAAGCCGGTATGCTGCGCGCGCTGGATCTGAGCGATGAAGATAAAGCGGCAATCCGCTATCTGAGCTTCCTGACTCTGAAGCCAACCATGTATATCGCTAACGTTAACGAAGACGGTTTTGAAAATAACCCATACCTCGACGTAGTGCGCGCAATTGCAGAGAAAGAAGGTTCCGTAGTGGTACCGGTCTGTGCTGCCGTTGAATCTGATATTGCTGAACTGGAAGATGGCGATCGCGAAGAGTTTATGGCCGAGCTTGGCATTGAAGAACCCGGTCTGAACCGCGTGATCCGTGCCGGTTATGCCCTGCTGAACCTGCAAACCTACTTTACCGCTGGCGTAAAAGAAGTACGCGCATGGACAATTCCTGTTGGCGCTACCGCCCCTCAGGCTGCCGGTAAGATCCACACTGACTTTGAGAAAGGCTTTATCCGCGCCCAGACTATCGCGTTTGAAGACTTTATTACCTACAAAGGTGAACAGGGTGCAAAAGAGGCGGGTAAGATGCGTTCAGAAGGTAAAGATTACATCGTGAAAGATGGCGATGTGATGAACTTCCTGTTCAACGTCTGATACTGCTGCCCGCATCGCTGACAGCACAAAATAGACCGATAAAACCCACGCTACGGCGTGGGTTTTTTATTGTATCTCTGTCATTCAGTCAGATGCTTTTCATACAGACGATAGCGCTTATAGGGTTCAGCGCCGATCCGCTCCAGAATTGTACACATTACGGTATTGGACTCCAGAATCCATGACATCTCTAACGCTTCAATATTTTGCCGGAAAAAAGCGTCGCGTAATGCCTCGATAAGCAGTAGCGCAATCACCGGGCCTGAACGGCTAAACTGATACTCCTGACACACCCCCATCAGCGGCACACGCGCCGTATGCACCCCGCTCACCTTCAGACGCCACAGCAGCTTTGCCCAGCCCAGCGGCAGCAGACGCCCTTTTAAATCAGCGATGGCCTCATTAATATTGGGCAAACCGACGATAAAAGCACAGGGGGAGGAGTCTATCTCAGCGATGTAGATCATATCGTCGGGGACGAAGAACTTCATCTGATCGCCCATTCTGGCAAACTCACGCTCAGTAAACGGGACAAAGCCCCAGTTATTCTGCCAGCCAGAGTTAAAGATCTGCCGCATAATCTGCATTTCATGAGCAAAACGCTTACGATTCAGTGGCCGGATCGTCACCTTTTGGCGTACTTTTTCCATCAGTTTCTGCAAGGAAACGGGGAAGTGTAAATCCTTAAGCCGCATCCAGTAGGCCAGCAAGTCAGTTCCTTTTTTATAACCTTGCAGCTCTACCCTGGTGGCATAATAGGGCTTTCCATGAGCCATCATGGCAGAGGGTGGTGTATCAAAACCTTCGATCAATAACCCACTTTCCTGATTAATATTGAGACCAAACGGCCCGGTTACTTTACGAATACCTTTTGATTTCAGCCAGGATTCAGCCGCAAAAAATAGCGCACTGAATACATCCTGATCGTCAATAGCATCAATCATGCCAAAATGTCCGGTATCTGCTCCATAACGGTCATGATGCAGGCTGTCAATTTGCGCGGTTATTCTTCCAACTATCTTACCCTCTTTTTTAGCTACCCATGCCTGCCATTCGATATGGTCGACACCTGGATTTTTCTCAGAGAGATGCTCCGTGCGCTCAATATAGAGAGGGTCAATCCAGTTGGGGTCATCAGAATATAATGATGAAGTAAAAGCAATGAAGTTATTAAGCTCATGCTTATTATGAACCTTTTCAATATGAATCATACAATCCTTACATCCAGCTCTGACATCAGGCGGACACAATATACCTGGCAGGCTTAACAGTATTTGCGATTTATTGCTTTTTACCATCCAGACTAATAACCGGAAAAGGAATAACCATATTCAGGGAACCTGTCGCAACAGGGCTTAAGATTCCACTGTGTAAACCGCACGGTAAGAATATCGGCATGTATATATTATCCCTTACTCTATTATACCCACCCTTCCAGGATAATTTAACAGGATTAATGTATTACAAAACACTAAAAAGCAGGTATGGCTATTTTTACCAGTAAATGCCTTTACAGCTGATATTGTAAAACTAGCCATACACTTTTGAAAACCGAACGGCCATAATAACCTTACTCTATTCACTCAAGAAAACTCCATATGCAAGATACTTCTATCCTGACCTGAGAACGATAAAAGGCATATTTGACAATCCATGGGAAATCGCTTACTAACCAATTGATTTAGCATGATTTAATAAACAACACCTGTAGATTAATATATACAGGCAGTAATCTTACAATTAAACACAAAGGTTAAATTAAGTTGTGAAAATCAAAAAAACGAATAGTTTTTTGCAAAAAACATCATCCATTCATAGCTGTTCTGTCCTGTTTGGTAATTAAAAATCTATGGCTCCGTTATATATGTCTAAAACAAGCTCAACCCAGTCTTTGCCGATGCGCTATGCGGATTTCCCCTCATTAATTGAGGCCTTAGACTACGCCGCTGGTGGTAATACAGGTATGAATTTTTACGATCGGCGCAATCAACTTGTCACCGCGCTGGAATATCGCATATTGAAAGAGCGGGCAGTTGCAGGAGCCAGGCGCCTGTTATCATTGAATTTTAAAAAAGGCGATCGAGTTGCACTTATTGCTGAAACTGATGCAGGTTTCGTGGAGGCTTTTTTCGCCTGCCAGTATGCCGGATTAGTTGCAGTGCCACTGCCTATACCCATGGGGGTTGGTCAGCGAAAGTCTTATATCACTAAGCTCCACGAATTATTATCCAACTGTCAACCGGTAGCTATTATCAGCAGCGAAGAGTGGTTACCACTGGTGAGTGATGCCAGTATTGGCATTCATGGAATACACATCTTAAGTAATAATAATCTGGATGCATTACCAGAGAATGAGATTGAATTGCAGTTACCATCTCCAGAGGACATCGCCTACCTTCAATATACTTCTGGCAGTACGCGATTTCCGCGAGGAGTTATTATCACTCACCGGGCTGCGATGTCTAATTTACGCGTTATCAGTCATGATGGCATTAAATTACGTAGCGGGGATCGCTGTATTTCCTGGCTGCCGTTCTATCACGATATGGGTCTGGTAGGTTGTATGCTAACCCCTGTCGCTACGCAGGTATCCGTTGACTACTTACGTACTCAGGACTTTGCCATGCGGCCGATGCAATGGCTGAAGCTTATCAGTAAAAACCGTTGTACCATCTCTGTTGCCCCCCCTTTCGGCTACGATTTATGCTTACGCCGAAGTAACGATAACGAGTTAGCCGATATTGATCTCTCCAGCTGGCGTGTAGCCGGAGTGGGTGCCGAACCCATTTCTGCCGCCCTGCTGAGTCAGTTTGGGAAATATTTCAGTAAAGTAAACTTCGACAGTCAGGCTTTTATGCCCTGCTATGGCCTGGCGGAAAATACGCTTGCCGTCTGCTTTGCGCAGGCAGATAGCGGACTCCAGGTGGACAATGTCGACCGCGCAGTTCTGGAATACCAGAGTAAAGCCGTGAAGCCCGGCAAAAAAACCCGCGCCATCTCTACATTTGTAAACTGTGGCAAAGCGCTTCCTCAGCATCGCATTGAGATTCGCAGTGATAAAGGCGTCAGGTTGCCCGACCGTAAAGTCGGCCATATCTTTATCTCAGGCCCCAGCCTGATGAGCGGTTATTTTCAGGATGCGGCTTCTCAGGAAGAGATTCGCGCACATGGCTGGATGGATACCGGTGATTTAGGTTATCTGCTGGATGGTTGCCTGTTCGTCACCGGCCGCAAGAAAGATCTGATTATTATTCGTGGCCGTAATATATGGCCGCAGGATATTGAATATGTTGCGGAGCTGGAACCGGAAATCCACTCAGGCGATGCGATAGCGTTCGTCAATACACACGATCATGATGACGGTGACCGGATTATTTTACAGATCCAGTGCAAGGTCAGTTCTGAAGAACGACGTGCGCAAATCGTGCATACGCTGATGGCGCATATTCAAAGTGAGTTCGGCGTTGCCGTTGATATTGAGCTTCTGCCGCCCCACAGCCTGCCCCGAACCTCCTCAGGGAAACCCGCCCGTGCTGAAGCGAAGAAGCGCTATCTGAGCGCTCTTACCGGGTTGAGTCCACAGGCTGAACTGGCGGGATAATGTAATGACTGCCACCGTAGCAATCACCGGTGTATCCGGTTTTATCGGCAGGCATATTGCCGCTAACCTGCTTGAACGCGGATTTGACGTAAGAGCACTGACCCGCCATGTATGTGAAAGCTCGCTGAATAATCTCACATGGGTTTATGGTGCTCTGGAGCAGCGCGATGCTCTTGATGAGTTAGTCAGGGGAGCCGACAGCGTTATACATTGCGCAGGCCAGGTTCGCGGGCACAAAGAAGAGAGTTTTATTAACTGTAATGTTAACGGCAGTATACGACTGATGCAGGCAGCGAAAGAGAGTGAGCGCTGTAAGCGTTTTCTGTATATCTCTTCCCTCGCTGCGCGCCATCCCGAACTCTCCTGGTACGCCCATTCAAAATATCTTGCCGAGCAGCAGCTTACCGCGCTGGCAACGGATATTAAACTTGGGATCTTTCGTCCTACCGCCGTGTATGGGCCTGGCGATCGTGAGTTAAAACCACTATTTAGCTGGCTGTTGCGTGGCCTGCTGCCACGGCTGGGTGAGGCAGATGCCCGGCTGTCGTTTCTTCATGTCAGTGATTTAGCCGCTGCCGCCAGCCAGTGGATTTTATCCGATCAGCATCCATTCGGGCCGTTTGAGCTTTGTGATGGCATCGCCGGTGGATATAGCTGGCGTCGCTTACAGGAAATAGGTGCGGATATACGCCACGGTTCAGTTCGGCTGATAGACATTCCTTTACCTCTGCTGAAACTTTTTGCCGATATAAGCTGGCTGTCAAACCGTGTAGTCGGATCAGAGCCGATGCTGACCCGTAATAAAATCCGTGAACTGACCCATAAAGACTGGTCGGCCAGCAATACGTGTTTATCCGGGCAGATCAATTGGTTCCCACAGATTAGTCTGGAGCACGCACTGCGTGAAGGGGCCTTTTGATCATCTGAAAATAGATAAGTTAAAGGTTTATATGAAAAATCGTGACGCGGTAATGGATTATATCCTTGAGTGCTTACGGGGTATGGTAACAAGTGAAGAGGAGATAAGGCCGGACAGCGATCTCGTCGATGAACTTGGTCTTGAGTCTATCAAAGTGATGGATCTCTTAATGATGTTAGAAGACAGGTTTGATATTCCAATTCCGATAAATATTTTGTTGGATATCAGGACTCCCGGGCAGCTGCGGGATGCTCTGCTCCCTCATCTGGAGAAAACCTATGGCCCTTTATGACAAATTTGCCCGTTATGCGCAGCATCGGGAAGAGTTTTTGACGTCCGGGCTTAACCCCTTTGGTACCTGCATTGATGAGGTCTATTCTGCAACGGAAGGTCGCATTGGTCATCAGAGGATTATCCTCGCAGGTACCAATAACTATCTGGGACTGACATTTAATCAACAGGCTATTGCAGATGGTCAGGCAGCATTAGCGGCACAGGGAACCGGCACCACCGGCTCGCGAATGGCAAACGGCAGCTATGGTTCACATCTGGCGTTAGAGCAGGAGATTGCCGCTTTTTTTGGCCGGCCAACGGCCATTGTCTTCTCCACCGGCTATACCGCTAACCTCGGTATTATCAGTACCCTTGCCGATAATAATGCAGTGGTAATGCTGGATGCCGACTGCCATGCCAGTATTTATGATGCCTGCACGCTGGGCGGAGCAACCATTATTCGTTTCCGACACAACGACGCCCGCGATCTTGAACACCGCATGATACGCCTGGGTGAACGTGCCCGTGAGGCACTTATCATCGTTGAAGGTATTTATAGCATGCTGGGGGATGTTGCACCCCTGGCAGAAATTGTCGACATTAAACGCCGCCTTGGCGGTTACATTCTGGTAGACGAAGCGCACTCTTTTGGCGTCATGGGCGCTCATGGCCGGGGCCTGGCTGAAGAGCTGGGCGTTGAAGAGGATATCGATATTATTATCGGCACCTTCAGCAAAAGTCTGGCCTCTATCGGCGGTTTTGCCGTGGGTTCGCGAGCAATGGAAGTACTGCGCTACAGCAGCCGGCCTTACATCTTTACAGCCTCGCCCTCCCCTTCAAGTATTGCTTCCGTTCGCTCCTCTTTACAGACCATTGCGCAACATCCGGAACTACGGAAAAAACTGTGGAATAATGCACACAAACTCTATCAGGGCCTTCAGCAGCTGGGTTATGACCTCGGGCCACATATCAGCCCGGTGGTTCCGGTGATCATTGGCAGCAAAGAGAAAGGTCTGCGTGTCTGGCGGGATCTGATTGCTCACAATGTCTATGTGAATTTGGTGTTACCGCCAGCGACTCCGGCCGGAATAACGTTGCTGCGCTGTAGCATCAACGCAGCACACACCGATGCACAGATAGAGACCATTATTCAGGCTTTCGCTGCACTAAAAGGCTGATAATTTGTTCAGTGTTGCTGATTAAAACGGCAGACCAGCTTTAAGGCGATAACCAGCAGTAACGTTGGCGCAGCCAGCGTTGTTAGCTGGGCATTAAGAGAGAACAGCAGCCCTAAGTTAACGATAATCTGATAGCTGATATAGGTCAGTAGCCCGACGATAACGCCAGTGGCTAACCGGCTGCCTAAACCTGGTGAGCGCGGAATGCTGAAGGTGAAGGGGATGGCCATTAAAATCATCGCCAGCATTAATATCGGGCGTCCTAACTTCTGCCATAAAGCGATCTTATATTCCAGACTGGGCTGATGAGTATCTTGCAGATAGTGAATATAATGGTACAGCTGCCTGACAGAAAAACTGTCGCTGGGCATAGTAAGTTCTGCCAGGCTCATTTGGGTAAAAATCGACGGCCATTGCAGTGTACTCAGCGCCTCACCCTGCTCTTGTTTGCCCGCCCAGCTTTTTCGATTTACCCCTTGTAAAAGCCATGCTCCACTCTTCAGCACCGTGGCTTTTTTCGCATAAATATAGGATTGCAGTGAGAGATCGGGCCGGTAATAAAATATCTCGATACCCACAGGCTGATTATGTTCATCAAGACTTTTTACCGTCGCAAATTGATTATCACGTCTGGCCCAGAGTAAATTTCCATTATTATCCCCTTCAGAACCCTGCGCCATTGCGATGTTCTTCAGATGCAACGCGCGCTGCTGCAACGGGGAAGCGACCCATTCATCGAGTACGCCAAGTGCAATAGTTAACATCGCCCCGGCACACAGGATAGCCATCGCAATTCTGAAAATAGAAAAACCTGCCGTACGTATCGCCGTCAGCTCAAGGGTTTTTGATAGCTGGCCAAGCCCGACAATCCCACCGATAAGGGCTATAAAAGGCCCCAAATCAATCACGCTGCGGGGTAAGGTCATCAGCACAACCATCATGGCCTGCGTCCAGCGGTATCCACCAGGGCTGATATCATCAAGCTCATTGATCAGATTAAAGGTGGTAAACAGTGGCACTAACATCCCGGCTGCGGCGGCAAATCCAATAAAGACATTTCGTATTAAGTAGCGGTTAAAGATATTCATCGAAAGAATTTCGACAGTAACGAAAAATCACGGGCCAGCAGCAATATTAATCCTGCCAGCATCGCCACAGAGACCAGCCAAACACCCGGGATCACGGGTAACGTCCCGTTAGCAACCAGCGTGCGGCAGAGATTTCCACCGTAAAATATCAGGGTGAACAGCACCGTCAGGGGAAGCAGAGTCGCAAACCGCCCCTGCCGGGGCTTAATACGGCTCATCGGGATGGCTAACAGCGCCATCAAAATCGTGTTAACACCACGGCTTTCTCGCCACTGCAACTCCGCCCGATCTGCGGGTGTGACCGATCTTGCCAGCATGATGACTGATGACGACTTACGTCTGATATTAATACTTTGCAGCTGTGGTTTAAGATGAAGGTTAAGCTCATGATAATATGACTCTTTATCACCCATACCTTGATGCTGCAGCACATATGAGGTGCCGGTGTGCAGTAAAACTGCCGGCGTTGCAGGCGAAGGATCGGTCACTTTAACGCTGCGGGCACGATACACGCTGCTTTTATCACCCGAGGAAGTATAAATCAGCGCATCAGTCAAAATGCTGGTTTCCGGGTCAACCGCTGCGGCAAGCACCATACGGCCATCATCGTTCACATTAAATTTTCGCGGTTCCAGACGGTTAACATCCAGTTCAGATTGTGACTGCCCTTCCAACAGATAAATCTGCTGATAGGCCCAGGGCCTGACGTACACCGATAGCAGCGCAACGATTATACCAAGTGGTAAAGCCAGAAATATTACCGCCTTATAGAGCCGTATCGGGCTGGAGCCAGAGGCAAAAATAGCGGTGATTTCCGAGTCACTATAGAGCTGACCAAGCGCAACGCCTACGGAAACGTAAAGGCCAACGGGCAGCAACATTTCCAGTGCAATCAGAACCTTGTAGAAAATAATATCAGCCACGACCTTCAGGGTTAATGTGCCATTGGCCGCCTCAGTCAGATAGCGTTGTGCGGAGTAGCTGGCAAAAATGAAGATCAGAAAACCTACGATGGTCAGCACCAGCCGTTGGGTTTGAGCTACGATATAGCGCTCGATCAGGTACATAGTGTTAGCCTCTCTCACGCCCTGCGTGTTTTAGTGTGAGTCTCACTGGTCATTTAACAGTTCAGCCACTCTGCTCATCACCTGACGCACTTCTTCCGGAGTCAGCGCACCATCTTTTGCCCACTGAACCTGCCCCTGTTTATCCAGTACCAAAATGGTCGAACTCTCCTCCTTAAGCTGCCAGGCTTTGCGACCAATGCCGTTGCTGTCGATAATGAATTGCGCCCAGGGATAGCGCCGCTGATTTTTCTCAATTTTTTTACGCACGAAATAACCAGTACCGGGGATCGAATCATCTGTATTTACGATAGTTGTCGGCTGAAAGCGATCGCCGGGAAACTGAGCATTTTTAATCGCACCCACCAGCAAAGAATTTTCCTTTTTTGCCGAAGTTCGCCCGGCAATGTACTGCACCACGCGAACCTTCCCCGCCAGTTCTGAACTATTCCAGGGTTGATAGCTAAAAATACCGTTTCTTAATAGCTGCTCTCCCCGATCGGTAATGCTAACCGGCGTGACCGGTTGACCAACGACAAAATTATGCGCCCATGCCAGCACGGGAAATAACAGGAATAAAACCGACATCACTCTGCACAACTTCATGGAGTTTCCTTTTCTTCGGCTAACCGCAACAAGGGATCTGACGGCATCTATCTAATGCTGGCCGACAGGATATCTCTCTACCAGCAGTTCCAGGCGCTGGCGAATATCGAGATCCATCGAAACCTTCTCCTTATAGGATTTCCGGCCTGATAGGCTGTCCGCTACCATCTCGTCATGCCGATCCCCCATCAAACCATTAATTGCAGCAAGAAAGCGGGAAATTTCCCGGGCCTCATTATCAGCCGGCTTAATTGCTCTTAACGTGTCATAATACGATACCTGCTGGCTGATTATTTTACGCACCGTGTGAAATTCTTTTCCGGTCAGCTGTGGAGAGGCAATTAATGCCTTTAGCTTGAGTATTTGCTGTTGCCGATAGTGAATAAACGCACTCACTGAATCCAGTGAAACATGGCGTACAGAGTACTTCACCCATAGCCAGAATGGTGGCGTCAGATAAATACGCAATAGTCTGCTATAAAATGTAATTTCCTCTGTTTTATCGTTGCGAAAAGCGTCCTGGAAACGTCCCAGAAACATCGTTATTTTGCTAAAAAAAAACATCGAACGATGATTTTTACTGTATAGTCGTTGAGCAAAACGCAAATGTTTATAACGGGATCGAATATTTTTGAGCTGCCTGCGCTCTTCTTCATTTAATCCTGCGCCCCCTGACACCTTAAGAATCAAACCCAGGAGCATCCTCCTGGTAAAACCCTCCTCCCAATGCTGAATACACAAAGCATAATTATTTTTTATATCCTCCTGTGAACATTGCAAATTTATTACCACTGGCAAGCTGACAGATTCATCTACCACATCATCTTCATCTACTGCCGTAAATAATAACTGCATGGTTTCAGGTGAGAATTTTCGGCACTCTTTTCCTTTAATCATTAACAACTCCTTCTGGCACCCGTAAATTTAACAAATGGCGATTATTGTAGGCTCGTAAAGTAGGAATCAACGACAACAACACATCCAGACATTGCCCGCCTAAATAGGCAAAAGCCGCCCCAGACACGCCGAAAAAATGGGATAGCGCGATCAACAGTGTGATATAGCATACTGATGCTATTGACTGGGCCGCTAAAAATGCACGCTGTTTCCCGGCCATAAATAATAATGACTCCTGCGGAAAACCCAGCATTGATACAACAATGGCTGACAGCATAATTAGAATTAAGTTATAGGCCATCAGATATTTATAACCAAATACCAAAGAAATAAGCGGTTTCCCGATAACAACAACGGCAAGCGCTACCAGCATACCCAAAGTACCCGCCAGCAATGCAGATCTCAGCCCCAGTAACCAGGGTTTTTTCGTACGCGGATCCAGACGCATAATCTCAGGATAGAAACTTTTCTCCAGCAGTTTAGCGGGAGTTCCAGTGACATCAAAAAATGTCATGGCGATTTTAAACAGCCCTGCGGCCGCTGGCCCGAGGATAATACCAACAAACACCGTGCTGCATGTATTGCGTGCAGACCAGATGGAGTGAGCAATATTGGTCGTCCAGACAAAATTCCAGGCTCCCTCTATTCTCTGAGCAACGTTAAAAAGCCGGGGCCGCAATGCGCCATGAATGTTAATCCGCCTTAATTCCCGCGCAGCAAACCACCAGTACATCGTGCCGCCAATTAAATTTGAGGCATACCAGGTAATGATAAAACCTGCAAAGCCATAATCACCGAAATAGGCAATAACACTGCCAATTGCACGCAGGAAAGGTTTGGTTGCCTGCTGAATAGCTATCAGGTCGAAACGGTCTAAGGCACGTAAAATTCCGGTGGGTGTTGACGCCGCCATAGAAGGGATCAAAGTGCAATAAAGCATGGCAAACCAAAAATCGTTTGCGCCTAAGCCTAAAGAGTGCGAAAGAAATGGAAGCAGCAACATTCCGCCCAGTACTGCAACCACACCGCTGGTAATATCCAGGCCAAAGGAGAATGACACCACATCGCTAAAACGTTGCAGATTGTTACTTGCCAGTGCAGGTGTACCGTACTGAACCACAAACTGCCATGTCTGAAATTTAATAAAGTCGCTTATCGCCTTTGCATAGGACTGGATAACCACCAGCGAGCCAAACATCTCCGGAGACATGCCCTTACCCGCACAGGAAAGCGCAAGCAAGCCCAGTAGCGCGCTGACCACATTGCTGGAACCCAGAAAAGCGGTGTTACGAATCATAGTGCGCAGGGCACCATCAGAAAACCAGTGTTTCATGTTTTGCCATTGACAGCTCTGCGTTGAGAGGAAGTCGCAACTGAAGATACGGCGAGCTGTGCTTTTTTCAGCACTTCGCTATAGGGAGCCCGGGAATCCAGCTCAAGAATTTCGCAATTGTTGTAATTAATCTTTTCCATCACGCCGATTTTATCGCGGAGTTCTTCGTAATCATGATCGGGCTTGCGGGAACAGGCGGTCTCGGGGTCGATATTCAGTCTTATCACTAATTCAGGGCGATATAGTGCCATTTGCTGGTAAAGTCGCCGTTCGCGCAAAGCTAAACGCATCATCAGCCAACCCGTCACGCGCTCCACGCCAATGCCTGGCCCGTCGTAGTAAAAACCAGATATTTCTGCCTGCGGATAGCGATCGCTAATCATCAACACGCCGCGCTGTGCCTGACGCACCGTCCGGCGAAAATTGGCCAGACGACGCAGGGAAAATCCATACATAACCAGCGCAGCCCACAGAGCCGGAGAGCGGCTGCGCATACTTTGGGTCTTTGATGACTTGGCCGCCAGCCGCCTTTCCAGCCATACGCCAATCAGTGGCAGGCGTTTGATCTTGTCGCCATCCTCTCCGGAAAGCAGACCTAAATACCGTCTTTCGGTCACCCAGTGTGCTTCCATACTCTTCACTAAGTCTGCGGTCAACGTTGATTTACCTGTTCCATCGCAGCCGACCACCGCCACCAATCCTGGAACTAACGTTGGTTTTAAAGCATGAGTACTTTGCAGCGCATCAGTTTGCATTTAAAATAATCTTAATTTAATCATAAAGTTATAATTCATTCCCGCCCGAGAAATTTCTCAACAGCATCGAGAGACTTCTCCAGAATCATCTCTACTGGCTCACAGGCATCTATTTCAACAATCTTCGCGCCGTTAAACGTCAGATGAGGTATCACCGCCACCTTCTCGCGCAGCGCTGAGAGTGTATGGTCGGGTTTACGCGAATGTGCCGTCGCTGCGTCAATATCCAGTCTGATTAACAGTGCCGGAGGGTAAGAAGCCATCCATTGGTACATTTTCCGCTCGCGTTTTCGCAGTTCACATACCCACCAGCTGCCTCCCGCAGTTTTAGACAGCTGAGGGCCATCAAAGCGAAATCCTGCCATCTCGTCCTGCGGATAACGATCTGTAATCATCAAATATCCTTGCCGGCTCCAGGCCAGCATCCGCCGGAACATAAAGGTTCGCCAGCAGGAGAGCAGGAAGATCACCAGCGCAGTGAGCGCACCGGGAGGTGGCGCAGAACAATCATGAACACGCGCAGCCTTTGCCTGTAGATAACCGCCAAAAGGTGCGCCAATAAGCGGAAGGCTGCCGATCCATTTGCCAATCCGGCCTGATGACTGCCCGAGATAAAATAGTTTCGTTGGTTGCAGGGGTGACAAATGAGTGACAAGGCTTGTGGCCAGCGTCGATTTACCCGCGCCATCACATCCGGCAATCGCTATAACTCTGACCGGAGCATGATTGGCAAAAGAAATAGTTTGTTGGCACACAAAAAATCCAGTAACAAGTTTATTTACCCCATGCTAATTGATCGGTAATTAAAGATAGTTGCTGTATGTGCCATAAAATCGACTTGGTGAGTTGATGCTTTTCTAAAGTCCGCCATCTTGAGGATAATTAAAGAATGGCGTAGCTTCTGTAAATCATTTTTGAGAAGAGTATATACAGGTATGAAACCGAAAACCCCGCCACTTATCGCCGTTATTGGCAGCGATGGTTCAGGAAAAACTACTGTTTGTGAGCATCTTATTCTTCATGTAAAAAAATATGGCCCTGCGGTAAGAGTCCACCTGGGAAAACAAGCAGGAAATGTAGGCCGTGCCGTGATTAAATTACCGGTTCTGGGGGGTTCTTTCGACAAAGTTATTAAGAAAAATAAAAAGTCGGTCAGAAAATGCCCGGGTTTTCTCGCTTCCATCGTTGTTATATTTTTTGTATTGCGGCGTCTCTACCGTTTCAGGCGTATGATGAGTTTTCGTCGGCGGGGAATGATTGTATTAACCGACCGTTTCCCTCAGATACAGATCCCTGGTTCTAATGATGGAATCGTTTTTCCGGTTAATTGTGCAGGCCATAGCTTTATATCATTGCTGGCAAAACTGGAGCGTCGTGCCTTTGACTGGATGACCAGGCAAAAACCAGATTTAGTGATAAAGCTGCACGTCGATCTTAATGTTGCCTGCGCGCGTAAACCCGATCACCGGCCAGAGTCGCTGGCCAAAAAAATTGCGATCATGCCGCTACTCTCATTTGAAGGGGCAAAAATTGTCAATATTGATGCCAACCGCCCTCTTGCTGAAGTGCTCTCTGTTGCCGAAAAAGCGATATCAAATCTGATGGAGTCTCTTGGCTATCACTATGCTGACGCCAGCAGCCACTCCATGGCTCATCTTAAATCATAAGACCTCACCTCAATGGTGCCCCCGCGTTAACAAAAAAATCCGTAATCCCTGAGAGATTACGGATTTCATCAGCAGCGCTGCCCATACAGCCGCTCATTTAATGCTTAACTGAACGGCTTCTGACAGAGCAGAGCAATAGCCCGATGTATTAGTAGTCGGAATTCACTAACACTTTTTCGCCCAATGCGCCGTTACGTGGCATCGGCTGGTTAGAAGAGTTCTGCGCGCGGATCACACGAATAGGTTCTGCACCAGCTTCGCGGGCATCACGAATGTCGCCATCTGCATCACCGTAGAAGATTTCGATATGATGATCGCGAATGTCCTTCACTTTAGCGCCTTTGCTCTCACCGACGAAGATCACTTTATTCAGCTTATCCGCAGGGATGGAGAAGCTCTTTCCAAGCTGCTCTGTTACGGTTTCTTTACCGGTGGTTGGCATTGGACGGGCGGTGATAAACCAGATGCGGTCGCCGCGATCCATATGCAATTTCACCAGCGCCAGCGCTGATTTTTTAGGTACCGAGAACGCATCCCAGCCGTTACTGAGCTGATCCCAAAACTCACTTTTCTTCAGGAAGTCGTTGCTTCCCGGTGAAAGCAGCTGCTGACCATGGAAGAAAGCCGGAGTTGAATAGAGCAGCGTATCGTCAATATCAAAGCCCACATCAATCGGTGCACGCCCTTTCAGGCCCGCAGCAATCTGATCGATCGAGATAAAATGGATAGGATACTGAACGTTAAGCTGTTGCAGCGTCGCACCCGTGTCTGCTGCTACAGCGGGTATTTCAACGGCGCTAAATGCCGGAGCGACACACAGCAGAGAGGCCAGCAGCGTGAAGCGAAGGTTTTTACGTTTTAACAGAGACATATTTTTTTCCTTAGTGTTGAAAATTAAAACAGGTTAAAGGCGTAATCTACCTGGAACTCAACTGAGTGGTTTACTGCACGTTTTGGTTTACCATCTTCCGTCAGCAGCGGCCGATTCTTGTTACTTTGATAGTTCCATGACGGGCCACCGGACAGCTGCAGACTAAGGTTTTTAATTTCTGATGGCTGCCATTTGGAGAAGAGGATCGTTTCCCCACGTCTGATCTGCTGGCCCTGGTATTTCATTCCCCAGCCAAAGGCACTTTGCAGACCCAGCTTCACTTCTGGTGTAATCAGATATTCCGTGGTCCAGCCCACCATTTTCTCGTTGTTACCGACGTAGTCATTACCCCAGGCATCTGCCATCGAGTTAAAACGACCGCGGCTGTTTTTCGTCATATGACGCTCGAAATAACCCAGGTGATCGGTAGAGTTTGCTTTGGTATAAGCGGCACCCAACTTGTGTTTCCAGTTATTCTGCTGCCACTCAGCATAGAAGGCCGGGTGGAAGGCATCGTTATTAAATGGCCGGTAGTCGGGATTCATCGCCGTCCAGTCACTCAGGCCGTGGTTATAATAGAACATCCCCACGATTTTAACTTTATTCTCCGCCAGTGATTCCGGCTGCCAGCCCAGCTCAACCCCATGACGCTGAAGGTACTTATGGCTTTCACCAAAGAAATAGAGTGCGCTATAGCCCTTATCCTGATAGATCACTTCGCCGGTGGCGATATGGTCGATCTGCTTTTTACGATCGGCTGTTTCGAAGCGAATCTGATCTGGTGAACCCCTGTCGCTATAACGCGTCACCCAGGCTCCACGCAGCATCAGCGGCCCATATCCGCTGTCCATGCGCCAGCCCTGATAGGTGCTTGGAATCGCACGACTTGAGTTGGTCAGCGCCCCCCACTTATGGATTTTTTGCCACCCGGAATAGAGTTTAAAATAGCTGTCTTCACCCTCTAATTTAATCTTGGCAAATAACTGGCCAAATTTATTGAACCCTTTGGCCTTGCCATCTTCATTATGAAGAATACTGCGGCCCCAGAAGTTATCACTGGCTGCCAGTTTCAGTACCTGATAATAAGAGGCATCAACACCAATAAAATCGGCTAAATATCCAGAGCTAAAATCCAGCGAAATACCCTGCCCCCAGGCAGTTTGCACAGAGCGATCGCCATAATCGGAGGTATTTAAGTTTTTAAACTGATTCCTTAAAGAAATATCTGCGTGGCTGTCGGTAATAAAACTATTTATTGCATCAGGAAGTTCATATTTAACTTCTTCGGCCGCAAATAGCGGTAAAGGAGCTGTAGTCAATATAAGAGTTCCGAGCAGGGGTTTTGAACGAGCAAATAAATGCATCATCATTATTAAAGTCCTTTTCTCCTGGTCTGGCTAACAGACTGGCATGGATAGTACAGGTTTATTGAGCAAAGACAGGCTTCATGCCAGCTTTGCTCACCCTTGTATTAATATTTAATAAAACAGACCTACAATTGTTGCATTAAGGAAACTGACCAGCGTTGAACCATATAACAGTTTTAAACCAAAGCGCGCAGCACAGTTACCTTGATCATTATTGAGCGCCTTAATGGCACCGACAATAATTCCGATAGACGAAAAGTTAGCGAAAGAGACCATAAACACAGATAGAATAGCCATTGTGCGCTCAGAGAATTTCAAATCACCCTGAGTCAGATCGATCATCGCGACAAATTCGTTACTGACAATCTTGGTCGCCATCAGGCCGCCAGCAGAAACCGCCTCGTGCCATGGAACACCCACCAGAAACGCCAGCGGAGAGAAGATATATCCCAATACATGCTGGAACGAAATGCCAAACAGTGAAGTGAACAGCGCATTCGCCAGAGCTATCAGGGCGATAAAACCAATCAGCATCGCACCAACAATCACAGCGACTTTAAAGCCATCCATGATGTATTCGCTCAACATCTCAAAGAAGCTCTGCTTCTCTTCAACCACCTCCAGCAGATCTTCCGCAGGGTCAACAACATAAGGGTTCAGTAGTGACGCCATAATAAAGCCGCCAAACAGGTTCAGCACCAGTGCAGTCACCACGTAGCGCGGATCCAGCATCACCATATAGGCCCCAACGATAGCCATTGAAACCGTTGACATCGCCGAGGTACACAGCGTGTAGAGTCTGTGCTGAGGGATCTTGCCGAGCTGCTGTTTAAGAGAGATAAACACTTCGGACTGACCCAGAATCGCAGAAGCCACGGCATTATAGGACTCCAGCCTGCCCATACCGTTAATTTTACTCAGGCCTAATCCGATGTAACGAATGAGGAAATTGAGTATTCCCCAATGTTGTAAAATACCAATCAGCGCCGAGATAAAGACGATTGGCAGCAGTACCGATATAAAGAAGGTTATCTGCCCCGGGTTCTGCATCCCACCAAATACAAAGTTCACCCCCTCGCTGGCATAATGCATCAGGTTCTCAAAGACCCCGGCAATCACCGCAATAATCTTGTTACCTGCGCTGGTTTTCAGCAGCAACGCTGCCAGCACAAACTGGCAAAACAACATCGTCACTAAAGGCCGGTAACGGATAGCACGGCGATCGTTACTGACCATCAGCGCAAGGAGGAATATGACCGCTAAACTAACAACGCCTATAAGAAACTTCATTATCTGTCCTGATAAATGTCTGTGTGAACTAACGGAACATCTCCCGATGGCATCGGGCAGTCTTCCTCCAAGTGTGGGTAAATGATACCAACTATGGGTGTGATTAAAGTGACAAACGTCACATAGAATGTGATTATAAGAACAAATAAGACGGTAATATCAGTCGAATTTGTTGTTTTAGTAACAAATGGAGTGTTTTCTGCGAAAAATCAGGCTATCCAGCATTGAAAACTAACACTGCATGCGATATCGATTTTCACTTCTGGCGGGCAAACTGGCGGAGAGCGGCAGGCAACAGGCAGGATGATCCTCGCTGTCAGATGGCTTTTTCACCTGTGATTAGCATCAGTATGGCGGCGTAAAACCTGTCGTGATGTAAAACGCCCGAAGTTTAATCGCCAGAAGCTATCAATGATATTGGCCCAAAAGTGCCTCCTGAGCCGCCACTTTCAGCGCTATGGCTTATAATAAAAGAGCAGTTCAATAGTTAATCTTTAGAAAAGCTCGCTGGAGGTAATTTGTATATTTCTGATGAAGATGAAAACCAACACGTCATTATTGGCGAGGCTGCCATGAATCTAATCTTCAGCAGGGAAGAGATCAGTCTCGGCTCACTTATCAACCAGTTACAAAGTATGGCCAGTGCAGAAGAGGATGACGATCGGCTACTGAAAATCTGGGAAGCCAGAAGGTGGTTGCTCGAATACAAAAAAGGAAGCCTCGCTCTGCCCGCAGATAACCTATGGCTCTCATCCCCCGGTCACCACAGCGACCCGGTGAGCAAGGAATCCGACATCAATATGAGCATTTTTGCCAAAACCGATAAATCAAAAAGCTAAAACCCGCTTATAGTTCGGACAATATCCGTCACACCGTGGCGACAGCCCACGGTTAACTTCCGTCAGGGATGACGGTTTTCTCACCATTTCCTGCCAAAATTCGGATTATTCCCTCTTTTCTGCACGTTACAGAAATGTATTATTTGCCAATAATTCACATCATAACCTGATGATATTTAACACTTAGCATTTTTTGCTTAAGCTAATGCTGAATGATTATTCACTATTCCTGTACAAATTACCCATAGATGTATAACTTTAGTGCGGGAATTTTAACTAAATTGACTACTACGACTGAGGGACATTGTTATGCGTCAGGACGGTTCCAATCCGAAAATCGAAAATGACATCAGCCGTTACTTTAGTGAGGTGATTATGCCCTCCCAGCAGGAAACTCTTGGCCATATTGTGGTTGAGATCCTGCGTTCAGGACGTAATCTCAACCGTAAAGCCATCTGTTCAAAGCTGCTGACGCGCCTTGAGCTGGCTTCAGGACCGGAGCAGGAACGGCACTATCAAGAACTGATTGGCATGCTTTTTGGCCGCGGTGACTGAGTTTCAGAGCATTATGTTTGCTGATTAAAGGTTTTACAGTGCACTTTACGTTACGACTCAGTCCGACCATCTGACCGTCTCGACCTCCTGGCTTTACGCCAGTGCAGCGGTAACGGGATGCAGGTTTCTGCGGGTCTTCAAGACTGACCCGCATCACTGAATCAGAGAAGTTGGTATGTACAGAAACGAAGACGAAGAAGAAATACTATCCGATATTATTATGGGCGAAGCTGTCATGGTTCTGCTGAAAGCCGATGCGGCCATCAGCAGTGCAGCTCTGGTACGACAGCTACAGTCGATGGCTGCGGCAGAGAAAGATTTATCGCGACAGCGCGCATGCAGGCGGGCGATTGCTGAGGTGAGAAATTATCAGTCTCCCGAACGCCATCATGATACTCAGGAAATTCGCGATCGCGACAATGTCACTCACTTGTTTACCAGTGAAGGGCCTTCTGACGGAAGTAAAAAACATTAAGGGCTTCTCCCCTCTCAATTAAATTTAAGGCTAACACAATGCAACAGATGTCATCTGAATCCGAAATCATGACTTACTTTCAAGGTGGTGGTGAGAAGTTTTCTCAGGAAGCTCAGGTTCTCGGGGCAGTGATCAAAGAACTGGCTTCCGGCGGCAGACATGTCAGCAATAAGGCCATTATCCTTAGTCTTATTGAGAAGCTGGAAACCACAAAAGATGTTATCCAGTTAGATGTATACCGCCAGGTGCTGGAAGTCGTGGTCGGTATGACCCCTGACGATGCATGATACTTTATTAATCTGTCAGTATTGCAGCGCATAGCGTTTCGCCCGCACACCTGAGTGTTCTCTCAGGTGTGCGGGTGCACATTTATTAAAATAGAATAATTTGCCTGTGGCCCGCTCCCGGATATTGGCGGAAACCGGCGACACCCTCTTGTTATCATCAATGAAAACTTTCCAGCAGATAGCGGAATGCCTGACGATAAATGCTCTGGATATCAGCATCTGTAGTTTTGGTACTGTGAGCCTGCAACATAATTAGCACACTCTTTTTATCCAAAGGCTGATTGGCCGCAATCAGTTCTGAGACTGCGCGCCCAATAACTGCATAAATCTCTTTGGGATAGTCGTGGTTATTGCCGTGCACATGCACCCCTTATCTGGCTGTATGTACATACAGCTTATCATTTCAAAATGAATAATGCACATCTCCTGATATAGTCCACGGCTAAATATAAACCACCCCGCCCTGACGATTATTTAAACCTTTTGATTTAAATGATTTTTTTATTTCAGCCTACTGTATCAATTGAGATTAACTGTAGAATGCCATTAGCATTAAATAACAAATATCAAAATTGCAAGTTAAAAAACTAACTTTCAGAGTATTCCGTCCTGCCTTCTTTTACCCACTTCTTAATCTACCCTGCATATCATGTATCGGAATTATCTCAGTGAGATTACAGGCGAAATCTCAGAACTCATCTACAATTACAAAGAAGGTTATTGAGAAAGAAACACATAAGGAAATCCTAATGAAAGTCACAATGTTTAAAGCGACCTTTATCGCTGCACTGTCTCTGGTAATGCTTGCGGGCTGTTCTTCAAACCAGTCAATTCAAACTACTGACGGTAAAACAATCGTCACCGATGGTAAACCGCAGGTAGATGATGAAACCGGCCTGGTCTCTTATAAAGATGCACAGACTGGCAAGACAGAACAGATTAACCGCGAACAGATCAAAAACATGAGTGAACTCGACAACTAAATAACAGGAGTTAATAAGATGAAAAAGACAATGGCACTTTCTCTGGCAGCACTTTTTTGTATCACTGCACTGACAGGCTGTACCCGCAGCAGCTACGCCATTCATACCAATGATGGCAGAACGATTATCAGTGACGGTAAACCGAAAGAGGACGCTAAAACGGGTCTGATTGGTTATACCGATGCTAACGGTACTGAGCAGCAGATCAACAAAGCTGATGTGAAAGAACTCAGCGAGCTGCCGCACTAAGTCCGTACATCGTTACAGCGCTGAGGGAATTACCTGACACTCCTCAGCGCAGTCCGTTGTTTCTGCCCCTTCTGCGTCGCCTCCCCTATATATTTTCAAACCATCAGACTCTCTTCACCCGTTCGCTGATAGTGTCGCTCCCCCGCTTGCTGATATTCTTATGCAAAATCATCATGCTTCCCCGGCTTCCCGCGTTATATTAGCCGCAGATTAAGCTGGTTCCCTTCTTTCAGGAGTCCCGATGAGCGACCCGCAGCAGCCGATTGCCGCGCGCAAGCGTCCGATGAAACTCAGTACCTCCGTCAGTCTGATGGTCAGTGCGGTGATTGCCACAGTGCTGCTGATTGTTCACCTGTTCTATTTCTTTCAGATCAGCAACGTCACTCAGGAGAGCGTTAAAGATAAAGCGCTGGCGGTGGCGCGCACTCTGGCAGACTCCCCCGAGATCCAGCGCGCTCTGCTGCTGCCACCTGCCAGCGGCATCATTCAGCCAATTGCCAGCGCGGTACAGGAGAGTAACGACCTGCTGTTTGTGGTGGTCACCAATATGGACGGCATCCGCTATTCGCATCCCAACGCGGAGCTGATTAATCAGCATTTTATCGGCAATGACATTGAGCCTGCGCTGCATGGCCGAGAAAATATGGCCATCAACCACGGCAAACTGGCGGAGGCGCTGCGGCTGTTCACCCCGGTCTATGACAGCCAGCAGCGGCAAATTGGCGTGGTGGCCATTGGCATCTCATTAAGTGAGGTGGCCTTGCAGATCAGCAAAAGCCGCTGGAATATCTTCTGGACGGCCCTGTGCGGGATGCTGGTTGGGACCATTGGCACCTATATGCTGGTGAACGCCGCCAAGCGTATTCTGTTCGGTCTGGAACCGTATGAAATCTCCACGCTGTTTGAACAGCGTCAGGCGATGCTGCAATCGATGAAAGAAGGGGTGATCGCCATTGACGATCATATGCAGGTGACGCTAATCAACCGTGCGGCACGACAGCTGCTGCGCGAAACCGGCCTTCAGCAGGCGATCAACACCGAAGTCGGCGAGATGGTGGCCGCCTCCGGGCCGCTGATCTCCAATCTTCGTGATGTCCTGAGCCATGGAGTTCCTCGTCGTGATGAAGAGATCGATTTTAAAGGCCGGGTTCTGCTCTGCAACACTATGCCGGTTCGCAGCAACGGCGTGATTATCGGCGCTATCTGCACTTTCAGGGATAAAACGGAAGTCAGCCAGCTGATGCAGCGGCTGGATGGCCTGGTCAGCTATGTGGATGCGTTACGCGAGCGTTCCCATGAGTTTATGAATAAACTGCATGTCATACTCGGCCTGCTGCATATGAAAAGTTACGGCAAAGTAGAGGATTATATTCTTAAAACCGCTAATAATTATCAGACGGAGATCGGATCGCTGTTGGGGAAGATCAAGTCACCGGTGATTGCCGGTTTCCTGTTAAGTAAAATCAACCGCGCCTCAGATAGCGGCAACCATCTGCTGATCAGCGATGACTGCCTGCTGCCGGACAGCGGCAGCGAACAGCAGGTTGCGGCGCTGATCACCGTGCTGGGGAACCTGATTGAAAATGCTCTGGATGCACTGGGGCCAAACGCTGAAGGGGAAGTGAGCGTACTGCTGCACTACCAGAATGGCTATCTCGCCTGCGAGGTCAGCGACGACGGTCCCGGCATTGCCGCCGACCAGCTGGAGGCGATTTTTAATAAGGGCTTCTCGTCAAAAGGTGAAGAGCGTGGCGTCGGGCTGTTTCTGGTAAAACAACAAACTGAAAGCCTTGGCGGAAAAATTATTGTAGAGTCCGAGCCTGGCGTTTATACGCAATTTTTTGTACAACTGCCCTGGGATGATGGAGAGAGTAAAAACGCATGATCAATGTTTTAGTCGTCGATGATGATGCGATGGTCGCAGAACTGAACCGCTGCTATGTCGCCCAACTGCCAGGATTTTCCTGCTGCGCCGTTGCCTCAACCCTTCAGCAGGCGAAAGACCTGGTGTTGAACAGCGAGCTGCCGGTCGATCTGATTCTGCTGGATGTCTATATGCAGCAGGATAACGGGCTGGATCTTCTGCCCGCGCTGCGGGAAGCAAAGCGTCCGGTGGATGTGATTGTTATCTCTTCTGCGGCCGATGCCGCCACCATTAAACAGTCTCTGCATTACGGTGTGGTGGATTACCTGATCAAGCCTTTCCAGTTTTCACGTTTTGAAGAAGCGCTGACCGGCTGGAAACAGAAAAAGACGCTGATGGATAACCATCAGTTTTATGAACAGGCCGAAGTTGACCAGCTTATCCATGGTAACCATCCCGCCGTTGAAGATACTAAACGCCTGCCGAAAGGATTAACGCCGCAAACGTTACGCACGCTGTGCCTGTGGATCGATGCCCATCCGCACGAGGAGTTTTCCACCGACGATCTTGCCGCAGCGGTGAATATTTCACGCGTCTCCTGCCGAAAATATCTTATCTGGCTGGCTCACAGCAATATCCTGTTTACCAGCATTCACTATGGTGCAACCGGCAGGCCGGTCTATCGCTACCGCCTGCAACCTGAACATACCGCCCTGCTTAAGCAGTACTGCCAGTAAGCCGGTAGCTGTGGTCAAGCAGCGTAAAGCGGTAACCGCGCTGTGAAGAGCAGATGACCTCGCGGTCTCTGGTGACAAAAATAGCCTCGATCTGTGGCGTATCACGCAAACAGGCGAGGCTTTTTTCCACACCCAGACCATACAGCAGCGTCGTCCAGATATCCCCGTCAATTGAGTCCTCCGAAATAATCGTCACACTCAGCAGCTCATTATCCAGCGGTGCGCCGGTACGGGGGTCAAGGATATGGTGATAACGGCGGCCATCCCGTTCGAAATAGCGCTCATAGACTCCGGAAGTCACCACTGACTTATGGGTGACGTTAATCACCCCGATCAGCTCTTCAGGCCCGGCAAACGGCTTTTGCAGGCCAATGCCCCAGCTCTGCTGATGCGGATGGCCCAGCGTCTGCACATTACCGCCAAGATTGATCAGCGCGCACTCCACCTGCTGCTGTTGCAGATAGTCGCGCACCACATCAGCGATATAGCCCTTGGCGATGGCCCCCAGATCGATCTCCATTCCCGCCTGTTGCAGAAACACCGAACGGGCATCATCATCAAGGATCACCTGATGCGGATCGGTGAGCGCCAGTAACGCCTGTAACTCGCCGGCAGGCGGTACCGTATCGCCCTGAAAACCAATTTTCCAGCGCTTTACCAGCGGCCCGATGGCGAAATTAAAGCAGCTATCTTTCAGCTTGCTGACCTCGCTGGCACGCTTAATCAGCGGATAGACCGCAGGAGAAACCACCACCGGATGCAGCCCCGCCGCATGATTAATCGCCATCACTTCCGACTGCGCACGGTTTACGGTAAACAGATTTTCCTGATGCCTGATAAGACGAAACACCCGACCAGCGAGTGCTTCATCATGTTCAAACAGTTTGAGAAGAATGGGAGAACCCATCAGTACTGCGGAATAAGAGTAGGAACCTGCGGACATCGCGCCATCCTCCTGGCAAGCGGGAGGAGCATGCTCCTCCCCTGCGCATCGTCGGCTTAACCCGACGCCGATTTAACGTTTCGCGTAAGCTGCTGCGTTACGCCCTGCCAGAATACCGAAGATGATAATATCGGCTACGGCATTACCACCGATGCGGTTAGCGCCGTGAATGCCCCCAACCACTTCACCTGCCGCCCAGGCACCCTTAATCACCTGTTTCTGCGCATCCAGCACCGCAGTATCGGTGTTAATGGTGACACCGCCCATAGTGTGGTGCACGCCTGGTGCGATGCGAATAGCGTAGTAAGGCCCCTGATTAAGCGGGTGACGCAGCGCCGTGGCACGGCCAAAGTCCTCGTCCTTCTGCTCTGCCACAAACTGATTGTAACGGCCCAGGGTGGTTTGCAGAGTCTCCTGATCCATATTCAGTTTAACTGCCAGCTCATGCGGCGTTGGCGCGCTGATAACAAAGCCTTTGGCGATATACTCATCGGCCGCTTTGTTATTAGTGCGTACCTGGTCGTCAAAGATAATCCACGCGCTCTTCTCAGGCAGGGCAATGATCTCAGCAGAAACTTTGTCGCGGGTCTCCATCTCGTTATAGAAACGCTGGCCAGCCTGGCTCACCAGAATGGCACCGCCGCCGCGAATTGCTTCTGAAATCAGATAGGAAGTGGTCTGTTCCACGGTCGGGTGAATCTGGATTTCGCCCAAATCCACAGTGCCTGCGCCAATGTTCTCCAGCATCGCGATCCCGCTACCGGTCGCGCCTTTGTGGTTGGTAGTGACGAAGCCGTCCAGCTCTGGACGATATTTAACCACCATCTCGCGGTTGGCACTGAAGCCACCGGTAGCGACAATCACGCTTTTGGCATGCAGAATACGCGTGTCGTTATATTCATCGACCACTCTCACGCCGCTCACCGCGCCATTTTCCATCAGAATTTCGGCGACGGAGGTCTCCAGCAGTACTTCGATATTGCGCTGGTTAATATTCTTCACCAGCCCGCTGATCAGGAAGCCCCCTACCGCAGAGCGATCCGCAGGACGGTGTGTACGGTCAATGCTCATACCGCCGGTAATGGTGATGTCGTTCAGCTCAATACCGTTCGTCGCCAGCCACTCAATTGCTTCCGGCGCCAGGTTAACGAACTCACGCAGCAGCTCAGGGTTGTTTTTAAACTTGCCGCCTTTCAGCGTCTCCTCATAGAACAACTCTTTGCTGTCCTCGATGCCTTTCAGCTTCTGGAAGCGGGTTTCTGCCGCATTCATCCCGACGGAGGCTTTAATGGTATTACCGCCGATGGTAGGCATCTTCTCGATGATCACCACATGAGCACCCGCATCGCTGGCCTGAATCGCTGCCGCCAGACCGCCACCGCCGCTGCCTACCACCACCACATCAAAGTTCTGCGGTGCCTGTGGGTTGCCGCCCTCTTCAATCACATGCTCTTTGCTGGAGGTAGCCATCGCACGGGAGACGGCTTTTTTCAGCGCCTCACTCTGAGTGGTTGCCCCGGTAACGGCATCCACATGCGGGCTGTTAGCCACCAGCATACGGCTGCGCAGGCTCTCAAACGTAGTGGTAAAGTCAACGTCGAGGGTGTCATCCGGGATCAGCGAAATATCGGTAATACGGTCGGTATCGAGGGTAACGTTGATTTTCAGCTTCAGCGCTTCGGCTTCCACTTTCTCCTGGTAAACCCCGGCTTTATATTTACGACCGCTGGTGCTGACGTCGCGGATCATGGCGTCAACCAGAGAGAAGCGCCACAGCGGTTCAGGAATGTTCAGTGCTTCACGCTGGGTGCTGTCAATAAACAGCTCCAGGTGATCATTTTTGATAATACGGTCAGCCCAGTCCGGGTAGGCAATGCAGGCTTTACCCACTGCCACCAGATCAAAGCCGTACTCCAGCGCCATTTCGGCGTCCGCTTTGTTCACCACGCCGCCGACGCCAATCACCGGCACTTTCGCCAGCGTTGCAGAACGAGCAGCACGATATTTAGTGATCAGCGGCGTAGGATCTTCACGATCGACAATCGAAGAGCGCAGCAGCTGACCAACGGAGAAATGCACGTAGTCCAGCCCGCGTGCCGCCAGTTTTTCCAGCAGATACATGGTGTCGTCAAAGCGAATACCAGGAACTTCGATCTCTTCCGGAGAGAAACGGTAGCCGATGATAAAGGACGAATCCGCAAAGCGTTCCGCCATTTTATGGGTGATCTCCAGCACTTCCAGCGGGAAGCGCGCACGATTATCGCGGCTGCCGCCCCATTTGTCGTCGCGCTGGTTAGAGTTCGGAGAGTAGAACTGCTGGATCAGATAGGTGTTTGCGCCGTGGATTTCCACACCGTCAAAGCCCGCTTTGATTGCACGGTTAACCGCATCACCAAACTTGGTGATCATCACATCAACTTCTTCAGCAGTCAGCGCCTGTGGCGTGGTCGCACCCTCGCGCGGTGCGGCAATGGCGCTTGGTGCTACCGGCGTTCTGCCCCCGATCAGCTCAGGCTCCACCATACGGCCGCCGTGGTAGATTTGCAGAATCGCCTTCGAGCCTTCGGTTTTGATGGCATGGGCGATTTTCGCCAGTCCCGGGATCTTATTATCACTATCGATAGCGATGGCACCCGGGAAGGCCGGGCCTTTCGGGTCAATAAAGCAGCATTCGACAATCACGGTGCCGATACTACCGGCACGATCGCGGTAATACTCCACCAGTTCGCTGGTCACAGTACCATCGTAGAAGCCAGTACAGGTCGTCATCGGTGCCATCAGCAGGCGGTTCTTCAGTACTGCACCGTTAGGCAGTGTCAGCGGGTTCAGAATAGGTGTTAGCGTATTCATTAGGTGGACTCCAAATTAAAAGTTTTTGAATTCTGTAGCGGACGATATTTTATTAATTGTTTTAGTCATCCGATGTCATATCGTTAATATAACAATTTCTTTAGCTATATAATCGATAACTTTAATTATTTAACTTTTAAATAAACGAATACTTTTTATTTCCCTTGGATGACACAAATAGTTTTATTAATTGTTAACCAACAGCTACAAAAAATCAACCCATCGTTTACATAAAATTTAAAGCATTTAAAATCAACAACATATAAAAATAACACTGGCGTTACTGGAAATTAAATGTACAATCAGATGACTCTTACGGCCTTTAAATGAAAGTTACTCTTAATAAAAAATTATGATTTGTTAAAAATATAAAGAGGCTCCAATTTTTCTTGATCCAGATCAAAGTCTATATTTAAGGAAGTCGCATTATATTTATATCCACCCAATAAATAGAGGTCGTTTTTATTGGGAAAAGGCGAAACTCATTTCAGATGTCACGGTAAAAAAGCTAAATAAATAGAAAAGAAAGTAAAAAAATCAGTTATAAGTACCGGGACACTTAACGCATTCTTATTAACTTGCAGACAAAAACTATGAAACAAACATCTATGGTAAGTGATACCGCAAAGGCTCCTCCTGCCGCTGCGGGGCAAAAAAAACGCCTGATCATGTTGTTCCTGCCAGTACTGGTTGCGGTATTGCTGCTGCTGGTGCCGGTACCTCACGGTCTGGAACCATATGCATGGCACTTCTTCGCTATCTTTGTTGGGGTGATTGTTGGTTTGATCTTCGAACCGCTGCCGGGCGCTGTTATCGGCCTGACCGGGGTCGTGGTTATTGCGCTATTCAGTCAGTGGCTGCTGTTCAGCCCTGCCGAACTGGCGGATCCGAAATTCAAAACTGCTGCGCAGGCGTTTAAATGGGCTGTCAGCGGGTTTGGTAACTCGACTGTGTGGCTGATCTTCGGTGCCTTTATGTTTGCCGCGGGTTATGACAAAACGCAGTTTGGCCGCCGCCTGGCGCTGATTCTGGTGAAATACCTTGGTCGTCGCAGCCTGACGCTGGGTTACGCCATTACCTTCGCTGACCTGCTGCTGGCACCGTTCACTCCATCCAATACCGCACGCAGCGGGGGCACAATCTACCCGATTATTGCCAACCTGCCGCCGCTGTATGGTTCAAAACCAAACGATCCAAGCGCACGTAAAATCGGTTCTTACCTGATGTGGGTTGCGATTACCGCCGCCTGTATCACCAGTTCGATGTTCCTGTCGGCGCTGGCACCTAACCTGCTGGCCCTGGCGCTGGTGAAAAGTGTGATTGGCTTTGATATCTCCTGGGGGATGTGGTTCCTTGCCTTCCTGCCATTAGGTCTGTTGCTGCTGCTGACCATGCCGCTGCTGGCTTACTGGTTCTATCCACCGGAAGTGAAATTTAACGACGAAGTACCGCGCTGGGCGATCAGCGAGCTGGAAAAACTGGGCAAACTGACACGCCATGAAATCCTGCTGCTGGTATTTGTGGTCTCAGCCCTGCTGATGTGGATCTTCGCAACGGCGTGGATTGAACCTGCCATGGCAGCACTGCTGGTGGTGGTACTGATGCTGTGGACTGGCGTACTCAACTGGAACGACATTACCAGCAACAAACCGGCCTGGAACACCTTCGCCTGGTTCGCTACCCTGGTTGCACTGGCAGATGGTCTGGCACGGGTTGGCTTCATCGCCTGGCTGGGTAAAGAAGGCGGGATGCTGCTGCAAGGCTATGATCCTCAGGTCTCGGCGGTGGTGCTGATGATTGCCTTCTTCCTGCTGCACTATCTGTTTGCCAGTACCACTGCGCACACCACGGCGCTGTTACCGGCCATGCTGACAATTGCCGCTTCGATTCCGGGTATCAATATGCCGGTGTTCTGCCTGATGATGTGTACCTCACTGGGTCTGATGGGCATCATTACTCCGTACGGCACCGGTCCAAGCCCGATTTACTACGGTAGTGGCTACCTGCCAACCAAAGACTACTGGCGTCTGGGTACGATCTTCGGCGCAATCTTCCTCTGCGCACTGATGCTGATTGGTTATCCGTGGATGGTAATGATGTTCTGAATATGACATGCAAGAGCATGCAGATTACAGAGCAGTAATGTAACATTCTCCTTACACTTGCCGGCCCACCCTTCCCCACGGGCTGGCAAGATAAAAAATCAATAACCAAATTATCGCCAGTGATGTTGCCTGTGGCTCCGAGAAGACACGCGGCAACACATCATTAAGTGAGATTAAAATGTCGAAAAAACCTTTCTATTATCAGAGCCCGTTCCCTCTTGCCAAAGAGGATACCGAATACTACCTGCTGACCAGCGACCACGTTTCCGTGACTGAATTTGAAGGGCAGGAGATACTGAAAGTCGAGCCACAGGCCCTGACTTTACTGGCGCAGCAGGCGTTTCACGATGCCTCGTTTATGCTGCGTCCGGCCCACCAGCGCCAGGTGGCGGCCATCCTGGCTGACCCGGAAGCCAGTGAAAACGATAAGTACGTTGCCTTACAGTTTTTGAGAAACTCCGAGATCGCTGCTAAAGGCATTCTGCCTACCTGCCAGGACACTGGAACCGCGATTATCATGGGTAAAAAAGGTCAGCGCGTGTGGACTGGCGGCGGCGATGAAGCCGCGCTGGCGCAGGGCGTTTACAACACCTACACCGAAGACAATCTGCGCTACTCGCAAAATGCGCCGCTGGATATGTACCGTGAGGTCAACACCGGCACTAACCTGCCTGCACAGATCGACCTCTACAGCGTTGATGGTGAAGAGTATAAATTCCTGTGTATGGCGAAAGGCGGCGGTTCTGCCAACAAAACCTACCTCTACCAGGAAACCAAAGCGCTGCTTACCCCGGGTAAACTGAAAGATTATCTCACCGAGAAAATGCGCAGCCTCGGCACAGCCGCCTGCCCGCCGTACCATATCGCCTTTGTGATTGGCGGTACTTCTGCCGACAGCACGCTGAAGACCGTCAAACTGGCCTCAACGCACTACTACGATGAGCTGCCTACCGAAGGTAACGAACACGGCCAGGCGTTCCGCGATGTAGCGCTGGAGCAGGAACTGCTGCTGGCAGCACAGCAGCTGGGCCTCGGTGCACAGTTTGGCGGCAAATACTTTGCCCACGATATCCGCGTTATCCGTCTGCCGCGTCATGGCGCATCCTGCCCGCTGGCGATGGCGGTTTCCTGTTCCGCTGACCGTAATATCAAAGCGAAGATTAACCGCGAAGGCATCTGGATCGAGAAGCTGGAAGATAACCCAGGCCAGTACATCCCTGCCGAACTGCGCCAGCAGGGTGAAGGCGATGTGGTGCATGTTGACCTGAATCGTCCGATGAAAGAGATCCTTGCCCAGCTCTCCGGGTATCCGGTCTCCACGCGCCTCTCTCTGAGCGGCACAATTATCGTTGGCCGTGATATTGCCCACGCCAAGCTGAAAGAGCGCATTGACAACGGTGAGGGTCTGCCGCAGTACATCAAGGATCATCCGGTGTACTACGCTGGACCGGCGAAAACACCAGAAGGCTATGCTTCCGGCTCCCTCGGCCCGACAACCGCAGGCCGTATGGATTCCTACGTTGACCAGCTTCAGGCTAACGGCGGCAGCATGATCATGCTGGCGAAAGGCAACCGCAGCCAGCAGGTGACCGATGCCTGCCATAAACACGGCGGTTTCTACCTCGGCAGCATTGGCGGCCCGGCAGCGGTATTGGCACAGCAGAGTATCAAGAGTCTGGAGTGCATCGAGTACCCTGAGCTGGGAATGGAAGCCATCTGGAAAATTGAAGTTGAGAACTTCCCGGCCTTTATTCTGGTCGATGATAAGGGCAACGATTTCTTCCAGAAGATCCATCAGGCCCAGTGCGATAAATGCGTAAAATAATCGCATAACGTGGCGCTCCCCCTCGCGGTATTGAGGGGGAACGCAATTGTCACGAAAATGTCATAAACCAGACTTATCCCTACAGATTAGCCAGTTAGCCTCAATATCCGCTGTTACTCCCTCCCCTCCCGATTAAAGCCACTGCCGCACAGGCCGATATCTCTGAGATATGTGAGCTTTTTACCTTTTTACCGGGGATCCTGACACCATGAAACTTAATCATCTCTCCATCGGGCAACGCCTCGGTCTGCTGGCAGCTATTTTGCTGCTGGCGACCCTGTTTATCGGCATACGTGGTCTGACGGTCAACACCGACGGGCTGAAGCAGAACCAGCATATTATGGCCACGGAACAGACCATTGCAGAGAGCATCGATACCGCGCGTAATGCGCAGGTACAGTTTAAAATTCAGGTTCAGGAGTGGAAAAACACCCTGCTGCGCGGCACTCAGGGGCAGGATAAATTTAATAAATATCGCGATGCATTTGTGATGCAGAGCCAGAAAACCGAGGAGCTGCTGACCCGGCTCAGTACCCTGCTGCCGCAGATTGGTATGAGCAATACAGAGGTTTTAAAAACCCGCACGCTGCATGCTGAACTGGAACAGCACTACCTCTCCGCCCTGCAACAGTACAATGTTCAGGACGCCGGCAGCCCCCATCGTGTCGATACGCTGGTAGCTGGCATTGACCGCGAACCCACGCGCATGATCGATGAGATGGTGAGCGCCACGCTGAAACAGGCGGTGCTGATCCGTCAGCAGAGCGATGCACGCACTCAGCATCTCTATGAGCAGACGCGCCTGATGCTGCTGCTGGCGATGGGGCTGACGCTGCTGGCCGGATTTTTAATAACCTGGTGGCTGATCCGCAGTATCACCCGTCCGCTGGCGCAGGCGGTCATTATTGCGCGTGCGGTGGCCTCCGGTGATTTACAGACGCAGATTATCGTCACTGGCCGTGATGAAACCGCCGAACTGATGAATGCCCTGCATGAGATGAACGGCAATCTGACCCGTATTGTCTCCGGGGTTCGATCCGGTACTGAGACCATCGCCGCCGCCTCCAGCGAGATAGCCACTGGCAGCCGCGAACTCTCTACCCGCAATGAAGCACAGGCCAGCGCTATTGTGCAGACCGCTGCATCAATGGAAGAGCTGACGTCGGTAGTGAAAAACAACGCCGAGAACTCCCGTATCGCCAGCAATATCTCCGCAGAAGCCTTTGGCGTGGCCAGCCACGGCGGTGAGGTGGTAGAACAGGTGGTGAAAACCATGAGCGAAATCCACCAGTTCTCTACCGAAATCAGCAACATTATCGGTGTGATTGACAGCATCGCCTTCCAGACCAATATTCTGGCACTTAATGCGGCGGTTGAAGCTGCACGGGCAGGCAGCGAAGGGCGAGGTTTCGCCGTAGTAGCGGCAGAAGTCCGGGCGCTGGCACAGCGTTCTGCTACCGCCTCTAAAGAGATTGGCACTCTTATCGACAGTTCAGTGGCGCGTATCAACCAGGGTAACTCGCTGGTGAAAGTGGCGGGTAGTGCCATGGAGGAGATTGTTACCAGCGTACAGCGCGTCAGCCAGCTGGTGGAAACCATTTCGCTGGCCAGCGGTGAGCAGAGCAGCGGTATTGACCAGGTGAACGTGGCGGTGGTGCATATGGATGCCGCCACTCAGCAGAATGCCACGCTTTCCCAGGCATCGGCGGCGGCCGCTCAGGCGATGCAGCAGCAGGCGGAGCAGCTTCTGGAAATGGTGCGGGTGTTTAAACTACGCGAAAAGTAACGGGTGAAAGTTAACCTGCCCGACGCGCAGAGTGCTGACGTCGGGCAGTACCTTACGGGATATTAAGGACGTGACGGGAACAGCCCCTGGACAGCGATGCAGGCCAGCAGTGCGGTCTGTTTAGGTATAATCGTCACAGGCAGGCTGGAACCAGCGTTGGAAACGCCAATAGTACCGCCGGTGGACGTGGCGCTGACGCCGCCAAGCGCAACCTGCGTACCGCCCTGCGGGGCATAGGCTTTAGCTGCTGGCCCGTTAAGCACCGCCAGCTGGTTATTGGTGGCGGATGGTGCGGTCGAGGCAGCGTTATTACCGCTGGCATTAACCACCACGGTCGTTGCCGGCTGTGTCGTCAGGGTGGCAACATGGGTATGCGTCGGCATCTGGCTCTGGGTCAGGGTAATCGTATCAGCCCCGCGTACCGTTCCCAGCGGCAGAGTACCGCCATTAGCACCAACGATCCCTCTCTCGCGCAGGTCGGGCAGCTGGAAGGTAGTCTGACCGTTACCGCCGTAGGTGGTGCCCAGCAGGGCATACAGCGCTGAGTTCTGGCTGATGGCTAACGTGGCACCGTTGGCTTCCACATAATCATTTGCAGGACAGAAGCTGGCCGCCGTATAGCAGACTGAACCAAGATAAGGTTCGCTGGTGCAGGATGCCTGCGCACTCTGCGCATACGCCAGGACAGCCAGACCAGAAACTGCCAGAGATAACGCCGTTTTCACTGAAGATTTCATAAAGGTTTCCTTTTTATCACAATAGGTTAGCCAAACTATTTTTTTTGCCGGACAAAAAGCCTTAGCCTTACAGATAACGAAACTTAAAAACCACTTTCCCGCAGACCAAGCGCCGCTACTCGCCGCCACAGACTGGTAAACAGAGACTCTGCCTCCCCTTTGATCACCACGATTCCACGTACCGGCTGCTGCGGCGCGGCGGTGGCGTTGGCGGGTTCGAGCCTGACGCCATACCACGCCTGAACCGGGCGCGCCCTTTTCTCTTCATCCCGCCTGACCGCTACCGGTCCCCCGCGATCGGAGGCCAGTTTCTCCTCTTCCAGGAACGGACTCCCGGTCGGATCAATCGCTGTCAGACGCACCGGAAATGCCGCCAGCGTCGGGTCATCGGCGATAAATCGCCCGCCGTCGCCAGGGGTAATCCGTTGCAGATTATCTTCGCGCAAATAGCCATGAAGCTCGCCGGTTTCCTGTCCAACTACGCGTAGCACAGCGATATCCGGCGACAGCCAGCGCCCCGGCGTCAGGTCGCGGGCGATATCCCTGATAACCCCCGCCTGCGGGGCACGTATCAGCAGCTGTTCACGCTGGGCCGCCAGACCACGATGCTCCGCCAGCGAAGCAGCCAGCTGCTGTTGCAGGATCAGCATGTCACCCACCGTATCCTGCCGTGCCGCCTGGCGACGCAGTTGCAGCTGTAAAATAGCGATACGCTGGCGCGCAATAATCAGGCGGGCATCCAGGTCAGGTGAAGCCAGCTCCAGCAGCAGCTGACCGGCGCGCACCCGTTCACTGTCATGAACGTGCAGCCGGACAATTTGCGCAGGGGCCGGGGCATAGAGCGTACTGACCCGGCTGGCCTCCATCAGCGCCGGGATCTCAATACTGCTGCGCCACGGTACAAACAGCACCGCCAGCAGCAGCACGACCATCAGCAGACTACGTACCATTATTTTTCGCCGCGAATGCTGCCGTTGTTTCCACCACATCGCCATCTCCTGTACGACCGGCAGCACAATAAACCAGCCGATCTCCACCATCATTAACAACAGACCCAGCACCTTGAAGAAGTAGTGATAGACCGTCAGCGCAATACCGAGGAACAGAAAGAAGCGCCACAGCCAGGACGCGTAGCCCCACAGCAGCAAACGGCGGCGCATACGCGGTGACCAGCGCTGAGGCGGCGCTTCACCGTAGCCAAACAGCACCTCCCGCAGCTGCCAGCGACACAGCTCATAGGCACGCCCCTGAAGATTATCGATACGCCACAGGTCGCTTAACATGAAGTAGCCATCGAAGCGCATCAGCGGGTTAATATTGATAATCACGGTCGTGATCCAGGTCGCGCTGGAGAGCAGAAAAGCGGCCGTGCGCAGCGGCCCTTCCGGCAGCAGTGACCAGGCAAACAGTGCAACAATTGCCAACAGCAGCTCGGCCAGAATCCCCCCCGCACCAATCAGGATGCGGGCACGATGCTCACGTATGCGCCAGGCATCGCTGACATCGGTATAAAACATTGGCAGCATAACGATAAACGCCACGCCCATGCTCTGTACCCGGCAACCGGCACGTTTGGCCATCCAGGCGTGACCCAGCTCATGAATAAACTTCGCCACCACCAGGGTGCAGCCGAAGGCCATCGCCCCGCCCATGGTGAACAGATAAGAAAAGGATCCCTGATAGCGCGGCCAGTCGCGACTGACCAGAAACAGCCCGGTAACCAGCAGCAGCGGGAAGAGGTAACGCAGCAGAGCGCCGCCGTATTGATCCAGCCACGGCCAGGTGCGGTTGAGGAAAGGATCGGGCCGCCAGAGGGGAATACGAAAGAAGAGATACTGATGCAACACGCTTTTCAGCAGGCCCTGCCGACGGGCCGCCGACTTCAGAGGATAGCTGGCGCGCTGTTCGGCATCCGTGCCGCTGACCAGGTCGTGAGCCCGCAGAAAGCGTAAAAACTCAGCCAGCTCCTCCGCCAGCAGCGGGATCCCCGGCTCACGGTTGGCGGCCGCCAGTACGCTCTCATCATCAGCCAGCGCCCAGTGACGCAGCAGGCGTATCGCACTGGCGTTCAGCTTGAAGTAACGCCCGGCCAGGGTATCCGCCAGCGTCCACTGTGGCGAACCATCCAGCGCCGGAGCCGCCTGCGAGAGTTGCAGATCGTCGCGTAACGCCGGAAGCGCCGCCATGATTTACAGACCTACCGTTTTACGCAGTGCCGCCAGCGGCCGACGGAACAGATAGGCCGCCAGCGGAACATACTCACCGTAGATTTTTGCCGTACCGCGCAGCCCGATACGCGGAGTGCTGTTCACGAAACGCGCATCCAGACGGTAGGCCAGCAGACCAGAGGGCGTCATGGCGGCTTCATAGGCAACACGGGTCAGCTGCGCGTCGTGGCGATGCAGCGGATCGCTGTCAAGAAACAGCGCTACCCCCGCATCGGCCGGAAACGGGATAACATCACCCACATCCAGCTCGATTTTTAGCTCTGCCTGGCGCGGGTCGGCCAGCTCCATCAGCCGCTCGCCGGTTCTTACCGGTTTGCCCACCAGCCGTTCCGCATCGGCAAATACCGCAATACCGTCGCGTTCGGCGCGCACTTCGCTGCGTTGCAGCAGATCGCGTGCATAGTTAAGCTCCGCCCGTTTCTGCTCCACCTGGGCGGAAAGAAGATCAAGTTTGGATTTGGAATCAGCATCCTGGAAAGCACGCTGGCCGCCAGTGCGCCGCTCGGCCTCCGCCACATCCAGCGCCCGTTCAGCCACATCAGCCTGTGCTTTTAGTACTGTGTTATCAAAACGTACCAGCAGGTCGTCCTTTTTCACCGGCTGGTTGGGTTTCACCATAAACTGCGCAATCACGCCATCGAGCGGAGCCGTCACCACCCTGCCCCCCAGCGGCACCACTTCGGCCGGGGCCAGCACCGACTGCCTGACCGGGATCAGCATCACAACTATCACCGCTACGGCGGCCGCCAGAATTTTTAATTTAGGCAGCCGGGGTTGCCAGGCTTTGCGCGGCTCCAGCGCCAGCCAGGCGTGGCTGTAGACATCGCCAAGCTGCTGCGCCAGCAGGCGCTCTGCCTCCTGCCAGGGAGTATCACGCGCCAGCCACAGCCCACCAAACAGCTGCCCGTGGCGATCGTTAAGCGGCACCCACAGCGCTTCTGCCGCTGACAGCGTCTGCCAGTCACGCTGTGACTGTGCATCCAGCCAGTCCGCCTGAATGATGCCGGCTTCGCCAGCATGCTGCCCGGCGATCAGCTGCTTTGCAGCACGCTCAATAAAGGCGATAAACGGCGCATGGGGATCGGGCACTGACACCCCGGTAACCGCGCGCACGCGGCCATTGATAATCAGCGCCACATGGCGAAAGCCGAACAATTTCTGGCCATCGTTAACTATTGACCAGGCGAGAGTTTCGCTGGTTTTTGCCGCTCTGGCCCGGCATTCAAGCTGGAAAAACTCGGCAAACACCCGCTCTGGTGCCGGAGGAGCCGTGCTGCTCACTGCGGATCCGTAAAGCGTGCGCTGCCGCTCATCCCTGCAATCAGGCCGCTGTCAGCCTGAGTGACACGACCAATCAGCACCAGAGTCTGGCTGCTTTCATCAATACGCGCGCCCACGCGGACTATTTCCGCCTGCAACTCGGTTCCGGTTTCATCAGGAGTAAAGGTAAACGTCTGCTTCGGCTTCAGGCTGGCTAACCAGCTCGACGGCACCAGCAGATTAATTTCGAGATGGCGGTTATCAACGATTTCCAGCAGCGGAGCGCCCTGCGCCAGATATTCAGAAACCTGTGCTTTACGCGATACTACCTGCCCGGAAAACGGTGCAATAACGCGACAGCGGCTGGTCTGAATCTGATAAACCTGACTTTCCGCCGCTGCCTGTGCCAGTCGCGCCTCCGACAGCGCCACCGCATTGCGGCCAACGGATTTCATCGCCGCCAGCTGACGGTTTTGGCTTACCTCCTGCTGCGCGGCACGCATCGCCGCCTGGGATGCTGATAGCTGCGCCTGATAGGCGGAACAGTCAAACTTTACCAGCAGGTCGCCTTTGTTAAAGGCTTCGCCTTCACGAAACGGCATCTCAGTAATTTTGGCATTCAGTTCGCTGGAGAGTACCGCCTGGTCGACCGCCCGCAGCACGCCGCGAGCTTCCCGGGCTTTTCCCTCCGGGGCCGCGTGAGTGGCGGCCACCGGGTCGAGCTGTAACTCACCGGCGGCATAGCCTGGCTGTGAGGTCGCGCACAGCGCGGCCATCACCATGAGAGAATATCGGATTTTGCTGTTCAACAGATTACCCTGCGCCTTACAGTGAAATATTGCCGGCTGCCCAGCGTTTTTCGGTGCGATCCAGTGCCTGCCCGACGGACGGAATATCCGTCAGCTTCTGTGCTTCCGGCAGCGGATCAAGACCCACGGTAACAAATACCTGTCCGTAGGCGTTGCGCAGTTCCGCATAGGCGAGATCGTTACGCAGCGAAGTATTCACCGCATTAAGTTCTCCCTGGATCAGTTGCAGTTCACCAATGCTGCCAGCCTGATAGCGGTTATTCAGCTGCGCCAGAATTTCACTGTCGAGTACCTGCAACTCTTTACCGGTGTGATACTGACGCAGCGCTTCATTAAAGTTGGCACGCGCCACGTAGAGCTGCGCCAGCACCGCCATCGACATTGCCTGGCGGCGCAGCTCGGAAACACTCTCCCCCGCTTTGGCCACATCGTAGGCCGCCGGACCAGAGAGCAGATTAAACAGGTTCCAGGTTACTTTTGCCCCGGCATCGACCCAGCTCTGGTTCACCAGGAAGGAGTTGCTGTCGTAATTCCCCCCAATGGAGAGTTCAATACCCGGCAGCATCCGCAGCAGGGATTTCCGTGTTTCAGCCGCACTGATGCGCACCTGGTAGTCCTGCTCGCGCAGTTCCGGGCGATTCACCAGCGCTGCTTTTTCCAGATCGTCCATCGGTACATTCAGCGCCGGTTCCACCAGCTGTTCCCGATCAGGCAGTGCCAGCGTATAGCTGGTGCCCAGCGGCAGGTTCATCAGCGTGGCCAGCTCAGTTTTTGCCAGCGACAGCGCCCGGCGCTGCTCTTCCAGCTGGCGGGTAGCATCCAGCAGTGCGCGCTGATAGCTGTAGGCTTCAATCAGATCGCCGACTTTTTGCGTCGACATTTTCTGGCTGTTTTCCCGCGCCATATTGACGCGGCCAATTAAGGTATCAATGCGGCCCAGCAGGCGTTCAGCCGCCACGGCGCGCCAGTATGCGGACTGCACATCCTGCACGATTGTATGAGTGACCTTGCGGCGTCGCTCTTCAGCAATCCAGCGTTTGTCCGACTGCTGATGGGCGGTTACGTAGCTGACGCCAAAGTCGAGAATGTTCCACACCATCGTCAGATCGGCCACGCGACGGGTACGATCCTGTGAGGTTGATGGCTCCAGCGACTGGTTACCGGATTCAACGCTGCGGCTGCTGGAGGCGCTGTAGTTATCGCGGGTAGCATACCCGGCTTCCGCCGCCATTTTCGGCAGCAGATCGAAGCGTGACAGATCGACCTGCTGCTGAGACAGCGCCTGCTCCATGACTTTCAGTCGCGCTTCAAGGTTATATTTCAGCGCACGGGCCATCGCATCGTGCAGGGTGATCGGTGCGGTCACAGGATCCTGATTCTTAAACATCGCAGTGAGATCGGCATCGGCGCGCTGCTGGCTGGCCTTCTTATCTATGGGCTGCGTAGAGACCGCACAGCCGCTAATCAACAGAGCAATCACGCTAACGCTGAAGATTTTTCCATATTTATGCATCATCATTCCTTACCCCAGACCTGAGTTATTTTTAGACTGCCGGCTTTATATTTTTAAGGGCCACTTCGAGCGAGGCCACCTGCTGCGACTGAACCTCATCCAGCCACTGCAACTGCTGGCTGAATACCGGCGCACCAAACACGGAGGTCGGGGCAATTGCGCCTGTAATGCTGTTGTCAGAGACGCTCTTCCAGCTGCTGCCGGAGAACACTTCAAGATCGGTGGTGCCTGGCAGGTTGATGCCGCCAAACAGCCCGGCAAGGGTCGATCTGCCGCCCATCGGCTGATTCAGATCAACCGACTGAGAGCGGATCACGCCGGGTTCGTAATGGTTAACATCATTCTGACTAAAGACGGCTGCCAGCGCAGAGGGCGCTGCCGCTCCGCCACCCTGACCGGGCTGGCTGAAGACGATAGCCGCTGAAGGCGTAGTACTTAAGCCGGTGGTCGCGCCAAAGATGGTTGAACCGGAGGCCAGCAGACCAGCGGGCACATCCGGCAGCGTGATAAGCTGAATCTGACTGCGCGGGCCGTCACCGCCCGCAAGCGCCGCTGCACCTGGCTGCCCGTCGGTTGACAGAAACTGCGGATTACCCGCAACGGTGGTGGTCGGTTCTACCGGACGGCTGTCGATGGAGAACGCTGGGGAGGCGCTGCTGCCGCTGCCCGCATTGCCAGCCAGGTCGGTGACGCCGCTGTTATCAAGAGTGATCAGATTACCCGCCGCAACCGTTCCCGCCGTCGGGGTAAAGAGTGCCGTCCAGGTGATACCACCATCCGTCGAGACTACTGCACTCAGCGTGCCGTTGCTGACCTTCAGGTCGGCATTGCTGAAGCCTGTAACCGCCTCATTGAAGGTGATCGTTACCCGGGCCGTTTCCCCTGCGGTGAGCTGAGTGTCACTCAGGGTAATGGTGCCGACAGGCGGCGTAGCGTCCAGGGCATAATTATTGGAAATGGCGCTACCGCTGCCCGCATTTCCGGCGGCATCCTGCACCCCGCTGGTATCCACCAGCACCAGGTTAGTGCTGTCGGTCACTCCTGCCGTCGGCGTCAGCGTTGCCGTCCAGGTGATGCCGCCGTCCGCGGAACTCAGGTTGTTCAGTGTGCCATTCGCCACCGAGATATCGGACAAATCAAAACCGCTGACCGCTTCAGAGAAGGTGATCGTCACCAGCGAGGTCGCCCCGTTACCCATTAACGGATTGCTCACCACGATGGAGGCCGCTGGTAAGGCTGTATCGATGCTGTAGTTATTGGAAACCGTCGTACCGCTCCCTGTGTTGCCGGAAGCATTCGCAACGCCGGTATTATCCAGACTGATCAGATTGCTGGTGCTGGTCAGGCTGGCGGCCGGGGTAAAGGTCGCCGTCCAGGTTATACCGCCATCGATTGAATTGACTGCGCTTAACGTACCGCCCGCAACGGTCAGATCGGCATTAGTAAAACCGGTGACCGCCTCCGTGAAGGTAATGGTCACCTGTGAGCTTTGTCCTGCTCTCAGCGACGGATCCGCCACCACCACCGTAGCGGCTGGGCGCACGGTATCAATGGTGAAATTAACGGAACTGGTGGTGCCCGTACCCAGATTGCCCGCCAGATCCGCTACGGAAGTATTATTCAGCACAATCAGGTTAGTGGTATCACGAACATTCGTCGCCGGAGTATAGGTCGCCGTCCAGGTGAGACCGCCATCCGCTGAACTTACCGCACTGAGGGTGCCATTGGGCACAGTGAGTGAACTGTTACTGAAACCGGTGACCGCCTCCGAGAAGGTGATGGTCACCAGTGAAGATTCGCCAGCCGCCAGCGTACTGTCAGCCATAACAATGGTGGCGGTTGGCCGCAGGGTATCAATCGAATAGTTGCCTGACTCGGTGGTGCCGCTGCCCGCATTGCCCGCCAGATCCGTCACCCCGGAATTATCCAGCACGATCGCATTGCTGGCATTATTGGTTCCCTCCGTTGGCGTAAAGGTTGCCGTCCAGGTCATGCCGCCGTCAGAGGAGCTGAGAGCGGTTAAGCTGCCGTTAGTCACAGTGACATCAGCATTGCTAAAGCCGGTTACCGCCTCAGAGAAGGTAATGGTCACCAGCGAGGTTTCACCGGCGGCCAGAGCATTATCCGCCATCACGATGGTGGCCGTCGGGCGCTGGGTATCAATGGCGTAGTTATTGGAGCTGGTTGTGCCACTACCGGCATTGCCCGACATATTCTCTACCCCGGTGTTATCCACGATAATCATGTTAGCGGCATTTGTCAGGTCGCTGGATGGTGTAAAGGTCGCCGTCCAGGTCATGCCGCCGTCTGAGGTGGTGACCGCTGTTAAGGTTCCGTTAGCAACGGTTAAATCCGCGTTGGTAAATCCGGTTACCGGTTCTGTGAAGGTGATGGTGACCAGCGAAGTTTCACCAATCCTGAGAGCATTATCCGCAACCACAACGCTGGCGGTCGGTCTTTGGGTATCAATACTGAAGTTATTTGAGCTGATATTACCGCTTCCCGCATTGCCCGCCAGATCCGCCACCCCCGCGTTATTCAGGGTGATCTGATTACTGGCACTTTTGAAGCCCAGTACCGGAGTAAAGGTTGCTATCCAGGTGACGCCACCATCAGAGCTACTGACCGCACTTAAGGTGCCGTTTGTCACGGTCAGATCCGCGTTAGTAAAACCGGTTACCGCCTCCGAGAAGGTGATGGTGACCAGCGACGTTTCACCTGCGGTGAGGGCATTATCGGCCACCACGATGGTGGCGTTCGGCCGACGGGTGTCTATCGAATAGCTGACTGATTCGGTGCTGCCGCTGCCGGCGTTACCTGCAAGGTCAGCGATGCCGGTGTTATCCAGCGTAATGATATTGCTGGTATCAGTGATATTTGATGTTGGCGTAAAGGTTGCCGTCCAGGTGAGACCGCCGTCGGCTGAACTAATCAGGCTCAGTCCTCCGTTAGTAGTAGTCACATCTGCATTGGTAAGCCCGCTGACGGCCTCAGAGAAGGTGATGGTGACCGTCGAGGTATCGCCAATTTTCAACGCGGTATCACTCATAGTAATCGTTGCCGTCGGGCGATGGGTATCAACAGCATAATTGTTCGAGGTTGCCGAGCCGATGCCGATATTTCCCGCGGCATTCTGTACGCCGCTATTGTCCAGCGTAATCGCGTTGGTGGCATCGGTAGTGTCAGCCGTTGGCGTAAGGGTGGCTGTCCAGGTAATACCATCTGATGAACTCACCGCGCTTAACGTACCGTTAGCCACCACCAAATCCGCGTTGGTAAAGCCGGTGACCGCCTCGCTGAAAGTGATAGTTACCTGCGAGGTTTTCCCGATATTCAGCGTGTTATCCGCGATAACGATCGTTGAGGTTGGCTGCCGGGTCGACACGCTAAAATTGTTCGAGTTTGTGGTGCCGCTGCCCGCATTACCTGCCAGATCTGCCACGCCGCTGTTGGCCAGCGTGATCACATTGGTAGCGTCACTGGCATTTGAGACAGGGGTAAGCGTTGCCGTCCAGGTGATGCCGCCATCAGAAGTGCTCAAGCCGCTCATCACGCCATTTTCCACGCTAAGATCGGCGAGGGTGAAGCCTGTAACCGCTTCGTTGAAAGTGATGGTAACTAAAGAGGTTTCGCCTGCGGTCAGCGTGTTATCAGCCACCACAATGCTGGCGGTAGGGCGCAATGTATCAATAGCGTAGTTGGGCGAGCTGACGTTACCGCTGCCGTTATTCCCCGCCACATCGTGCACCCCACTCATTGCGAGGCCGATAGTATTTGTATTGTCGGTAACGCTGCTGTCAGGCGTAAAGGTTGCTATCCAGGTGACACCGCCATCGGCTGAGGACACCGCACTTAAGGTACCGTTTGCCACGGTTAAATCCGAATTATCAAATCCGCTAACCGCTTCGCTAAAGATGATGGTCACCGTTGCCGTCTCACCGGTCTTCAGCGCGGTATCACTGAGTGTGATAGTGGCCGTTGGCAGCTGGGTATCGATAACAATATTTTTTCCCCACCCCAGGGAATACTGCGCGCCAGTATCTGGCAGCGTCAGGGTGGCGTTTACACTGTTGCTATCGCTGATGGTGCTGCCATTCAGCGCCAGCGAACTGCTGCTGACATAATTCAGATCGGCACTTTGATCGCCATTTGACACCGTATAGCTGAAGATAAGCTGACTGGTGCCTGAACCGCTGACGTAGGTTGCCAGTCGGTCGATAGTACCGGTTTCCAGTAGCAGAGTGGGCGTGCCACCGGTGGTATTCACCATCACTACTGAGGAGAAATTAACGGTAACCATAACCGTATCACCGGCTTTATAGGCACCGTTGGCCGTGGTGGCGCTAACACTGACCACCGCAGGCGCGATCGGCTTCACATCGGAGATGGTGATATCCTGCAGTGCCGAATAATCATTGGAGGTGATGACCACCCGGGTAACATCATTGATCGCCGTTGAAAAGTTGCTGATAGCGGTATAGCCGTTTTCACTGACCACAGCGTTAAACGAGCCGGTGGTGCCGTTAGAGAAGGTCAGCTCAAAGTGCAGAATACCGGTGGTGGCTATTCCTTTCAGCCCGGTGAGATCGAAGCTGTAGCCTGCCGGTGATGAGATCACCAGGCTGGTATTACTGCCGTTGATAGAGCCATCCAGAGCATATATCCCTGTGCCATAGCTGGACATATCTAAGCCCATATAAGCGCCGTTATTGGGAACAGCAAACGTGATGTTCTGTCCTTCAACCGGACGCGTAATACTCAGAGTAGAGCCGTCAAGATCGCTATCACTTTCACTGAAGGTCACCACCGACAGCACGTCCTGGTAACCGTCTATATGCAGCGCGGCGGTATCGATATCTCCGATGCTTTTTTCCAGCACCCAGTCGCCGCCTATCTTGCTGCTGCCGGTTGCATCGACTGAAGCGGCCACATCTGCCCCGGTCGCCGCTGCCAGATCGGCAACAAACGCCGCGCCGTCGCTGCCTGCTCCAACATCGCAGCCGTACAGCAGCAGGTCACCGTCGGCCTTCAGCGACTGACCAATCACCGCCAGCGCCGCCTGCACATCGGCAGATTTGATGCTGCTGTCGGTCAGTACGGTACTGCCAAGGTTAAGCTTGCCTTCCGAGCCGTGGGAAAAGATATGAATCGCGTCGTAACCGCTATGCGTCGAGGCCCAGCTGGCGATCTGCTGTAATCCATCTTTGCTGCCATCGATCAGGACGATTTCAACGCCGGGCTGGATACCGTCCACCAGCGTCTGATAATTCTTAAGGGAAGTGTCGATAAACACCACTTCATGGCGCGCCGGGGTGGCCGCTGGCGTCACGGCATCGCTCTGGCTGTCACTGCTGTCACTGTTGTGATGTTGATCGCTGCTGCTGGTTGTTTCGCTGGCAGTATTTGTCGTGGCCGCAGCGTGGGAGCTGTCGGCGTGGCTGTCTGCCTTGCTATCTGCGGCCGTCGCGTGGGTATCCGACGCCGTGGCGCTGTTCGCCGCGTTCTCAACTACTGTGGCAGCAATGGCACCATCGAACAGCATACGCGGCTCAAGCAGCCAGGCGGCAGGCACGGTACGGGGAACAGAATTACTAATCATTTCTTTGGGGTTCGTCACATTCTGAGATGACGCCCGCTTAGTGCTGCCGAACCAGTTTTGCCATGTCATGATGATGCTCCTGAGCCGCACAGCCGCTGGCAATGGGCTATATATTCACGCGTTGGGATATTGATATGCGATCTCAGTTAAGGTTTCATCTGACGGAGGATCAGGAATAATCCTATTAATCAAATTAACCAAAGCATTTTTAGCAAAAAACATAAACTTATAGAAGTGTTATCTTTGAAATGTTTTTGTGTACAAAAATTTCAGAAAATTAACATAAGCTTACATTACCAGCCAGCATTGTGCAGGCTGCTGAAAACACGTATTCAGGCTGCAACTCCCCCCGGAATGAGAGAATGGAGACGGCAATACCGTTGATGAAAAACGCCTTTTCAGCTTAGAATTCGCCGGCTCATCAACTCTCCATCACCTGCCGGAAAAGGATTATGCGTAAAACAAGGATTGCCCTGACCGTACTGGCGTCACTGACAGCCAGTTTCCAGACGTTTGCCTCCTCTGATATTGAAAGCTGCCAGTGGGGCAGTACCGACTGTTTTATTGTCAGCCCGCCGGTACTGGACGTGACCAACGACACCCGTGACAACCTGTTACGCCTGGTCAGTGAAAAGAAACCCGTTACCCTCGACTCGCAGCCCGTACCCGCAGATATGACGCGCAGCCGCTCGTTCTATTTCGGCTACCATGACGCCACCAGCTCCGCGCCTGCATCCCCTGCCACTCCGGCAGACGCTCTCCCTGCTCCTCTGGAGAGCCAGATTGCCGCGCTTGGGCTGGATACCAGCGTGCTGGAAGTGGCTAAGATGTCTCAGGGCGAAGAGGAAAATCGCCATATATCCAATTCTCTGACGACCGTTTCCCTCTTCTACCAGGCTCTGCTGGACGATACCTCTCTGACGCCGGAGCAGCGCCGGGCGCTGGCGATTGCCCGCATGTCGCTCCCGGACAGCCCGGAATCAGGCTCGCAGACGGAAGCCCTGAACTACCCTGAAGGCTCCTCTGCGCGTGCTTTCCGTGACTACCTGCTGGCCGCCAATGACTTTTATCAGGGCAGCTACCCTGATGCCACCCAGGCATTCACTGCGTTGCAAACCGCTAAACAGAAGTGGGTTGCGGAAACCGCCAGCTATATGCTGATGCGCACTGCGCTTAATCAGAGCAGTGAAAATGCCAGCGGCGAATATGGCGATTTCGATGTGAAGAAGATCGATAAAAACGCCGCGACCCTGGCGCGGACGGCGGCTCAGGCCTATCTTACCGCCTGGCCGAATGGGCAATACAGAGCCTCCGCTGAAGGTATGATGCGGCGTATTGACTGGTATCTGGAGGATTGGGATACGCTGGCCGTTCGCTATGAGCAATCGCTGAACCAGGCGAGTACCAAAGATGAGATTGTGAAGCTGATAGCGGAAAACGATCTGAAACTGCAAAGTAAAGATCAAAGCGGCGATGCGATGTTTATCAGTGCTCCCAACGCCCCGCTGCTCACATTTACCCAGACGCTGCGCCTGATGCGTAGCAACGACTGTAATCCTCGCCAGCCCTGCGTTGATCAGGCGTATCTTGATACTCTTAAACCGATTTTTGCGCAGGCCAGCCAGCTGCCGCTGTGGCACTACCTGACGCTGGTGCAATCATTCCGCACAGCGGACTATGCCGCGGTCACCGCCAATATCACTGAGGTGAAAACGCTGCCCGCCCGGGATATTGTCACTTTCAGTGAGCAGGTGCTGTACGGCGATGCGCTGATGGCACAGCAGCAGTGGCCTGCTGCCCGCGATCGCTGGACGCATTTGTTAACCCTCACCCAGGATGCAGAGCAGCAGCAGTTTCTCCAGGCCAGGCTGGCCGCAGCGCTGGTTTCAGGCGATGAAGTTGACCGCATTTATGCCCCGGACAGCCGGGTGACCAACCTGCGCTACCGTTCGCTGGTGCTGAAAACCCGTGCCACGCCGGAACTGCTGCGCCAGCAGGCGAGCAGCGGGCCGAACGATGAAGAACGCACTATTGCCCTGCATACTTTACTGGTGAGGGATTTAACCGAAGGGCGCTACGGCGAATGGTTGCAGGACAGAAAACTCAGCCAGCATATTACGCAGCCGGTAGTAAGCGAGGCGTTTGCTGATGTGCAGCTCACTGCCTTTGACTGGACTGGCGAAAAGACCGAGAAAGGCTACGTCTGTCCGGCGCTGGAAACGGTAGTGACACAGCTCAGTCAACGCGCCGGCAACAGCCATGCGCTGAACTGCCTGAGCGAGTTCTTCCGCACCACTAACGTCTCGGTCAGCACCTGGAGTGACAGCGGCGGCAACGGCACCCTCGATACTATTGTGGCGGCCGGTAAGCACCCGGGGCGTCCCGATCGCCAGCACTATTATCAGCAGGTGATCGGTAACAGTAAAACCGAGCCGGAAGATAAAAGCTACGCGCTTTACCGTGCCGTGATGTGCTATGCCCCGTCCGGCTATAACGACTGCGGCGGCAAAGACGTCGATAAAGCGCAGCGTCAGCGCTGGTTCGTTCAGCTGAAAAAACAGTATCCGGGAAGCACATGGGCAAACAAGCTCAAGTACTACTGGTAAGCCTGCTGCTGGCCGCGCTGTGCGGCCTTCCGGCGGGTGCCGCGCAGCAGGTTAACGCCAGCGATTATCAGGCCTTCTGGCTGTGGTCCGGGGTTCGCCCCGGCCCGGAGCTGAAGGCGGCGCGCACCGTCTATCTGCATCAGGGCGAAGTTATCACCCGGCAGGGCCAGGCACAGTTTGTGCGGATGGGGCTGCCGGTCAGCCGTTTATCCTTTCCACAAATCTGGCTCACCGTACGGATGGAAACCCTCGACGTACCGGATGAGATGCTGGCGCGTATTGTACGACTGGCGCAGCGCTGGGCGCAGGCGGGTAACCAGGTGGTGGGGGTACAGATTGACTTTGATGCGGCCACCCACCGACTGGACAGCTACAGTATCTTTCTGCAACGGCTGAGAACGGTGCTGCCCGGGCAATTCTCCCTGGGTGTGACCGGGCTGCTGGACTGGGCAAAAACCGGTAATGTGGCAACGCTGAATACGCTGCCGGTGGATGAACTGGTCATTCAAAGCTATCAGGGACGCCAGACGGTAAGCAACTACGCCGACTATTTTCCGGCGCTGGCGGCGCTGCGTATTCCGTTCCGGCTTGGTCTGGTTCAGCATGGGCACTGGGACAAACAGGATGAGCAGCACCTGTTGGCCTCACCCTGGTATCGCGGCAGCGTGGTGTTTATGCTGAACTCGCGATAAAGTGATTTATTATGCAATAAAAACAGATATTCAGTCATTATCTATTGTCCCCTTGCTATAAATCTCGCATACTCTCCGCACTCTTTTTTTTACAAAGTCAGGGCAAAGACGGTAATGAGTCAGAAATATCGCGTGTTTATCGACGGTCAGGCGGGCACCACCGGGTTGCAGATCCAACAGCGGCTGGCCACTCATCCTCAGATTGAAATGCTCAACATCGATGAGGCGCAGCGTAAAGATGCGGCTGCACGTCAGGCGCTGATGAAGCAGGCTGATGTCAGTATCCTTTGCCTGCCCGATGCCGCTGCACGTGAAGCGGTAGCGCTTGCCGATGAAGTGGGCGCACGCGTGCTGGATGCCAGCTCCGCGCACCGGGTTGAGGCAGGCTGGGTTTATGGTCTGCCGGAACTGGCCGTCGACCAGCGCGAGAAGATCCGCACCGCCAGCCACGTTTCCAACCCTGGCTGCTACGCCACAGGCGCTATCGCCCTGCTGGCACCGTTGACCCGGAGCGGCCTGTTGCAGGCGGATCAGCCGCTGGCAATTAATGCCGTTTCCGGCTACAGCGGCGGCGGTAAAGCGATGATTGAAAAATATCAGCAGGCAGGTACGGGTTTCGCCGCCTACGGTCTTGGCTTCGATCACAAACATATTAAAGAGATTCAGGCATGGAGCGGGCTAGACAGCAGGCCAATCTTCCAGCCGTCAGTCGGTGATTATGCACAGGGAATGCTGGTATTTATTCCACTGAATAACAGCGATGGCGTGGCGTTGCAGCAGGCGCTGGCAAGCTTCTATGCCGGTCAGCGCTTTATTCACGTCAACGAACTGAACAGTCTGGACGCAGATACGGCACCGTACCTGCTGCCTGAGGCGCTGAATAATACCAATAATATGGAGCTGTTCGTCTTCAGCCATGCCCGGCAGCGGCAGAGCATTCTGGTTGCGCGGCTTGATAACCTGGGCAAAGGGGCCTCCGGCGCGGCGGTGCAGAACCTCAACCTCATGCTTGGTCTGCCGGAAGAGACCTGCGTTAATCTGTAATTTCCTTTCACGGGGGGCATGCCCGCCCCCGTATTCACGCCCTCTTTCTCACCCTGCTCCCCTGCTTTTTTCGTCCACTTTCAGCATCTGAGGTGGCTAAAACCCCAACCTGACTCACACTTTGCCAATTCGATTCCTGTTCATACGGTTAAAATCTACTAAAGTTTTAATCTGCTCAACTACTTACAGATCGGATATGGTCTGGACATGGAGAATGGCTAATGAGAAGAGTCGAACAACGTCAATGGAATACGCGCCTGATTACCCCCCTGCTGCTCACCGCCGCGCTCACCGCCAGCTTCACACTTCAGGCGGAAGATAATCAGCGTATGCTGAGTAATAATCCGCAGCCACCGGATATCCGGCTCGGGCCGTTGTTCCACGCGGTGCAGGCGGCGAAGATTTTCCCCGACCAGAAAACCTTCGCTGATGCCGTACCCAAACAGGATCCGACCGCGATTCTTAGCGACTGGCAGATGCAGAAAATGCAGCGTAATTTCGATCTAAAACGCTTCGTTGATACCAACTTTATCCTGCCTGCTGCCGGGGAGAAATATGTGCCGCCTGCCGGCCAGAGCCTGCGTGAACATATTAACGGTCTGTGGCCGGTGCTGACACGCTCCGCCAGCCAGGCTAATCAGTGGGACTCACTGCTGCCGCTGCCGAAGCCTTATGTGGTGCCGGGCGGGCGTTTCCGCGAAGTCTATTACTGGGACAGCTACTTCACCATGCTGGGGCTGGCTGAAAGCGGCCACTGGGATCGCATTCAGGATATGGTCGATAACTTTGCTTCCGAGCTGGATAAATACGGCCATATCCCTAACGGTAACCGCAGCTACTATCTCAGCCGTTCACAGCCGCCGTTCTTTAGCATGATGGTGGATCTGCTGGCGAAACATAACGGTGAAGATGTCTACCGCAAATATCTGCCGCAGCTGGAGAAAGAGTACAGCTACTGGATGGCCGATAGCGACAAGCTGGCTCCAGGTACCGCCAGCAAACGGGTGGTGAAACTGAAAGATGGCACCCTGCTGAACCGCTACTGGGATGCGCGCGATGTGCCACGTACCGAATCTTACATGGATGATATCGCCACCGCCGGAAAAGCGCCGTCCCGTGATAAAGCCGGGCTGTATCGTGACCTGCGTGCCGGTGCGGCATCGGGCTGGGATTTCAGCTCGCGCTGGTTTGATAAACCAGGGGATCTTGCCACTATCCATACGACACGCATTGTGCCCGTTGACCTGAACGCCCTGATGTTCCATCTGGAAAATACCCTCGCCCACGCCTACAAAGTGGATAAAAATGAGGAGGCCAGCAAGCGTCTGACAGAACGTGCCGCACAGCGTGGTGACGCCATTAACCACTATCTGTGGGATGAGAAACAGGGCTGGTTTGCGGATTATGACTGGCAGAAAGCTCAGGTGCGACCACAGCTGACGGCGGCCACGCTGTTCCCGCTCTATTTACAGGCGGCAAGCGAAGATCACGCCGATCGCACTGCCAGCGCGGTCAAAGCGCAGCTGCTTAAAGAGGGCGGCCTGGTCACCACCACCGTAAATAACGGCCAGCAGTGGGATGCGCCTAACGGCTGGGCACCGTTGCAGCTGGCCGCCGTTGAAGGTCTGAACCACTACGGTAAACAGGAGCTGGCGAAAGAAGTCGGCATGCGCTTCCTGCAAAATGTGCAGGCCACCTACGATAAAGAGCATAAGCTGGTGGAGAAATACGTAGTGGAAGGTAAAGGGCTGGGAGGCGGCGGTGGCGGCGAGTACCCGCTACAGGACGGCTTTGGCTGGACTAACGGCGTGACGCTAAAACTGATGGATCTCTACTGCCCGAAAGGGGTGACCTGTAATAACGTTGGTGATATCAGCGCGGCAAAACCCGCTCCGTAATCTGTAACGCTCTGCAACAGTGCCCGGATCAATCGCTATTCAGTACCGGTCACGGGCAACAAAAAGGGAGGCATCTGCCTCCCTTTTTTAAATATGCTGTTTAACTGCGCACTTTGCGATAGATCCACAGCACCACAATGGCGCCAATCACCGCAACAACAAAGCTGCCGAAGTTAAAACCATCTACCCGACCAAAACCAAAGAAGGTGCTGATCCAGCCACCCACTACCGCACCCACCACACCAAGAACTACGGTGATGATGAAGCCGCCACCATCTTTACCCGGCATAATCCACTTGGCGATAATACCGGCGATCAGACCAAAAATGATCCATGAAAGAATACCCATCAATAACTCCTTAATATCTTCTGATTTAATACGTGAGCTGGTAAAACGGAGTAAGTATAGGTGAGGTTTATAAGTCTGTGATTTAAATCTAAACTTTCTTCGCTATTTTAGTAAGATAATTGTAAAGGCCCTGACGGAACTGCCGATAACCGTAACAGGATCGCTAACACGCATGAATTGCTATTCGACTGGAGCCGGATGTGAAAGAGGACGACAAAGAACAATACCTGAAACGCGGGCCACTGGCTGTGCTGGCTGTTCTGCGTGACCTGCATGAAAACCAAACGCCGGTGATGGTTTCACACCCGCGCGGTCAGTTTATTACCCGACTGCTGTACGCTGATAAAGAGAGTATGATTCTCGATTTCGGCAGTAATGATTACGATAATCAGCTGGCGACAGAAGCTCACAACCTGCATATCACCGCTGAAACTCGCGGTGCCAAAGTGGAGTTTGCGCTTCCCGCAATCAGCGTATGCGAGCATGAAGGGCTGCCTGCGTTCTCCGCCGATATCCCGGAACTGCTGTGGATGATCCAGCGCCGTGAATTTTTCCGCGTTACCGCTCCTCTCAATCCAATATTCTACTGCTATATTCCGTGGCCCGATGGTTCTGGTGAAGGGCGTCTGCGCTTACAGGATCTGTCGCTGGGTGGCATTGGTGTGTTGTCTGATGCCCCCCTGCCGGAGGTGTTAAAAACCGGTGACAGCATTAAAAAGCTGCGTGTTGAGATGGAGGAGTATGGCCGTCTTGAAGTGGATGCGCAGCTGATTACCATCGGCAAACGCAGCGTGGTGGGCAGTAAAAATGAGACGATTGTGACACCGCGCCTCAGCTTCCGCTTCCTGTCACTGAATGCCGGGCAGGAGCGCGAGCTACAGCAGGTTATCTTCTCTCTGGAACGGCTGGCTCGCGATAAAGCCAACCGTTTCCAGTAATCATCAGATAGTGCGATAAGCGGTGGTCACTTTCCACAGATAGCGCGGAGCCTGTGCGGCAGGATGTTTATTCTGCACATGCTGGTAAAAGGCTTCTGGCGTCATGGCGTTGATCATCGCAATTGCACGATCGCGGTCACGTGAGAATGTGCGCAACAACGCACCGGCTCCGTTGGCATAGGATACGATAGTGGCATAGCGCAGGGTCTTCGGATCGCGAATGCCTGCCAGCTGCTGCTCCTGAAGGATGCGCAGATACGCTGTGCCTATATCGATATTCTTCACCGGATCACGCAGTTCCGATTTCGTCGGCTGCCCGCGTAGCCCCTTTGAGCGATATACCTCCCGCCCTGCCGTGGAGGCTTTTATCTGCATCAAACCCACGGCATTTGACCTGCTGACTACCGTTGGATTGCCGCCCGATTCCACTGCGATAATCGCTTCCACCAGCTTCTGATCCACGCCATTACGTTGAGCTGCCTGCTCGGTCATCATCGACCAGGCGCTGGCCACCTGTGAAGGTGGTGCCTGAGTTAATGGCGTATCAGGCTGACGAACAATTTTTCTCTGGGGTGTACTGGCACAACCTGCCAGTAATAGTGCAGCGACTATCGCCGCCATCTTTACGCTTTTTCTCACGCTTTTATTATCCTTTGAGCCGTAGCCAGCGACTATCATACGGAATGATCGTCATCAGGAAATTACCGTAACTCTTAAATTGTGCTGTGCGCTGGTGACTTCACAGCGGCTATTGTTCATCATCAAGATTATTGGACAGCGCTGAGTTTAAAATAATTCAACGCTGGTGCATAAAAAATCATCAAAGTGAGCGTTATGGCAACAATTCCTCGTACAATTCATCTGGTTGCTCCTTCTGGTTACTGTCATAACCCTGCGGCAGCTGCCCGCGGCGTCGCGCGTTTGCAGGCCGCGGGCCACCGGGTAGAGAACAGCGGCATTATTGCCCGTCGCGAGCAGCGCTTTGCCGGTAACGACAGCCAGCGACTGGCTGATATCAACGGTCTGACACAGCTTAACCCTTTGCCGGACATCATTCTGGCAGTACGCGGCGGCTATGGCGCTACCCGGCTGTTACCGAATCTGCACTATGATGCACTGCGTGCCTGCCTGGCTGATGCACCTGCCGCGCTCTGCGGCCACAGTGATTTTACTGCCATTCAGCTAGCTTTGTTGACACAAAGCGGGATTGTGAGTTTTAGCGGCCCGATGCTGGCGGGCAATTTTGGTGCTGAGGTTTTATCTGATTTTACCATTGAGCACTTCTGGCGCGCGCTGACTTCGCCTAAATTAACACTGGAGTGGACGACAGTCTCGCAGCAGGTTCAAGTCTCCGGCACCGTCTGGGGCGGGAATCTGGCCATGATCGCCTCACTGATTGGCACCCCATGGATGCCTGAAATTCAGGATGGCATTCTGGTGATCGAGGATGTTAATGAACACCCTTTCCGTATTGAACGCATGCTGTTGCAACTGCATCAGAGCGGTATTCTTTCCCGCCAGAATGCCATTATCACCGGCAGCTTTAGCGGAACCACTTCAACGGACTACGACAATGGCTACGATTTTACCAGCGTCTGGAATCTGATACGCGATCTGACGGGTATCCCGGTGATTACCGGTTTACCATTTGGCCACAGCGCAGACACCGTTACCCTGCCCCTTGGCTCCCGGGGCGTGCTGACGGTCGCTGACAGTGCCGCTTCATTACAGCTATCTGGATATCCGGTGCTGCGCTGATCGTTGGGAGCGCAACAATGAAACAGCTGTATGAAGACCTCTGGGTTTCCGCCCCGGAATTTCCCACCAGTGATGATGAACCGCAGCTGATAATGCACGGTTTTTTATTGCAACACGTACGTGGAAACCTGCTGATATCCCGGGTTGAACACCCGGAAGACCATCAGACCATCGCCGATCAGGGCGGTATTATTCGCCACTATCTGACGCACTGGCACGAAGCCAGCCCGGCTACCCAGCGCTTACAGCAGCGTTTTAACTCTGCGCTTTACTGCCATGCACGGGCACTGGGCCAGGTAAGCCACTTTGCTGAAGCTGACGCCACCTTCAACGCGGCGGAAGTTCACTGCGGCAGTTTCCATGTGGTACCCACTCCGGGGCATACTCCAGGCAGTACCAGCTATCTCTATGCTTCCCCTTACGGTAAAACTTATCTGTTTGTCGGTGACACTGTCACGTTGTCCGCTGACCGTTGGGTGACCATACTGGTAGAAGAGAGTAATGAAAGCGATTTACGCCAGACGCTGGAGTTTTATCGGGCATTACGTCCGGATGTGGTGCTGATGGGCACCACTGTCGGGCAGCTGGCATGGCAGGAAGTCGATGTGCGCCAGTGGCTGGCGCTGCTGGATGAAGCTGAAAATAATATCCTCGATCTCCGCCAGCCTCTGCTCCATCTCGGCAGCGGTTAGCTCTTTTTAGCTGTTTATACGCTTTCTTCTGCCGTGAACGGAAATAGTGTTTGAACCCGGCAGGAGATACCTGTATTTTTATCCAGCAAAACAGCATAAGGAGCAAAAATGTTTGTTGAATTGATTTATGACAAGCGCAACGTAGCCGGTCTGGCCAATGCCGAACAACTGATCCTTAACGAACTGGAAAAACGAGTACAGAAGGTTTTTCCGGACGCGCAGGTAAAAGTAAAACCTATGCAGGCTAACGGTGTGAAGAGCGATGCCAGTAAAAGCGATAAATCTACGCTGCTGCGCATCATCGAAGAGATGTTTGATGAAGCAGACCAGTGGATGGTATCTGAAGAGTTTTGATGCAAATTCTGCGTGGCCAACGAACAAATTTGGATTTAATAGCTAATAGGGATGCTTTCTGTTTGCATTTATTAAGATAGATCCTATTATTTTATTTAATCGATTTCCCTGGTGTTGGCCCGCACTAAAGCTCTTAGCGGGCTTTTTTTTGTCTTAAATATCAGTCCCCGTAAACTGTTACTGCCCCCGCACAGAGTTCATCGCTAAAGTTTCCCCGCCCATTGCCGAAAAATCAACCATAACCAACAACATATACCTTCGTTCAAATTATGATGGACATTTAGCCGGGGCAACGTATGGCGACAATCTACATTCCATCGCTGATGGAACTACTCAGCGATGCTGAACAACTAAAAGGGGCGAGCCTGACGCGCGAAGAAGTTGAGGCGCTGCGCGACACCGCCATTTGTGTCTCTGTTCCCGACCGTATCGCCTGTGCGCTGGAGCCTTCACAAAACTTCAGTGATATAAATCCGGAAAACTGCTGGGAAGAGTGGTCACGCTTTCGCCATCGCGGTGAACCACGAAGCGATCAACGCCTGTAAAGACAAACTGCCTTAACGTGTGGTGTTCAGCGCCGGGTATTTGCCGCCAGCTCTTCTGACAGCAAATCGCACACTTTTGCGGCGAAATTTGAACTGTCACGCAGCATCTGAATGGCTTCTTCAAGAGTCTGAGGTGACATCTGCCCCACAATACGCCAGCCGAGGGCAATATTTTTTGCTTCTTCAAGCCGTTCAAATCGATTTTCGCCAGATACAGTCTCAGACACGATCTTCTCCTGATTTACCTTTTGGATCTATTTTACGTAGCCTGATGACGTCATCACAACCCCGGCGCCGGATTTAAATTGCACCTTGCCTGCTTTTCAAACGTTTATTGGCTAAAAAAGGTATTTTTTCTCCTTAATTCAGATTATCGCCAGCCTGAAAGTGTCAAAAAACCGGCAATAAAGGCGAATATATCATCTGTTTTATGCGGGGTTATCGGGAAAAGAGTCTGATTCGGACAATTGATAGCGATAAATACAAAACCGCCCAATTAAGGGCGGTTAGTGCTTTTACCTCTGGCTGGCTGAAGTACCACAGTTTGCGTTTAATGCTGTTGATATCGAGTGTGTCATTGCCCACCAGCACAGTGCTGGCAGGGGCTGACACGGTAGCGGCCACCATCCTCACCGCTCCATGTTCCTCTGTACCGCCGCTGTTACCTTTTCAGGTAAACTGCGACTGACAGACCATACGCCCCTCCCGATCTGGTTTCATCTACGGTTTCGGTCAGGGCCGATGTAAATAAGGAATACCCGCCCGATACAAACCATTCAACGCCGTGGACGCAGCACCTCAAACACCATCGCAACATTGCCTTTCGCACGAAACACCGCTGCACAGAAAATCAGATTCATAGTCACCGCAGCCCAGTGTGTATGGACATAAACATCAAACAGAAAGCGGAACGGCACCGAGGCGTAAGCCAGGATGATCAAATAGGCAAGCCATGCGGCCCAGGACTGATGCCTGGAGCCTGCCTTATAAAAGAACATCAGGCGTAACACAATTGCCGAGCACACCACCACATTGGTGATGACCATAGGATCACTTGTTACCATGAGGCCCTCCTCTCCAGCGAGCCAGCCATTTTGACGGATCTTGCTGGCTGAAAAACGTCAACGTTTTAATCGCCAGTGCAGACAGCAGCACTGCACCCAAACCATCCAGCGGTTTATCGCTATAACCCAGTATCAGCGCCAGTTTCGCGCCAACCAGGCCAGCACCATAAATACCGACAATCCACGACACCATAAAATATGCAGCGCGGCGAATGACCTGAATATCTGCCGCGGTAGTGACATAAAACACCGCACCGGCAAAAGCGCCAAACAGGACACCATAGTCGGTGGCACCGATAAAACTGAACAGACTAACGCCCGAAGTTACTGCGGCCCCCAGACTTACTGCTAATAGAGTTCCTGCCATGTTGCCCCCTTTACTGTGCCCTCTTACCGATTCAGGGATAAAAAAAACCCGGCAAATGCCGGGTTGATAAACAGTTACAACGCTTATGTGGATAACTGTCTTTGTATTAAGTTACATGGGTTTTTGCGTACGCGTGAGCAGGGAAAACAAATTTCACGCATTTTTTCAGTACCGCTAGTTTATTAAAAAAATAGCATCATCCCGGATCCCCGCCCTTAACCACACCAGGATTATCCTTAGGGCTGTACCGGTCGGCGTCAGATTATTGCCAGGCAAAATCTCACATTATGATCGCGATCAAAACATGCCTTTCGTGGACGGAACAGCATTAATTACCAGGAAAAACCAGATAACGAAGGATCCCTATGAACGCCGCTTTACTCTTTTCTCTGCTGCTGATTGGTGGGCCATTGATGGGGTTTTTAGTGATTATCGGCGTCTGCCTGCCGGGCATTTTGCTGGCGTTATGGCATCTGCTCGGAGAAAGGATGCATCTCAAAAGCGAGCATTAGCCTGGTTTTATTTCGCCACCGGAAAATCTGCATAGCGCGTAGTGTAAGCGGGCGACAGCATCTCCCGCTTCATCGCCCAGCTTTTATCTATTCCCTGCCCGGCAAACCAGACTTTACCCTTGCCAGACTGGTTCAGAGCATCAAGCACGCCCATCAGCGCCTCACTGTTGGCCTTCGGCTGATGTTCATCAAACAGGTTTAGCTGGGCCACGCCGCGGCTGAAGAAGTCCCCCAGCATCACTCCGGCTTTCATATAACGATGCCCCTCAACCCAGATACGGTCGAGCGACTCCGATGCCACGCGGATAATGTCCCGCGTATCATTAGAGGGAGTCAGCAGCGTACCCGAAGCCTGATTACCATAGAAGATTTCCCCTTCCGCATGGGGGCTGGTGCGCAGAAAAACGCTGATAAAGCGGCAAAATTGTTTTTCCTGACGCAGTTTTTCCGCAGCACGCTCGGCATAGGCGCAGATGGCCTGATGCATCTCTTCATAAGCCGTAATCCGATGTCCAAACGAGCGGCTACAGATAATCTGCTGCTTAGTGGGCGCAAACTCTTCCATGCCAAGACAGGATTCGCCGCGCAGCTCGCGGGCGGTTCTCTCCAGTACCACATTAAAATGTTTGCGAAGAACCCAGAGAGAGGACTCCGCCAGCTGTAACGCATTCTCAATACCCATCAGATTGAGTTTTTTAGCAATTCTGCGCCCCACTCCCCACACCTCTTCTACCGGTACCAGTGCCAGCAATCTGCGCTGGCGATCGATATTCGACAGATCCACCACGCCGCCGGTTTTATGCCATTTTTTAGCGGCATAGTTGGCGAGTTTTGCCAGCGTCTTCGTTGGGCCAATCCCCACGCCCACCGTCAGGCCCGTATCTCTCAGAATGCGATGGCGCATCTGGTGACCAAAAGCATCCAGCGCCATACAGTTCTCTACCCCGGTAACGTTAATAAAGGCTTCATCAATGGAGTAAATTTCTACGCCTGGCGCCATCTCCGTCAGTAACGTCATTACCCGGTGGCTGAGGTCAGCATAAAGCGCATAGTTAGAGCTGAAAACATGCACATGCTGACGGTACAGCTCCTGTTTCAGCTTGAAATAGGGTGCGCCCATTTTTATCCCCAGCGCTTTGGCTTCAGCGGATCGGGAAATCACACAGCCATCGTTGTTCGATACCACCACCACGGGTTTTCCCGCCAGATCCGGGCGAAAAACCGTTTCACAGGACGTGTAGAAGCTGTTGACATCTACCAGCGCAAACATCGTTATTTATGCGCTTTAAGGGTAAAGGTCACCACGCCGAAGATCTCCAGCTCTTCCTCACTCAGAAAGGAGATCGCAGAATACTGGCTGTTATGGGGAACCAGTTGCAGAGAGGGCCGGGTGCGCAGCTCTTTTACCGTGAACTCGCCGGCTACGGCGGCGACCACAATATCGCCATGCACGGCGCTCAGAGAACGATCCACAATCAGCAGATCCCCATCGCCTATTCCTGCGCCGCGCATTGAGTCACCGCTGACCTTGATAAAGTAGGTGGCGCTGGGATGTTTAATCGCAAACTTATTGAGGTCAAGCCGATCTTCAACATAGTCCTGAGCCGGGCTGGGAAAGCCGCAGGGTACGCGCTCAAGGAACAGCGGCAGCTGCATGGTGTGATAACTGTTGGCCGGGTGAATGAACTGCATAATATAAATCTCAATGACACTGTATTTATATACAGTATTACCATTCGCGGTAATCAATCAAGCATCTTGTCAGATGATTCCGGGAAGAGTTTGAAGTCACTCTATATTTAGCACTTAGCGGTAAGACGGCCAGGGTTACGCTATGCTGTAAAAATCATGAAGCCTGCACGTAAACTCACGTTTTCTAACGATAAATGCTACCGCCGGGTGTACCCCATCAATGAACAACTCTTAAAGCAGAAAAAATGTTATTAACCTGCATAGCAACCCATACAAACAGGTATATGCATGATAACCAGGCCTCCCCTCGAATTTAATGATGCTTTTCCCTGGATGATCTTATGTGATTTTGATGGAACGATTAGCGCTGAAGACACTACGGATACCCTGCTCGCACGCTTTGCTCTTCCCGGCTGGGAAAGGCTGGAACAGCAGTGGCTGGCGGGAGAGATAGGCTCCGGAGAGTGTATGTCCGGGCAAATTGCGCTACTCGATATGACGCGTGAAGCGCTGGATAATTGTCTCAGCGGCATCAGTATTGATCCTGCATTTAAACAGTTTGTCGCCCTCGCCCGGCGTCTGAATGTCCCCCTGAAGATTGTCAGCGACGGGCTGGATTACGCTATTCAGCGCATCCTCGATCGCCATGGTCTGGGGCATTTAACGGTCATCGCTAACCACCTCGAGCAGCAGGGTGAACGGAGCTGGGGGCTGCAATTTCCCTGGCGTGCGCCCCACTGCCGCTGCGCTAACGGGGTATGTAAATGTGCCATTGCTCAAAGGGTTAAAGGCCGCGTACTGATGGTGGGCGACGGACATTCCGATTTTTGCGTTGCTGCACAAGCCGACCATGTTCTGGCAAAGGGCAGTTTAATCGGTGAGTGCCGCCGTAAAGGTATTGCACACACGGCATTTAATGACTTTAGCGATGCCGTGCCTGCCCTGGAACAGCTGCTGAACTCACCTGACGGGAAGTGTCCCCCCTTTTCTTTTAATCCGCTGATGCCGTGGAGGACTCATGATTAACAACCATGATCTCCTGCCGCCTGCAACCCACAGGATCGGCGTAGCAAACTTATTGATGGTATGAGTCAACTCACCCTGATTTTATGGCTGTTAAACGTCCTGGTCGATACCTGCGGCCAGCTCTCTTTTAAGGCCGCCACGCGCCACAGCGGGCAATCCAGTAGTCTCACCTGGTGGCGCTATATGCTCTGTCATGGCTGGATCTGGCTGGGAGTGGGCTGCTATGTGCTGCAATTTGTCCTCTGGCTGGCCTTTCTGTCGCTGGTGCCGCTTTCCGTCGGAGTGATGCTGGGTGCCATCAGTGTCGTCGTGATTATGATTGCCGGGAGGCTGTGGTTTAAGGAGCGCTTAAGCAAATGGCGCATCATTGGCATCCTGCTGATCGCGCTGGGTGTGGTGGCTGTAGGAATGGAATGATGAAACGCTTTTATCTGCTGGGATTTATTGCCCTGATGCTATTTGATACGCTGGCACAGGTCAGTTTTAAATACACGGCGATCCACGCCTCCCCACTAACGCTGGATGCCGCATGGCTGGGGCGGATCTTTACCCATCCCTGGGTATATATTGCCTTTGCCGGTTATATGGGCGCTTTTTATACCTGGATGACACTGCTCAGGCACGCACCGGTTGGCCCCGCTTTTGCCGCTTCGCATCTTGATGTTGTCTCCGTGACGCTGGTATCCATTTGGCTGTTTAACGATGAGCTTACTCTGGTAAAAATTATCGGCGGCATACTGATCCTGCTGGGTATTCTGTGCCTGGCAAAAGATGCGGGAACTCACCTGTCACACTAAAACAGCGCCAAAAAAACGCCCCGTAAATACGGGGCGTTAGCTGACTGAACAACACAGAGTATGGTAATCACATCTCTTTTTTAGCGCGTACGATCAGCTGATCCAGCAGCTCAATCGCCTGATGGATTTCGGCACGGCTGATTTCCAGTGACGGCGCAAACGTAATCACATTTTTGTAGTATCCGCCCACATCCAGCACCAGCCCGGTTTTCTGCCCGTGATAGTCCAGAGTACCGGATAATCCAATATCCACCATTTTATCCAGCAGCGGCTTATTGGGTGTAAAGCCATCGGCAGTACAGAGTTCGGCGCGCAGCGCCAGGCCCAGGCCATCCACATCGCCAATTTCCGGGTGGCGCAGCTGCAACGACTTCAGCCCTTCCAGGAAACAGGCTCCGCTTTCCATAACCTGTTTCTCATAATCTTTTTCCGCCAGCATATGCATCACTTCCAGCCCGACTGAGGTTCCCAATGGGTTAGAGGCAAAGGTTGAATGAGTTGATCCTACCGGGAAGGTCACTGGATTAATCATCTCTTCACGCGCCCAGATACCAGCCAGCGGATTCAGGCCGTTGGTTAATGCCTTACCAAATACCAGCACGTCCGGTGTGATACCAAAGTGCTCAACCGACCAGAGCTTGCCGGTACGATAGAAACCCATCTGGATCTCATCAACCACCAGCAGAATGCCGTGCTCGTCGAGTACTTTTTTCAGGCCTTTATAGTAGTTACGCGGCGGAATAACATAGCCGCCGGTTCCCTGAACGGGTTCAATATAGAATGCAGCATATTCGGACTGCCCGGCTTTAGGATCCCATACTCCGTGATACTCGTTGGCAAACAGGCGTGCAAAGTCGGCAATAAGTTTTTCTGCATACTCTTCCGCTGTCATCCCTTTTTGACGCCGGAACGGATAAGGGAACGGAATAAACTGAGCACGTTCGCCAAAATGACCAAAACGACGCCGGTAACGGTAGCTGGAGGTAATCGAAGATGCTCCCAGGCTGCGCCCATGGTAGCCACCTTCGAAGGCAAACATCAGGCTTTTACCGTTACAGTAGTTACGCACCAACTTCAGGGAGTCATCAATAGACTGTGAGCCGCCTACGTTATAGTGAACACGCCCCGGCAGACCAAACTTACGTTCCATATCCTGAGCAATAGCTTTACTTAATTCAATTTTGGTTGGGTGCAGATACTGGCTGGCAATCTGCGGCAGCACATCAATCTGGCGTTTGAGAACATTATCCAGCCGCGGGTTGGCATAGCCAAAATTAACTGCGGAATACCACATCTGAAGATCCAGATAAGGCGTTCCTTCCGCATCGAAAAGGTAACTACCCCTACAGCTATCAAAAATTTTTGGCGTACTGACATAATGCACGGTATCACCATGTGAACAATATTTAGCTTCATCTGCTAGCAGTTGTTCTTCATACGGAGTCATACAAAGTCCTTATTTTGGCTTGACGAGGTGGCCTGAGTTTATCAGCCCCCCTCATTCACATGACCGCCGGTTTTTGACTAAAATTACCTTGTATTACTTTTTTATGCATGTCGTTTAATCTTTATAGAAGTTAGCGTTAATCAACTCTAAACAAGTTATATTTAAGCTAATTATCAGAGGGGATCCGCACAGAATAGCCAAAAAAAACCGCCACCAGATAGTCTATTATCTGGAGTAAAATGGCTACCGCTAAAGAATAAATATCAACTTACAGAATCGCCGCATAAGGCAGGACAATGCCCGGCCACAGTGATACAAGATCTATCCTGGTGATGAAACGGAGAAGAAGATGAACTACAGCGCTGTGTTGCTGATTTCCATTGTTACGGTATCAACCGCCTGCTCGCAGCGCGGGCCGGTAGCGGAGCGCCGTGAGACCCGCGAGTGCCTTTCCTGGCGCAGCATGAAGACCGCGCCGGTGCCTCCGGATGTGCAGGCACGACTGCAGGCTGACTGTGAGAAATCTACTCTGAGTGTGCCGGAACATCGTTAGTGATGGCTCCCACGGAAAACAGGACTAACACTTTTGTTATATTTTACAACAAATCTGTTATCATGCCGCCATGATATCTGAAGGCTTTAAGGCCTGAGCGAGAGGTACGGCATGTTTAAATATCCGGCGTCAGTTTCGTATGACGAAGAGACTCAATCCTATGAGATCAGTTTTCCTGATTTCGACACCCTCTCTTCTGTGGCGTTTGCAGAGGAAGATATTGAGCTGGAAGCTCTTGACGGTTTAACGGCAGCTATCGGCGAAAGCATCAGTTCACGCCAGCCTATACCCGCCCCTTCTCAGGCAGAAGAGGATGATATTTTGATCCATCTCCCTGTACTCACCTGCCTGAAAGCAGCGCTGCACAATGCCATGATTCAGAGCGGAACGCGTAAAGCGGATCTGGCACGCAAGCTCAATATGAAAGGCCCGCAGATTGACCGACTGTTAGATGTTGAGCATGCTTCTAAAGTCGAGGCCTTAGAGCAGGCATTGTATCTGCTGGGTCGTGAAGTCTCGGTTGCCATCAGGATTACCTGAAAAGGACGAGAAGCAGATTACTATCACTGACAGGTCTGCTTCTCTCTTTCTTCGTTTGAATAAATAACTCCGCTGTACTTTTAAGCCTGTCTACATAGCAATAAATGTATTTTTTATTTTAGCCTTATCAAATCTATCTGTCATAATCTGGCCCATGGCTAACGGGTGTCAGGTAACCGGCTATAGTGCTGCCATTACTCACTCCTTCATCCTCGAATAATTTTCAGTTCACACTACACCGGTAAGAAACCGGCGCTATTCATATAACCCTTAAGCAGCAGACTACAGATGTCCTCAGGACTGGATAAAAATCACTCCCATCTCTTTCCGGTTGAATTAATTCTCTGACTCATTTTGATTCAAGGTATTAAAAAGGCCGCCACAAGGCAGCCGAATAAATAAAAAAACACCTGGAACTGTGGATATTCAGTATAGCAACGCTGTATATATTTATAATAATTTGTTTGATGACCGTTTGGTTGTACGAACTCTAGAAATAAGGCGTCTCAAGGAATTTCTGAACTCATCGATATCAATGTAGTCAACATCACGTCCTACTACAATTGTTTCCGAAAAATCCTGCATAGCAGGCCAGCGAGTTTTGTAATTAGCGTATACAGCAATAGCTGGGACATTGTAAGCACTAGCTATATGTAATATGGAGGTATCTGGCGTTATTATCAGAGAGGCATCCTTTACCACTGCCGCAGAGCGTGTTATTGAAGGAGACAGTGTAATTCTATACACATAGTCATAGGATTTTGTCAATTCAACTGCATTATCAGCACCCTTTGGCCCATGAACAATGAAAATCGGCATTTTTAGCTCATTTCTGACTAACTCTATAAGACTCTTAGCGACAGAGAGTGAAAAGGTTCGCTCCTTTACACTTCCTTCAAAATTGAATGCAATATAGCTATCAAATACACCTGTTTCACAACGTACTTCGGCTATAACCTCTTTGCTGAGGGGAAATTCAAACATAGAGCGTACAACAGGAAATCCAGTTTCTCTCATCAGGATCGCCCAAGTCATAGGAACAGGCGCTCGATAAACCTGATCCATTTTTGAGGCTATCGTGCATAATGGTGAACAACACCTCATATTTAACCCTACTGCCTGAAGATTTGTTTTCGCTCTTAGATTACTGATAAAAAAAATTGTTTTTAAATTTTTCTTACGCATTGCCTCTATACATATATCCGGGACGCCATATTTTTCCCTTATATTTTTTGCCACTTCTTTTATTTCATCTAACCGGGCATCATCCTGAAAGCTCATACTAATCAATGTCAGCATGGTGTTTTTTAGAGTCAGGGCCTCGAATACGGGTTTATTCATCTCAGATGCGACAATAATCAAATGTTTTATCTGATATTTTTCCAGAGAGCGAATTACCGGAAAAACTGACATAGCATCCCCGATCTGGTCAGGGATATGAATAACAACAAGCCTTGCAAGGGCATTGCTAATATTAATTTTACGATAGTCATAAACACTAAATATTATATATCTTAATATTGATAATAATGACATTTTATTTCGAACACGCCTCATGTAAAAAACAAGCCATTACAGATTATAATGCAAAGAACATTCGCTCAATTAGTCTGCACAGAGAAAGCATTAAAGGTTCCAAGGCAATTGCATGACCTTGAGCAAGGCAGGCAAGAGCATCCTTTGCTTCTGCAAAGGGGTATACCTGTCAATTACTGGCTTTAATTGTTCCGTTTCGATGAGTTTACTAATCTGGCTGAGCTGATTGCCATCTGCACCATAGCCGGTACTTCTAAGCTGCCTGTGCGGCAGTGAACGTTTTAAGTCTGAGCTGATTAACCCACGTAAGCTTCTAAGCTGCCTGTGCGGCAGTGAACTGTGGCAGGCCGGGAAATTCACCATTCTCCGGCTTCTAAGCTGCCTGTGCGGCAGTGAACGTAAGTCGGGGGCTGGCTGCATCATCCAGGCTCTTCTAAGCTGCCTGTGCGGCAGTGAACCTTAGGCATGTTCTCTGCTGCGCCATCCTGAGCTTCTAAGCTGCCTGTGCGGCAGTGAACGGTTCCTTCCCGCATGATTCCCACACGCTACGCTTCTAAGCTGCCTGTGCGGCAGTGAACGTGATGCGGTGCAGTTGCTGATTGCCGTCATTCTTCTAAGCTGCCTGTGCGGCAGTGAACCCTGAAAACGAGATCCGCGCCTTTGCTAAAAACTTCTAAGCTGCCTGTGCGGCAGTGAACTATTGAGAACCGCCGGGCGCGTGAACTCGCCTCTTCTAAGCTGCCTGTGCGGCAGTGAACTGAACGTTGAGGAAAGGCAGGCAGCGGCAGCGCTTCTAAGCTGCCTGTGCGGCAGTGAACCACACCAAGTTCTTTGCGCCATTTCTCAAGACCTTCTAAGCTGCCTGTGCGGCAGTGAACCGTTATCTTACCGCGCTAACCCATTTACTTCTTTAGCTTTTTACCTTATTTCCTCCTCCAGACCCTCTTTTTAACTATTGCCAAAATAATTATAATAATCAATCAGATAAAAACATGCTAAAAAAGAGGGTCTGTCGCACGAGTAAGAATTCACTGCAATGGAATTGTGACGTTGAAAGTGCCAGCGGGTTCAGCAGGCCATGCAATATGCATGTCAGCGTCCACAGTAGATACATCGATAGTTTCTACGGCATCAATGTAATCCATCCAGGCATTAAGAGCTGCGCTATCATCATCAGATAGTTTCCGCCCCATCAGTAATTTTGTCTGCCATACAGCGATTCTTTTAGTAGCCTCATCAAGCAGCGATGCTTGCTTTGAAAGCACCTCTAATACTAGCGACTGATGCTGCGCATCGGTATCTGTCACCCACTTTTCCCCATCCCATTTCTTGTAGTGCCTTTTGGGTGCTGCGCCGTCCATCGTTATCCTCAACTACATAGCGAATTGCTGGCTGTACAACAGCCGTTACCGCTTGCGGGTTGAAGGAGTGCACAACGCCAGGCAAAGCGACACGAATCTGATTCTTTACGGATTCCCGCTCGGATTTAAACGTTTCGGCAAGGTCACCGCTGCGGGTCTGAACTGATAGGGCCATTTGCTAAACTCCAGAAAGAAAAAACCCGCCGGAGGGTGGGTTGTTATATATGAGAAATAATTCGAGCTACGTCGAGGCGGCAGGGTCAGAGTGCCAATGCGCTTACTGTGGTAAAGAATTCAGATAGGTGAGCGCAGCCAACAAAGATGCACCAACAGCAGGCTTCAAGGGGGGACGTAAACAATGACAGGTATAAATATATTATTGACTTAATCGGCGACCTTTCTGCAAGGGAAGGAACCTATTATTTTGGGTGCATCCATACTGTCTTGAAGTAACTGGACATTCAAAAATACTTTCCCGTTACGCTTCACAAACTCAAAGCCGTAATTGTTACCGTCAAACGCTGGCATTAAGTTCATACTCCATACTGTATTAGCGCCATCGCCTTTCGCACCAAGCTCTTTAACCATCTGGGATGTGACTTTCTCACCATTTATTCTAACCCATCCGTCATTATTACCTGTTAATTTCAAACCACCGCACTGGAATGCTGCACTAGCAGTTCCAGTAACAAAATCCGTACAGAATAGCAGGCTGCTGATCGCCTGTTTATTCTGGATATCCTGGAAAAACTTGAACAGCTGTTCTTTTTCCAGCCCGGCATTTTTGAGTTGCATCAAAGCATCTTTTATTGAATTCTTCGTAATTGTATTCTCACGCATCATACGTTCAATGATACTACGCGCCTTGGGGTTTAATGAATACGATGCCCAGCGCCCCCACATTTTCAGCCGCCCCTGTATCCAGATGCGTTCCAATGCCTTCAATTCGATAAAGCCTTCAGGTATCCAGGCCGTATCAGGATATATCATAACTCACCCTCCATTTTTGACATTCTCCCATTCATGTTTATTAAAGGAATACAGAATACTGCCGGAGCTTTACATCATTGAACCCACCCCAGAAGAATCAAACGTTTCTGCAACAAAGATCGCACTGGCAAAGTAAATCAATTTTAAAAACCACTCAACACTCCGACAATGCTAAATATTAAATATTTAATGCACCTCGCAATTAACGCCAAGAAAAAGCGCATATATCATGAGCAAATTCAACAGTAGAAAAGATGAGTAAATGAAGGCACTACAGCAGGCACAATGATGCTTGATTTTATCAGATTTTAAGAGTGGTTCTATTATGCGTTCTATAAATAATACAGCACCAATAACATGAATTTAGTAACACGCGGTCTACAGAGAATTGATATTGAGTTTACCTCTCTGCAAAACTGCCGTGAGACGGTTATGCAGAGTGGCACTTATGGACTAAACGGTTTTATATCGGTCTGCAACTTCAGATTGTCTGATATCGGAAAGCAGGCCCTGACGGGCTGACTCAAGAGAGTCCCAGCGTGTGGCATTATGTAAAGGTGGAATGGTGACAGGTTCACGGCTATCAAAACCTGCCAGTGCTGCATCTACTAATTCGCCCACTTCCATCATTTGGGACAAGTTGCTGATGTCGATACCCGCACGATCCCAAATTTCCGTGTAAGTACCGGCAGGGAGCACCGCCTGGACATAAACGCCCTTAGGCGACAGTTCAAGATGCATTCCCTGGGATAAGAACAGAACAAAAGCTTTGGTTGCGCCGTAAACCGTCATGGCAAATTCCGGAGCGAGTGCAACAACGGAACTGACATTGACGATTGAACCCTCTCCGGCTTGTACAAATCGTGGTGCCACGGCACTGGCCAGTCTCGTCAGGGCGGTAACGTTGAGCGCGATAAGGCTTTCTATTGCAGCAGGTGCCTGATCGGTAAAACTGCCCGACTGTGCGATACCGGCATTATTGATAAGAATGCCTATCCGCGAGTCTTCACGCAGGCGCTCCTCAACCGTGACTAAATCTTCGTTTTGCGTGAGGTCGGCGGGCAGAACATCGACAGAAATACCATTTTCCTGTCGCAGTCTCTCTGCAAGTTTCTCTAACTTTGTTTTGTCGCGTGCAACCAGAACAAGGTCGTGTTTACGACGGGCGAACCGTTCAGCGTAAACAGCACCAATCCCCGTTGATGCACCTGTAATCAGAACTGTAGTTTTAGACATAGTGTGATCTTCTTTCTTAATGGATGAGAAAAATTCGCAATGTGCGATGTATGTAGATCCCCGGCGTGCGCCGGCCCGGTTACGCGTCAGCTGTGCTATCACGACAGAGTTAGTAAGGGCTGTTATTTCCAGTTCATAGTCGAAATATTGGTCGGTTAGTCATCTGTATTCGCCTGTAAAGAAGGGTTAGTAACGGCGCGATTTAATGATGATGGTCATCATCTATAAAGTCAACAGGTTTGATTATGATCATCATCAATGTATACTCAACCCAACTTTTTTAGAGGGGCAGAAACCAATGAAAGTGACAAAGGAGCAGGTTAAGGAAAACCGAATGCGCATTGTTGAAACAGCCTCAGAGCTGTTTCGTGAGCGCGGTTACGACGGTGTGGGTGTAGCGGAACTGATGTCAGCCGCAGGGTTAACCCACGGAGGATTCTACAAGCACTTTGCTTCCAAAGCTGATTTGATGTCGGAGGCGATGAGCTGCGGTTTTGCGCAATCCGCAGAAAGTACGGCGGGTGTAAACCGGGAAAAATTCATTGAATACTACCTGTCCCGTCAGCATCGCGATGATATGGGAAAAGGCTGTGTGATGTCGGCACTGGGAACCGATACCGCCCGTCAGCCTGAATCATTTAAGGCGGCATTTGCCGCTGGGATTGAACGTCAGCTGTCAGTTTTAGCAGAGGGAAATCATGAGGAAGCCGCAACTCGTGCCGAGCTGATTGACACCATTGCGCACCTTGTTGGTGCCCTGGTGCTGTCACGTGCATGCCCTGATAATTCTACTCTGGCCGATGAGATTCTCGATGTCTGCCGCTCGCGCCTTCTCAGCCAGAAAAAATCCAAAGATTGAATACACTGCGGAAAGCGAACTCGTGCAGATGCACTTTCATGGCGACTGCGGTAACCAAAGCCGTATTGACTCCAGCCTCTAATTGACTTTATCGCGATAGCAGAACAAGACGTTGATTTTTTGTAGTTTTTGCGGGAGGGGTTTGGGAATTGTTGGGGAAGACCTTTGTAGCCTTGAAATGATGGCGGGAGCCTCAGCCCCCGCCGACAAACACACTTACATGTGTTTGATCATCGCGTCGCCAAACTCTGAAGCTTTCAGCAACTTAGCGCCGTCCATCTGACGTTCAAAGTCATAGGTCACGGTTTTGGCAGCAATTGCGCCTTCCATGCCTTTAACAATCAGGTCAGCGGCTTCGAACCACTCCATATGGCGCAGCATCATTTCTGCGGACAGGATGATTGAACCTGGGTTCACTTTATCCTGGCCTGCATACTTAGGCGCTGTACCGTGGGTCGCTTCGAACAGGGCGCATTCGTCACCGATGTTGGCACCCGGAGCAATACCGATACCGCCAACCTGCGCAGCCAGAGCGTCAGAGATGTAGTCACCGTTCAGGTTCATACAGGCAATCACGTCATATTCAGCCGGGCGCAGCAGAATCTGTTGCAGGAACGCATCGGCAATCACATCTTTAATAACGATCTCTTTGCCGGTATTCGGGTTTTTCACCTTCATCCACGGGCCGCCATCGATCAGCTCACCGCCGAACTCTTCTTTCGCCAGCTGGTAACCCCAGTCTTTGAAAGCGCCTTCGGTGAACTTCATGATATTGCCTTTGTGAACCAGCGTTACGGAATCACGGTCATTTGTGATGGCGTAGTCGATGGCTGCACGCACCAGACGTTTGGTGCCTGCTTCTGAACATGGCTTAACGCCGATACCGCACTGCTCAGGGAAGCGAATTTTCTTCACGCCCATCTCATCACGCAGGAACTTGATGACTTTATCTGCTTCCGGCGTACCCGCTTTCCACTCGATACCAGCATAGATATCTTCGGAGTTTTCGCGGAAAATCACCATATCAGTGTCTTCCGGGCGTTTCACCGGGCTTGGTGTGCCGGTGTAGTAACGGACAGGACGCAGGCAGATGTACAGATCAAGCTGCTGGCGCAAGGCAACGTTCAGGGAACGAATACCGCCGCCGACCGGGGTGGTCAGAGGGCCTTTGATGGCAACGCGGTACTCTTTAATCAGGTCGAGAGTTTCTTCTGGCAGCCAGACATCCTGGCCGTAAAGCTCTACCGATTTCTCACCGGTGTAAATTTCCATCCAGGAAATCTTACGCTCACCGTTGTAAGCTTTCTGCACAGCGGCATCAACTACTTTGATCATCACTGGAGACACGTCAACGCCAATGCCATCACCTTCGATAAACGGGATGATTGGATTGTTAGGTACGTTGAGTTTTCCCTGATCCAGGGTGATTTTCTGACCTTCCGCCGGAACAACTACTTTGCTTTCCATTAACCTCTCCTTCGAGCGCTTTTTTTTGTTAATGACTTGTAAGATGCGCGTCAATACTACTTGAATATTGACGCCACGCCAATCATCTCAGGATTGCGGTATAATGCGCTTATTGTTAACAAGTGCAAAGACCATGCGAAAATCTTCCCTGACGAATCATCACCCTGGACGTTCCGGCCCGCGCCGCGCCGCAAAAAGTGCCCCGAAAGGCCCGCGCTGCGTGGTTTTATTTAACAAACCGTACGATGTACTGCCCCAATTCAGCGATGAAGCCGGACGCCGGACGCTGAAAGATTATGTACCACAGCCAGGCATTTATGCTGCCGGTAGACTGGATCGTGACAGTGAAGGTCTGATGGTGCTGACCAATGATGGCGCACTTCAGGCCACACTGACCCAGCCGGGCAAGCGTACCGGGAAAATCTACTATGTGCAGGTGGAGGGCGACCCGCAGGAGAGCGATTTGCAGCCTCTGCGCAGTAGCGTAAATCTGAAAGATGGCCCTACCCTGCCCGCTGGAGTAGAAAAAGTCGCTGCCCCCGACTGGCTATGGGATCGTCAGCCACCGATCCGCGAGCGGAAAGCCATCCCCACCAGCTGGCTAAAAATCACCCTGTTTGAAGGGCGTAACCGCCAGGTGCGACGCATGACAGCACATATCGGTTTTCCAACCCTGCGTCTGATCCGCTTCTCTATGGGAACATTACATTTACAGGGACTTGCACCCGGAGAATGGCGTGATATTAGCAACGAAATATGACTATTATGACGTAATATCTCGCTAAAACTTGCCGAATGCACACCGACCGCATGGAGAATACTATGTTTAAACCGCACGTGACCGTAGCCACCGTAGTACAGGCTGAAGGGCTTTTTCTGGTTGTAGAAGAACGCGTGCGTGGGCGCACCACCTGGAACCAGCCTGCGGGCCACCTGGAAGCGGATGAAACACTGCTTCAGGCGGCAGTGCGTGAACTGTCGGAAGAGACAGGCATTGATGCTGTTCCACAGGCCTTTTTACGCCTGCACCAGTGGATCGCACCCGATAACACTCCTTTCCTGCGCTTTCTGTTCGCCCTGGATCTGCCAAAAGCCTTAGAGACTTATCCGCAGGATCGCGATATCGATCGCTGCTGGTGGCTGCCGCCGCAGGAGATTATCACCTCTAAAAAACTACGATCGCCGCTGGTGGCAGAAAGCCTGCAAATTTATCAGTCAGGGGAACGCTATCCGCTGGAGATCCTCAGCGCGTTTCAGTGGCCGTTTAGCGAGAGTGCGCAGCCCGCCGACGCGTGATAGAATGCGTCGCAATTTTATCAGAGTCGCCTTTAACGGCTCCTTAAAGTCGGACAAGCAATGTCAAACAGTACAAATAGCCAGAAAAAAGTGATCGTCGGTATGTCCGGCGGCGTTGACTCCTCAGTTTCCGCCTGGTTGCTACAGCAGCAGGGTTATCAGGTTGAAGGCCTGTTTATGAAAAACTGGGAGGAAGATGATGGCGAGGAGTACTGCACCGCAGCGGAAGATTTAGCCGATGCGCAGGCAGTCTGTGACAAGCTCGGAATCTATCTGCATACGGTTAACTTTGCCGCTGAATACTGGGACAACGTGTTTGAACACTTCCTGGCGGAGTACAAAGCAGGCCGTACGCCCAATCCTGATATCCTCTGTAACAAAGAGATCAAATTTAAAGCTTTCCTGGAATTTGCCGCAGAAGATCTCGGGGCGGACTATATCGCCACCGGTCACTATGTGCGCCGCCAGGATGTGGACGGCAAAAGCCGCCTGCTACGCGGACTGGATGGCAATAAAGACCAGAGTTACTTCCTCTATACCCTCGGCCACGAGCAGATTGCACAAAGTCTGTTCCCGGTAGGCGAGCTGGAGAAACCAGAAGTACGTCGTATTGCTGAACAGCTTGATCTGATCACTGCGAAGAAAAAAGATTCCACCGGCATCTGCTTTATTGGCGAGCGTAAATTTACCGAGTTCCTCGGCCGTTATCTGCCTGCACAGCCAGGCCCGATTGTCTCCGTTGAGGGAGATACCGTGGGGCAACATCAGGGTCTGATGTACCACACGCTCGGTCAGCGTAAAGGGCTGGGAATTGGTGGTACCAAAGACGGCAATGAAGAACCATGGTACGTGGTAGATAAAGACGTGGCGGCCAATATACTGGTGGTAGCGCAGGGCCATGACCATCCGCGCCTGATGTCGGTAGGCCTGATCGCCCAACAGCTGCACTGGGTAGATCGTGAGACGCTCACTGCCCCGCTGCGCTGCGTGGTAAAAACCCGCTATCGTCAGGAAGATATTCCCTGCACCGTCACTCCGCTGGATGCTGAACGGATTGAAGTACGTTTTGATCAGCCGGTGGCCGCCGTTACGCCAGGGCAGTCTGCGGTATTTTATCTTGATGAAATCTGCCTCGGTGGCGGCATCATTGAACAGCGCCAGCCGCTGGTTAACTGATGCAGACCACAGCAGCTAACACGAAAGCAGCTAACGCATCAACAGCCTGAAGTATGACGATGAACGCACTCTACATAATTCGGGCTGTAGGACAAAATGGCTTTAGCCTTTTGAACAGCGTAAAGCGCTGGCCCCTCCGGGGCGAGGCATAGCCGAGTAACGCAGCAAATGAGTGAATCCCGATGAGCTTACATCAGTAAGTGATTCGGGTGAGTGAAAGCAGCTAACGCATCAACAGCCTGAAGTATGACGATGAACGCACTCTAAATAATTCGGGCTGTAGAAAGGCAGCAAATGAGTGAATCCCGATGAGCTTACATCAGTAAGTGATTCGGGTGAGTGAAAGCAGCTAACGCATCAACAGCCTGAAGTATGACGAGTGACAGGAGTTACCGTGGCAAAGAACTATTATGATATAACCCTGGCGCTGGCAGGCATCTGCCAGTCCGCTCATCTGGTGCAGCAACTGGCACACCAGGGGCACTGCCCGCCGGATGCGTTAAATACATCGCTGAAAAGTCTGCTGGATCTGAATCCTTCGTCCACGCTGGCGGTGTTTGGCAATGACGAAGCAAATTTGCAGTTTGGTCTTGAGACACTGCTGGCGGTGCTGAACAGCAACAGCCGCCAGGGCCTGGGTGCCGAACTGACGCGTTATACTCTCAGCATGATGGTGCTGGAGCGTAAACTTCATGCCAGCAAGACCGCATTGAATGAGTTATCAAACCGTATTGCCCAGCTTGATCGCCAGCTGGCGCACTACGATTTGGAGTCCGAAACGCTGTTAAGCGCGATGGCGGCGATTTATGTCGATGTCATCAGCCCGCTCGGCCCGCGGATTCAGGTCACAGGTTCACCGACTGTCCTGCAAAATAGTCTGGTACAGAGTAAAGTTCGTGCCACCCTGCTGGCGGGTATCCGCGCGGCGGTGTTGTGGCAGCAGGTCGGCGGTGGCCGTCTGCAACTGATGTTTTCCCGTAACCGCTTAGTCAATGAGGCAAAAGCGATTCTGGCCCGCCTTAACGGGACGCCAACCTGATTTTTTAACCGATCCTGGAGCAGCAACAATGGAATTATCCTCTCTGACCGCCGTCTCACCTGTAGATGGTCGTTATGGCGACAAAGTCAGCCCACTACGTGGTATTTTCAGCGAATATGGTCTGCTGAAATTCCGCGTTGAGGTTGAAGTTCGCTGGTTACAAAAACTGGCAGCCTGCGCAGAGATAAAAGAAGTTCCTGCATTTAATGCCGACGCAAACGCTTTCCTTGATGCAATTGTCAGTGGTTTTAGCGAAGAAGACGCTGCGCGCATCAAAACTATCGAGCGTACCACTAACCACGACGTTAAAGCCGTGGAGTACTTTCTGAAAGAGAAAGTTGAATCCGTTCCTGCGCTGCATGCGGTTTCTGAATTTATTCACTTTGCCTGTACCTCTGAAGATATCAATAACCTGTCTCATGCGCTGATGCTGGAAACTGCACGTCGTGAGGTTATTGTGCCTTACTGGAACAAAATCATCGCCGCAGTAAAAGACCTGGCGGTGCAGTATCGTGATATCCCCCTGCTTTCACGCACGCACGGCCAGCCTGCAACTCCGTCTACGCTCGGCAAAGAGATGGCTAACGTTGCCTATCGCTTTGAGCGCCAGCTGCGTCAGTTAGAACGCATTGAAATTCTGGGTAAAATCAACGGTGCCGTCGGCAACTACAACGCCCATATTGCCGCTTATCCGGAAGTTGACTGGCATCAGTTCAGCGAAGAGTTTGTCACCTCTTTGGGAATAACCTGGAACCCATACACCACGCAGATTGAGCCGCATGACTATATTGCCGAGCTGTTTGACTGTATGGCGCGCTTTAACACCATTCTTATCGACTTCGATCGTGATGTCTGGGGTTACATTGCATTGAACCATTTCAAGCAAAAAACCATTGCTGGCGAAATCGGTTCTTCTACCATGCCGCACAAGGTCAACCCAATTGACTTCGAAAACTCCGAAGGTAACCTCGGCCTGGCGAACGCTGTTATGCAGCACCTGGCAAGCAAACTGCCTGTATCCCGCTGGCAGCGCGACCTTACCGACTCTACTGTCCTGCGTAACCTTGGTGTTGGCGTGGGGTATGCGCTGATTGCCTATCAGTCAACGCTGAAAGGCATCTCTAAACTGGAAGTGAACCGCGCGCGTCTTCTGGAAGAGCTTGATCACAACTGGGAAGTGCTTGCCGAGCCGATCCAGACGGTTATGCGCCGTTACGGTATCGAAAAGCCTTATGAAAAGCTGAAAGAGTTGACTCGCGGTAAGCGCGTTGATGCTGAAGGCATGAAAACCTTTATCGATAGCCTGGCGCTGCCGGAAGAAGAAAAAACCCGTCTGAAGCAGATGACTCCGGCTAACTATATTGGCCGTGCAATCCAGATGGTTGACGACCTGAAATAATCTCCACCCTGCCGGGCCGGTTCAGTCGGCCCGTGTTAACCTCTTGTTTATCTGTTCTCCCCTATACTCAATGCCAGTTAATGCCTCTGTTAATACAAGTCGCTATCATGCTGTTGCACCTGCGGTGATTCAGGGGCTATGTTGTTATTTCTGGCAGTTAGATCTTATTTAAGGATTCGGTTATGCGTGTGTTAGTTGTGGAAGATAATCCACTGCTGCGTCATCATCTGGCAGTGCAGCTGCGTGAGATGGGGCACCAGGTTGATGCTGCGGAAGACGCGAAAGAAGCCGACTATTTCCTCAATGAACACACTCCGGATATTACTCTGGTCGATCTCGGCCTGCCGGATGAAGATGGAATGGCGCTGATCCGTCGCTGGCGCAGCCAGGAAGTACGTCAGCCAATACTGGTGCTGACGGCACGTGATGGCTGGCAGGCAAAAGTGGAAGCATTAGAAGCGGGTGCCGATGACTATGTGACCAAACCTTTCCATATTGAAGAGGTGGTCGCGCGGATGCAGGCGCTGATGCGCCGCAATAGCGGCCTGGCCTCGCAGATTATTACCCTTCACCCTTTCCAGGTCGATCTGTCACGTCGTGAGCTGACGATCAACGAGCAGCAGATCAAGCTGACCGCTTTTGAGTACACTATTATTGAAACCCTGATCCGCAATACGGGCAAAGTGGTCAGTAAAGACTCGCTGATGCTGCAACTCTATCCTGATGCCGAGCTGCGCGAAAGCCACACTATAGACGTGCTGATGGGTCGGTTGCGTAAAAAAATTCAGGCAGAGCACACTCAGGAAGTGATCACCACCGTGCGCGGCCAGGGCTACCGGTTCGATATCTGAGAATGTTCAACTGGCGCCGCAAAAAACCGCTTTCGCTGCGGGTTCGATTCTTACTCGCCACCGCAGCAGTGGTACTCACTATGTCACTATCCTACGGCATGGTGGCGGTCATTGGCTATGTTGTCAGCTTCGATAAAAACACCTACCGCGTGCTGCGCAGTGAAAGTAATCTGTTTTTCACCCTATCCCAGTGGCAGGACAATAAGCTGACTATTGTCCAGCCTGAGCGCATGACGCTGAATTTCCCGGCGCTGGTGTTTATCTACGACAATAACGGCAAACTGCTCTGGCAGCAGCGCGACGTGCCGGATATTCGCAGCAAGATCCACCGTGAATGGCTAAACAAGTCTGATTTCTATGAAATTGACACTAACAATCACACCAGCCGCGAAGTGCTGGGTAATGACCGGGCGGCACAAAATAAACTGAGCGCCTACGATGACGACGGAAATGATACCTTCACTCACTCGGTGGCGGTAAACCGTTACGAAGCCACGGCTACCCTGCCAGCGCTGACTATCGTGGTCGTTGACTCCATCCCGCAGGAATTACAGCACTCTGATGTGGTGTGGTCATGGTTCAGCTATGTGCTGCTGGCCAATCTACTGCTGATTATTCCCCTGCTGTGGCTGGCGGCACACTGGAGTCTGCGCCCAATTGGTGCACTGGCGGCTCAGGTGCGCGAGCTTGAGGCAGGCAGCCGCGACACGCTCGACCCAAGACCGCCGCAGGAGCTGAAAGGACTGGTGCGCAATCTCAATTTACTGCTGGATAACGAACGCCAGCGCTACACCCGCTACCGCACCACCCTCAGCGACCTGACGCATAGTCTGAAAACACCGCTGGCGGTGCTGCAAACTACCCTGCGCTCGCTGCGCGGTGAGCGTAACCTCTCAATTGAGCAAGCGGAACCGATCATGCTCGAGCAGATCAGCCGTATCTCCCAGCAGATTGGCTATTACCTGCATCGAGCCAGCATGCAGGCCGATCATCACGCGCTGAAACGCGATCTGCACTCGGTGCCCGCTCTGTTAGATGGGCTGTGCTCGGCACTCAATAAAGTCTATCAGCGTAAGGGCGTGGTGCTGACGCTGGATATCTCGCCGGAGGTGATCTTCGTCGGTGAGCAGAACGATTTTATGGAAGTTATGGGCAATGTACTGGATAACGCCTGCAAATACTGTCTGGAGTTTGTTGAGGTCAGCGTGAGGCAGACGGACAATACACTCTGCCTGATCGTTGATGATGATGGCCCGGGCATCCCGGAAAACAAGCGTGACCTGGTATTTCTTCGCGGTCAGCGTGCCGACACGCTGCGCCCTGGTCAGGGTCTTGGCCTGTCGCTGGCGCGCGATATCCTTGAGCAATACGCCGGAGATATACGCGCCAGCACCAGCGAGCTTGGCGGTGCACGTATGGAAGTAGAATTCCAGCGCCAGGAACTGCTGCATAAACACGAGTAATACGCCACACGCCACGACATTTCAGCGTGACAGTACACAGTGACTGCCACGCACTGTTATAATCTTACAACTTTGGCGTTTCAGGAAACCATCATGGATTATCAGCTCGATCTCAACTGGCCCGATTTTATTCAACGCTACTGGCAGAAACGCCCGGTAGTCCTTAAGCGCGGCTTCAAAAATTTCGTTGACCCCATTTCTCCCGATGAACTGGCTGGCCTGGCGATGGAAAATGAAGTCGACAGCCGTCTGGTAAGCCATCAGGACGGGAAATGGGAGGTCAGCCACGGCCCGTTTGAGAGCTTTGATCATCTTGGTGAAAACAACTGGTCGCTGCTGGTGCAGGCGGTCGACCACTGGCACGAGCCATCTGCGGCTCTGATGCATCCGTTCCGTATGATCCCGGACTGGCGTGTGGACGATCTTATGATCTCATTCTCAGTGCCAGGAGGCGGCGTAGGCCCTCATTTTGACCAGTACGACGTATTTATTATCCAGGGCACCGGCCGTCGACGCTGGCGCGTAGGTGAGAAAACAGAGATGAAGCAGCACTGTCCGCATCCGGATCTGCTTCAGGTTGAACCGTTTGACGCCATTATCGATGAAGAGATGGAGCCGGGTGATATTCTCTATATTCCGCCAGGATTCCCGCATGAAGGCTACTCGCTGGAAAACGCCATTAACTATTCTGTTGGCTTCCGTGCACCAAGCGGGCGTGAGCTGATTAGCGGTTTTGCCGATTATGTACTGGCACGTGAACTGGGTAGCCGCCGCTTCAGCGATCCGGAAGTGCAGCCACGTGAACATAATGCTGAGATCCTCCCTGCCGAGATTGACGGCATCCGCGCCATGATGCTGGATATCATCAATCAGCCGCAGCACTTTAATCAGTGGTTTGGTGAGTTTATCTCGCAGTCACGCCACGAGCTGGATGTTGCCCCACCAGAACCCCCTTATCAGCCTGATGAGATCTACGATGCTCTGCAACAGGGCGCGCTGCTGTCACGCCTTGGCGGTCTGCGCGTGGTATCAATCGGGGATGCGGTGTTTGTTAACGGTGAGCAGATCGAATCACCGCACCGTGCCGCGCTTATTGCACTGGCGAATGATTTAACTCTGGGTCAGGATCAGTTCGGTGATGCACTGGACGATCCCTCCTTCCTTGCCCAGCTGGCAGCACTGGTGAACAGCGGTTACTGGTATTTTGCCGACGAAGAGTAATCCATCGCCTGGGGCGGTCGTATCTGCGACCGCCCCTCCATCAATATTCTATTAACGATCGCAAAGTTCGTTTCCGGTCAGGTTTTTGAAGAGACGTTCAGGCCAGGAAAACGCTGCTTCAGAGCGGTAAATACCCCTGACATCTGCTGTTCCAATGCCAGTTCACTGCCTTCCCCTGCCTGCACTGCGGCAAAGACTTGATGCTTAAGGAAGTGGCGCCACACAATCGGTTGCTGTGCCAGAAACGCCGTCAGCAGTTGATAACGCTCACGCGTCCAGAGCGCTTCAAATGTACGCCGCTCCTCACCTACATCAAAATGTTCGCCATTATGCTCTGGCATGGCCGCACGCAGTCGGGCGGTGCCGACTTCATCAATCTCACCCTGCTGCAACGCCACACCATACTGTTCCCGCGCCGCCTGCTCCGTCAGGAACCCACACTGCACGTCGTGTAAAACAGCCTGTACCCGGCGATTCTTCGCCAACCCGTATCCGCCAGCCCCCGGGCCTTTGATCGCCACCACGTCGCCCGGGCCGCAGTGAATCACGTCGGTATTACCATGTTCAGTTATCCGTCCATCGGCGTGTTCGGTGCGGAACCAGGATGTGCTCCCTGCCCGTCCCCCTGCCGCGCCAGCAGATGAAAACACCGAGCGGTTGCGGTTGCGCGCGGTAATAGTGGTATTTGGTGCGAACACTTCGAAAGCCATTTCGGTGGACAGCCCGCCGCGATACTCCCCGGCTCCTGCGCTGTCGGCTGCCAGACCATAGCGCAGAAAGCGCACCGGCACTTCCGCTTCATTAATCTCGATTGGCGTGTTTTTCAGAAATGCCGACAGACCGCCAGAACCGTCCGGCCCATCGTGTTTTGGCGTTCCACCCGCGCCACCGCCCACCGGGCCAAGCGAAGCGACTACGCTGCGGTTCAATCCGTCTACGGTACGAATATTGATAATCGAGTTACCGCCCGGTGAGTTGGCGGGCAGACGTTCCGGCATCGCCAGAGAGAAGGCACCGACGGTGGCAATCTGCGACATCGCGCAGGTCAGGGAGCGCATGCCTACCGCTGCCGGAGCCTCGCAGTTCATAATGGTGCCCGGCGGAAGAATAGCGCGCGTCGGGCGCAGCGTTCCGGCATTTAACAACAGCGAACGGTCGAGGGTAGAGAGCACATAGGTTACGCCAACCAGCGCCAGCGGATGACGTTCACGCCCGCCGGTCGGCATATTCAACGATGACATCAGCTGCGGGTCGCTCCCGGTATAATCCAGCTCCAGGCAATCGCCTTTTACCCGCAGCGTCACGGCGATACGGCACGGATAGCCACCCTCACCATCTTCATCGGCGTAATCCGCATAGAAATAGTCCCCGTCCGGAATGGTGCTGATAATGCCGCGCGCCTGCTGTTCAGCATAATCAAGAATGCCTTCAATGCCGGTCAGGAAATCATCGATACCAAAGCGGGCGATAATTTCCTGCACCTTGCGCTCGCCAATATTGACCGAGGCAATCTGTGCATTAAAGTCACCCCAGTTTTGCTCGGGCGCCCGCACGTTCAGCCTCATAATGCGCGCCACTTCATGGTTAAGCACGCCGCCGCTGATAATTTTCAGCGGCGGAATACGGATCCCCTCCTGCACGATTTCCGTTAACGAGCGCGACAGCGAAGCAGGTACCGCCCCGCCAACGTCGGTATTGTGAATATGGCCTACCACAAAGCAGGCGATCTTTCCGTTATGAAACACCGGCTTCCAGATATGGATATCCGGCGAGTGAGTCGCCACATTTCCGGCGTAGGAGTCATTTGTGATGCAGATATCCCCTTCCTGATAGCCGTCAATCAGCTCCAGCACCGGGCCATAATCGATGCCGCTGTACCAGGGCGCACCAAAGCTGCGCGGTGAGGCAAAGGCCATACCTTCACGGCTGACAATCTGACAGGAGAAATCTTCCGTCTCTTTTACAAACGTGGAGTGCGCGGTGCGCATCAGAGTAAACGCCATCGCATCGGCAGCCGCTGCGCAGTAGTTGGCGAGAATTTGCAGGTTACGACCATCAATTGCCATGATGTGCTCCGGTTTGCGGGGTAATAATCAGATTGCCATAGCGATCAACATCCACCTGCATCTGAGGCGGAACGCAGGTGGTGCAGTCATCCTGCGCAACAATCACCGGACCGGTAAGCTGGTGCCCGGCAAGCAGCGCACTGCGGGATACGACATTCACCTGCCACCAGCGTCCGTCAATCCAGGCTTCTACCTGACGCAGTACCGGTACCGGCCCCCCGGCCTCAGCCAGGGTAGTCAGGCGTGGTTTCGGGGTTGGCGATGAAAGCACCAGCCGCAGGTTGATCAGCTGTACTGCTGCCTGTTCATCGTGATGACCAAACAGGCGGGTGTGATGAGCGTTGAAGGCGCTGTGGATCGCCGCCAGATCGCCTTCCAGCAGCCATTCAGGTTGCAGGGCCACATCAATCTCAAAAGACTGACCACGATAGCGCATATCTGCCGAGAAGCTGAGTGTATAAGGTAAATCTGCGCCGTACTCGCGCGCCAGCCAGGTTTCAGCTTCAGTGCGCAACTGCCGGGCATGCTGTCGCAGACTCTCACTCACCGCCACGGTCAAATCACAATAGAGCGTGCGGATAAAATCATTTTTAATATCAGCCACCAGTCCACCGAGCGCCGACAACACTCCCGGCGTTGGCGGTACCACTACCCCTTTCAGCTTCAGTTCACGCGCCAGGAAGCAACCCATCATCGGCCCGGCTCCCCCGAACGCGAGGAAAAAGAACTCACGCGGATCGAGACCAAAGCGCGAGATCAGCCCGCTGGTGTCGCTGTACATACTGGAAACAGCCAGGGCAATAATATTTTCAGCGGTCTCTTCGATAGTGATCCCGAGCGGCCTGGCCAGTTTACCCACCGCAGCACGAGCTCCAGCAACATCCACCTGCACTGCGTTGTAGCCCAGATCGCCATGACCAATCAGACCGCAGGCGGCAAAGGCATCGGTGGCAGTGGCTTCGGTGCCTCCACGGCGGAAGCATACCGGGCCAGGCAGCGATCCGGCGCTATCCGGGCCAACCTGCAAGACGCCGAGACTATCAATCCAGGCGATAGATCCCCCACCCTGACCCACGGAGGTGACCGAAACAGAAGGAATATAGATCGGGAAGTCGCCGATAATCTCACCGCTGCCGTACTCCGGCCGGCCATCGATAATCACCGCTACATCGGCGCTGGTTCCGCCGATATCCAGACTTAACAGCCGGTCAAAACCGCAGCTTTCAGCAATATAACTGGCTCCCATCACCCCGGAAGCGGTGCCGGAAAGTACCATCTGTACGCATTCGGCTTTAGCCTGCGCCAGCCCCATCACGCCGCCGTTCGACTTAGTAATGCGCGGCGGCACCGGCACCCCCATCTCCTTTAGCGCCCGCTCAAACGCGTCCAGATAGTGGATCACTTTCGGCTGCACATAGGCGTTAATGACGGCGGTAATGGTGCGTTCATATTCGCGAATAATCGGCCAGATCTCTGCCGAACAGGAGGTCAGCAGATCCGGCGCCAGCTCTGCGACAATCTCACGCACCTGCGCTTCATTGCTGCCGTTGCGATAGCTGTGCAATAGCGACACCACAATGCCCTCACAGCCTGCGGTGCGGGCGGCTTCCACTGCATTCACCACGCTCTGGCGGTCTACGGGCTGTAGCACCTTGCCGTCACGGTCTGTACGTTCGCTAATGGCAAACACCCGATCGCGAGAGATTAGCGGCGCAGGCCGGCGTGAGAACAGGTCATGAATATGAGGGATCTTAAGCCGTGCCAGCTCCAGTACATCGCAAAAACCCTCCGTTGCAAACAGCGCCAGTTTCACGCCTTTACGCTGGATCACCGCATTGACGCCTACGGTGGTGCCGTGGGTGAAGTAGCTGATCTCTGCCGGGTCAATGCCGTCACGCTGCTGAAACTGCGCCAGTCCGGTAGTGATTTCACTGCCGGGGCTGTCGGGGCGTGAAAGAACTTTCAGGGTGCGGATGCTGTTATCACGCTCGTCCAGCAGCGCAAAATCCGTGAACGAGCCGCCAATATCGACGCCAACGCGGTAACTCATGGGGTGTTATCCTCTGGTGGGGTGGGGAAAAATTCCATCAATCGTTGTGGCTTTGCCACTGACTGCCATCCCGCCCGGCGATAGACTTCGTGGGCATCGTCGGTGGCCAGCATCCAGCGTTTTATCGTGTTGAGTTCCGGGTGAGTCAGAATGGTGGCGGCGAACCATCCACCCAGCCCTTTGCCGCGATGGGCATCATCAATCATCACATCGCTGAGGTAGGCAAAGCGGCAGTAATCAGTGATTAGTCGCCCGAAACCAACCTGCTGCTGACGGTAATAAATGCCGAACGGCATGGATGCGGCGAGGGATCGTTCGGTAGTCGCCAGCGTCTGTCCGGCCGCCCAGTAGCTTCTTTCCGCGAGCTGGCGGTGAACCCAGGCGATATCGATTTTGCTGGCATCACTGCTTAACAAATATTCATCGCGATGCCATTCGGCAACCGCAGGGATAACCGGCTTCAGCATGGTGGCTCCTGACTGTTTTTAACGGATAAAAAGAGTGTAAGGCCTTTAACTGCGGGAGTTTTTGGGTTGATGCAGGTCAGTACGGCGTTTTGTGGGGAATTAGGGGGAGGCGGGGAAATATTCTGCCGGGTGAGGTCAGCTACCCCGGGCGCGACGTGCCACGCCCCTGCGGGAGTGAGTCGCTGTTGGGGGCGGGCATGCCCGCCCCACGGTTAAAACTCTACCTGCGTATGACGGGTAATCAACGAACGCAGCGGCACACTACTCTTCATAATCGGTGACTTAATCACGATATAGCTAAAGTATTTATCAATGCCAACTTTCGCATCCAGCAGCCCTTCAATCACTTCCTGATAATGTTCAATACTGCGGGTAATAAAACGCAACAGGTAGTCGTAGCCCCCGGTGATCAGATGGCACTCCATCAGTTCATCCACTTCACGGATGGCATTCTCAAACTTCATAAAATCTTCGCGCCGATGGCCGGAAAGCGTCACTTCCGTAAAAACGGTGACTGAATCAGTGATTTTCGTCAGATTGATATGCGCTTCATAACCGGTAATAAAACCCGCAGTTTCAAGGCGTTTTACGCGTTGCAGGCAGGGGCTGGGCGAAAGCCCAACGGCATCGGCAAGGTTCACATTGCTGATACGGCCATCTTTCTGTAGCTGCACCAGAATGTTAATGTCGATACGGTCCAGTTTCATTAAGCCGTTCATAGAACCCCTTGATTGTTTCATATCACTCAAATGGTATAACACGCTTTCAACAAATTATGCCAGCGTTTTACCGCGCCATACCATCCGACCGTTATCATCAATAACTGCAATAATATCAATAGGGAAACACCCTGCGGCTAGCCTAAACGCCCCGTCGCCCGCGCCAGTGCTATATCAAAAATGTGCAGCGCTTCTTCCAGCTGCGAATCACTGGTCACCAGCGGTGCGAGGAAACGTACAGTGTTGCGATGCAATCCGCATTTAATCAGCAGCAATCCCTCCTGGCAGGCGCAGTCGAGGATTTTTTGCGTCAGCGCGGCATCCGGTTGTTTAGTTTCGTAGTCGATAATCTCAACCGCCTGCATAAAACCAATACCGCGCACTTCACCAATACAGGCGTATTTATCAGCCAGCTGTTGCAGACGTGCATTTAACTGCTCACCCAGCTGATTAGAACGCTCCAGCAGATTACCCTGCTCAAACAGATCGAGCACCGCCAGCGCAGCAGCGCAGCCCAGCGCGTTACCGCCGTAGGTACCCCCCAGACCGCCCGGAGTTGGAGCATCCATAATCGCCGCTTTGCCCACCACGCCAGAAATAGGCAGACCGCCGCCGAGGCTTTTCGCCACGGTGACCAGATCCGGCACAATGCCGGTATGCTGGAAACCAAACATCTTGCCGGTGCGGCCAAAGCCGGTCTGTACTTCATCGCAGATCAGCAGAATGCCGTGACGCTCTGTGATGGCGCGCAGCGCCTGCATAAAGGCCGGAGATGCTGCCAGGAAGCCACCGTCGCCCTGCACCGGTTCGATAATAATTGCCGCCACCCGCTCCGGCAGAATCTGCACGGCAAACAGCGTATCCAGCGCTTTTAAACACTCTTCTTCCGAAATATTGTGGAAAGCATTAGGGAAAGGTACGCGATAAATATCCCCCGGGAACGGGCCAAAGTTCTGCTTATAGGGCTGGCTCATACCGGTTAATGTCACGCCTAATAAAGTGCGGCCGTGGAAGGCACCGTCAAAAGCAATAATGCCGGGACGTTGAGTATGTGCACGCGCAATTTTAACCGCATTTTCTACCGCTTCAGCGCCGCTGGTAAAAAATACGCTTTTGAACTCCTGCCCCGCGCCAATCAGCTTATTCAGGCGTTTTGCCAGCTCGATATACCCCGGATAGGCGGCCACCTGAAAACAGGCATGAGTGACCAGCTGCAACTGCTCAGTCACCGCATTAATAACCGCCGGATGACTGTGACCAACATTTAATACGCCAATGCCGCCGACGAAATCTAAATAACGGTTCCCTTCAACATCCCAGACTTCGGAACCTTTGCCTTTGGCAATAACAATAGGGTGTGCGGTCACTACGCCACGGGGAACATTTTCTGCACGAGCGTCCAGAAACAGGGCGTTATCAGAGAATGTCTGCTGTTCAGCCAGTAAATTGTGCATTTATTTGCCTCATTGACGTGAAAATGAATAGTTGCCCGGAACGGGCATGGGTCAAGTATCGCAATAAGCCGTAAGGGAAAGCTGCCGTTCAGCAGGTGACGGCAGCATTAACTTTCGTAATTCGCCCTAAACCTTAGGTTAAATTTTTACCCTCAGCGTTTCTTCAACCACTGCGCAGAACCAGCGGATGCCGTAGGGTATTAATGCATCATTAAAGTCATATTCTGAGTGATGCAGCGGGCGACTTTCTGCCGAGCCAAGCCAGATATAGGCACCCGGTTTTGCCTGCAACATAAAGGAGAAATCTTCCGAGGTCATCGCCGGTTTCGGCGCGAGGCGATGCTCCAGCCCGGCGCGGCGCGCAGCGGCGAGAGCGACACCTGCCTCATGCTCACTATTGATGGTGGCCGGATAATAGCGATCGTAAGTGACGCTGGCGGTCAGTCCGTGTGCGGCGGTCACATGCAGCGCCAGCTCACGCATACGCTTTTCAATACGATCCTGCACCGCAGAGTCAAAAGTGCGCACCGTGCCGGTCAGCGTTGCCTGCGCCGGGATCATATTGTGTGAGAAACCGCCATTAATGCGCGTCACCGTCAGCACTGCCGGATCGCAGGGATCCAGATCCCGGCTGACAATAGTGTGCAGCGCCACCACCAGCTCGCTGGTTGCCAGCAGGGTATCAGGCGTCAGCTGAGGCTGTGCAGCATGACCACCGCCGCCTTCTACGGTGATAGTGAAGGCATCACCCGCTGCCATAATCGGCCCCGGACGCGTCTGCACCGTGCCCAGCGGCAGCTGTGGCCAGTTGTGAATTGCATAGACGGCATCACAGGGAAAACGGGTAAACAGACCATCGTCGATCATCGCCTGCGCCCCGGCCAGCCCCTCTTCCGCAGGCTGAAAGATAAAATTCACCGTGCCATCAAAATCAGCATCAGCCACCAGCCGCTCTGCCGCTCCCAGCAGCATTACCGTATGACCATCATGGCCGCAGGCATGGCACTTTCCGGGCTGCTGACTTTTCCATGCCTGGCTGCCATTATCATCCATCGGCAGTGCATCCATATCGGCACGCAGTCCGATGGTGCGTGTGCCGTTTCCACGCTTAAGTACGCCGACCACCCCGGTTTTACCGATGCCGCGATGCACTTCCAGCCCCAGTCTGACGAGAAAATCTGCCACCAGACCGCTGGTACGATGCTCGTGATAACCCAGTTCCGGGTGCTGGTGAAGATCGCGCCGCAGCGCCACTAAATGCTCAATATCCATATCAGTATCCTTTATCGCGATCGACTACGCCGATCATAGATTCTCCGCGTTCGAAGCGGCGAATATTCTCCAGCAGTGCCTGTACCGCACTCTCAGGCTGAGTCTGGCTGGCAATGTGCGGCGTCAGCCAGATAGCCGGATGCTGCCAGAAGGCATGCTCTGCGGGGAGCGGTTCCGGAGCGGTAACATCGATCACCGCCGCACTCAGCTGCTGGCTATCCAGTGCACTGACTAAGTCCTGATGATTGAGCTGCGGCCCCCGTCCTGCCTGCACCAGCGCCGCACCGGCGGGTAGCTGCCGGAACAGATCGGCGTTCAGCATCCCTTCGGTGCTGGCAGTCAGCGGCAGCAGACAGATAAGAATGTCGGTGCGCGCCAGAAACTCACCCAGCTGGTCGTTACCCGCCCAGCAGCGTACTCCGGGCAGATCGCGCGGAGTACGGCTCCAGCCGCTGCAGTCAAAGCCGAGCGCTACCAGTGGTTTAAGCACCGCCTCGCCCAGCGTCCCCAGCCCCATTACGCCCACGCGACGGCTGGCGGCGGTATGCACACTGTGCGCCTGCCAGATGCCTTCACGCTGTTGTTGCAGGTAGCGCGGCATATCGCGATGCAGGCCGAGCACGGCAAAAGTGACATACTCGACCATGCCGCTGGTAAGTCCCGGTTCGATCATGCGCACCACCGGCAGTTCGGGTGGCAGAGTGGCATAATCAAACTGATCGGCCCCGGCACCAACAGAGAACAACACTTTCAGATTGGGGAACTGCTGCATAATATTGGCGGGAGGTACCCAGGCAACCAGATACTCCACCGCCTCAGCATCGCCGATATCCGGCCACAGACGGAAGCTGGCATCAGGTGCCATTTCAGCCAGCAGCGCGGCCCATTTATGCCCGCGTTCAGGTTCAGATTTATAGACAATATTCATCAGGCCATCGCCTGGCTCATCAGCCCGAACGCCTGCATGCCGCCATTTTCTGGCTGCCAGGGCACGCCTTTATACATCGTGGTTGGTGCATCGACTTCCGCCATCCCCAGCTCGTTCAGCCAGCGGCCAAGCCCTGCGGAACGATCGGTATCAATGCGCACAAACTGGCCGCTGGCACCGCTTAACAGCTGGCTTACCAGCAGCTTTGCATTCGAAAGATTACGCGCAATTACCGGGCCGATGGCATAGCCATGGCCGAAACGTCGCAGACAGGCAAAACCGGCCGCCGTGCCGTTTTCCTCCAGCACCAGAAAACGCTCTGCGCTAGCGAGCAGATTGGCGATAAGTAGCGGACGATGCTGCCCCAACGCCTGGCGATCGAGTGCGGTCAGCAGCGCTGCATCCTGCATGCCGGCGTGGCGCAGACGCTGCTGCGGGCCACAGGCAACGGGCGTCACCGGAGAGAGTTCGCGACACTGGTGCTGCTCAACATGGCCGGTAGCCACAAAGCCCAGTTTTTCATACAGCGGCTTTCCGGCCTCGGTGGCATGCAGGCGAACATTGCTGCCTTCCAGTGCTGCCAGCGTCTGCTGCATCAGCTGTTTACCAATACCGCGCCCCTGCTGGGCACCGTCAACAATCACCAGTCCAAGGGTGGCGTAATCCCGCCCCCAGCGCCAGCGCAGCGCGGTTCCAATTACCTCGCCATTTTCCTGCGCCACCAGACCTTCACCCAGCAGCAGCGCCTGCTGCCAGTCGGCGCGGCGGTGCGGCCACTTCATCTGCCGGGTCAGGGCGAAGGCGGCATCCAGGTGGTTCTCATTCATCGTCACGAATTCAATTGTCATATCAGTTCCTTACATCATGCCCGGCGCAGCAAGGCCGGAACCGTCGATCAAACGTTCATAGCGGAACGGCGTCGGGTCAACAATCGGGGTATCTTTGGTGGCAAGATCGGCGGCCAGACGACCGGCGCCGGGGCCGATGCCGAAACCGTGGGCGCTGTAACCCGCTGAGATCACCAGGCCCGGCAGTTTACCGACCGGCGAAATCACCGGCACCGCATCCGCCGTGCTGTCGATCATCCCGCCCCAGGCCTGTTCAAGACGCACGCCCGCCATTGCCGGGAACTCCTGGCGCATGGCACTCAGCCCCTCCTGTACCATCGCCATGTCCGGCAATGGGTCAAGAATACGTATTTTTTCAAACGGCGAAATGCCGTCCATCCGCCAGCTAGCCAGTGCTTCCGGCCCGCTAATAAACGGGGTAATACCGAGGTTAATCTTCAGATTTTTACGGCGTGCCTTAAAGGTCGGATAGAACTGGCGCGCATAGCGCAGGCCCTGCAAGCCAGGCTCCAGGCGACCGCGACCGGAGACGGAGACGGTATAGCTGCCGTCCAGCTGCGGGCGGCAGGCGAAACCTGGGGTATAGAGCGGCAAAGCGATTTTCTGTTCGATGGGCGCGGTACGAAATGCCGTACCAATTACGTTACCGAGCGGCAGATCGATACCGTGACGGCGACAGAACATCGAGGTCCAGGTGCCACCCGCGCAGATCACACTGCTGGTTTTGATTAAGCCGCGTTCAGTCAGCACTCCGCTGACGCGTCCGGCGGAGATATCCAGCCCGCGTACAGCACACTGTTGAAACACCAGTGCGCCCAGTCGTTGAGCAGCAATGGCCAGTCCGGGCGCTGCAAGTGAAGGTTCGGCGTGACCGTCGGTGGGTGAAGAGATGCCACCCAGCCACGCGCTGGAGCTGCCAGGTGTCATCTCTTTAGCGCGTTCGGCGGTGAGAATTTCACTGTGGAAGTCATAGCCTTTCGCCATTTTGTTCCACGCTTCCCAGGCGTTGATATCGTCCTGACTTTTAGTGGCATACACCAGGCCGCTGCGGCGAAACCCCAGCTCTTCGCCTGTCTCCGCGCCCAGTTCCTCCCAGCGTTGCAGAGCATATTTAATCAGCGGCAGCTCGCGCTCGTCGCGATTCTGCTGACGGCACCAACCCCAGTTACGGCTCGACTGCTCGCCGCTCACCAGCCCTTTTTCAATCAGCACCACGCTGACGCCTTTTTTCGCCAGTTCATAGGCTGCGGCCGCTCCGGCAATGCCGGCGCCGATCACCACCACATCTGCCGCAGGCGGAAAGTGGGGGCTGTCCTGTACGTATCGAATCGGTGCGGGCATGTTGTTCCTTACCTTTTGAATAGTTAATTACGGGCATCTTACTGCTGCGGGCGAGGCGTGCCTCGCCCCTACGGCGCTGTATATCCCCACGGGCGCTGACTGTCGCTGCGGGCACTGACTGTCGCCACCGGCATTGAAAACAGTCCCCTCACTTGTAGGGGTCAGGCATGCCTGACCCGCATCAGCATCACAGCGCGATATCGCTCTCTTCGTGCTCATCAAGCCAACCCTGGCGCAGCTCCGGCACCGCCCTTTTCAGCCGCTCATAATAAAGCTCGGTCGATGGTTTATCGTAATCGGCACGCGCCACCTGGGTGACCATACGGCCATTTTTTACCACGATAATTTCATCGCAGACCGAACGTACGGCGTGCAGATCATGACTGATAAACAGCACCGACAGCCCCAGCTCGCGGCGCAGTTCGGTAATCAAATCCAGTACTGCCGCCGCTACCACGGTATCCAGCGCCGAGGTGACCTCATCACAAAGAATCAGATCCGGTTCTGCCGCCAGCGCACGCGCCAGGTTAACGCGCTGTTTCTGTCCGCCAGAGAGCGACCAGGGTTTACGCCACAGTACGCTACGCGGCAGGCGAACCAGGTCAAGCAGTTGCAGCATACGTCTTTCCAGAGCCGCACCCCGCAGCCCATGGAACAGCTTCAGCGGACGTTTAAGAATAGTTTCAATGCTGTGCGCCGGATTCAGCGCCGTATCTGCCATCTGGAATACATACTGGATGCGGCGCAGCTCATTCTCCGGGCGCTGGTGCATATCGCCGGCGATATAGTGACCGTTAAACAGAATATGACCGCCGCTCGGCTTATTTATACCGGCGATGGCGTGAGCCAGAGTGGTTTTACCCGAACCGGACTCACCGATAATGCCGATCGCCTGGCCACGATAGAGCTTGAAATTAATCTCTTCGAGGATCTTAATTTTTGGCTGACCGCTACTGTCCAGCGGGCCATATCCGGCGGACAGGTCGCGCACCTGCAACAGCGGCTGCACGCTCTCTTCCTGCTCCTGCCACGGGCTTGGGCGCGTCTTCTGCTTTGCCGCTTCCAGCAGCAGATGACTGTATTCCGCCTGAGGTGCACGCAGCAGCTGCTCAGTGGTACCGTACTCGGCAATCGCCCCCTTCAGCAGCACCAGAATTTTATCAGCCATTTGTGCCACCACCGCAAGATCATGGCTGACGTAGATAGCGGTGGTGCCACGCTGGCGTACCACGCGGCGGAAGGCTTTAAGTACTTCCACCTGAGTGGTCACATCGAGCGCCGTGGTCGGTTCGTCGAGGATCACCACTTCCGGATCGCTAATCAGCGCCATCGCCGTCATCAGCCGCTGAAGCTGGCCGCCAGAGACCTGATGCGGATAACGGTCGCCGATTGTTTCCGGGTTCGGCAACGCCAGTTCGCGGAATAGCTCAATGGCTTTAGTTTCAGCGTCGGCGCGGCTCATTACTCCGTGAATGACGACGGGCTCCACCACCTGATCCATGATTTTCATTGCAGGGTTAAAGGAAGCGGCGGCACTCTGGGCAATATAGGCCACTTTATTACCGCGGAACTGGCACAGCTGCGAGGCGGTCAGTGATGTAACGTTGGTACCCGCTACATGCACCGTGCCTCCGGCGATTTTACAGCCATGGCGGGCATAGCCCATCAGCGCCAGCGCAATGGTGGTTTTGCCTGAGCCGGACTCGCCAATCAGGGCCAGCACCTCCCCTTTTTGCACGGTAAAGTGGATATCGGACACCAGGGAGATCTCGCGGCCATCATCGGCATGCGCGGTAACACGCAGATTGTCGACAGAGACCATCGGCGTTGAGGCATGTGGCGTAATATTCATGCAACCCCCTTAGCAACCACAGTTAAGGAACGCATCGACTGCAAACTGTCGATAAACAGATTGGCACCGATGGTCAGGCTGGCAATCGCCACCGCAGGCATCAGCACCGCAGGCGAACCATCGAACAGCCCCTGTAAGTTTTCACGTACCAGCGTTCCCCAGTCGGCATAGGGCGGCTGTACCCCCAGACCCAGGAAGCTCAGGCCACTGAGCAGCAGCACGATGTAGACAAAACGCAGGCCGAAATCAGTCAGCATCGGGTGCAGCATATTCGGCAGAATATCGTGAATGGCCACGTAGAGACGGCTCTCACCTCGCAGACGCGAGGCCTGCACATAGTCCATTGAACGCAGGCTGGAAGCCATGGCATAGGCGATGCGATAAGCCCCTGGCCAGTAGGTAAATACGGCAGTGATAATCAGCATCGGCAGCGATGAGCCAAATACCGCGACGATCATCAGCGCAAGGATTTTACCCGGCAGTACCAGCATTGCATCGTTAATGCGCCCCAGCACCTCCTCCAGCCAGCGTCCGGCCACCGCCGCCAGCAACGCCAGCAGGGTACCGACCAGGCTGGCCAGCAGCGCCGCACTCAGCGCCAGCCCGATGGAGTAACGGGCCCCAAACAGGATACGGCTGAAAATGTCCCGTCCCAGATAGTCAGTCCCGAACCAGAACTCGCGACTGAAGTCACCGAACAGCGGGCCACCGCCAATATCCTCCAGATTGTGTGGTGCCAGCGCAGTGCCAAACACTGCCATAAAAATCCAGAACAGGGTAATCAGCAGGCCAATGCGGCCGCTGACGGTGAGAGATTGAAAGAAGCGCCACGGCAGCGTCAATGTGTTCATCAGCCCCTCCACTTAGGATTGAACGCGATAGTCAGAATGTCAGCCGCCAGTAACAGCACCAGATAGCAGACGGCGAAGAACATCACGCAGAGCTGCACCACCGGCAGATCGCGGTTGCTGACCGCATCCACCATCTGGCTGGCAAGGCCCGGATAGCTGAAGATACTTTCGATAATTATCACCCCACCAAACAGGTAAGAGAGGCTGAGTGAGATGGCATTGGCAATCGGCCCCACAGCGTTAGGCAGCGCATGGCGCAGCATGGCACGCAGCGGCGATACGCCTTTCAGTAAGGTCATCTCCAGATACGGACTATCCATCTGGTTGACGATGGCCGCGCGGGTCATCCTCGCCATCTGCGCTACCACCACACAGCAGAGCGTCATGACCGGCAGTGCAAAGGTACGCAGGAAGCCGAGAAAATCCTGATGGGTGGAACCGAGCGACATCGCAGGCACCCAGTGCAGTTTCACCGCAAAGATAATCACCGCCACGGTGGCAACCAGAAATTCCGGTACGGCTACAACCGCCATGGTACTGACTACCAGCGCCCGGTCGAGAAACGAACCGCGTTTCATTGCAGCAGTGATACCAATAAACAGCGCCAGCGGCACCGACACCAGGGTGGTGGTAACGGCGAGCTGGAACGTGGCAGGGATACGCTGCGCCACCAGCTGTGTCACCGGTAGGTTACTGGCGAATGAGGTGCCAAAGTCACCCTGAAACATCCCGGCCAGCCAGCTGAAATAACGCATTATCAGCGGCTGATCCAGACCGAGCTGCTGGCGCAGTGCCGCAACCGTTTCAGGCGTTGCAGACTGGCCGAGGATCATCTGCGCCGCATCGCCCGGCAGCATGCTGGTAATAAAAAACACCAGCGCCGAGACAATCAGAAGCGTAAGTAAACCCGACCCTATACGCCGGAATATCAGTGTGAAAATGTACCTGTTCATCGCCATTCTCCTCGTACACAGTTAAAGATTTACGACGTCAGCCAGGCATATTCATGGAAGCGATAGCCCATCATCATGCCTGACGGCATCGCCTCAACCCCTTTCACTTTATTGCTACAGCCATCCATCGAGCTGATAAAGGCCGGGATTAGCGTGCCGCAGTTGTCGTACACCAGCTTCTGCATATCGCCATACATCTGTTTGCGCTTGCCCTGGTCGCTTTCTCCGCGTGCAGCGGTGACCAGCTGGTCAAACTGCGCATTTTTCCACCCCGATTCGTTCCACGGCGCAGAGGAGAAGTAAAATTGTGAGAAGAGCATATCCAGCGTCGGACGCGGGTTAACGGAACCGTAGCCAATCGGATCTTTCATCCAGTGCGCTGACCAGTAGCCGTCATACGGCACGCGGCGCACCGCCACATTCAGACCGGCGGAGCGGGCAATCTGCTGCAACAGCTGGCCGCCTTCCACTGCCCCTTCGATATTCGGGGTAGTAATAATTTCCACTTTCGCACCAACCATATTGGCTTTCTTCAGGTGGAATTTAGCTTTATCAAGATCCAGCGGGCGCTGCGGCAGATCTTTGTTAAACATCGGGTGCCACGGCGGAACCGGGGTGTCGTTACCAATGTCACCAAAACCTTGCAGCACGGTTTTTACAATCATTTCACGCGGTTGCAGATACTTCATCGCCAGCACGAAGTCAGGATTGCTGCCTGGCGTGCGGTCGGTACGGATAATCAGATCGCTGTACATCCCGGACTTACTCTCAAGGATGTTGAACTGGCCGTTCTGACGCAGGCGTTTCACATCATTTGCCGACAGGGTGGAAACCATATGCAGATCGCCGGACATCAGGGCGTTGACGCGGGCAGCCGGGTCGGTCACCCCCATCAGTTCCACTTCGTCGAGATGAGGCAGGCCCGGCTTGTAGTAATTTTTGTTTTTGCTGCCAACGGTGCGGACACCCGGCTGGAATGAGGTCAGTACAAACGGCCCGGTACCGATAGCTTTACTGAAGTCTTTGGTGCCGTCCTGCACAATCAGGAATGAACTGGTCGCCAGAATCGACGGCAGGTCAAAGTTCGGCTGCTCCAGAGTAATCTGCACTTCAGACGGGCTGGTCGCCTTGATCTCTTTCATCTGGCTGGCGAGGGTAATTACCGTTGAGGCCACCGCCGGATCTTTATGGCGGCTGAGGGAGTAAACCACATCGTCAGCGGTCAGCGCTTTACCATCATGGAAGGTGATACCCGTGCGCAGCTTCACCTGCCAGTTCAGGCCGTCAGTGCTGCTAATCGATTCTGCCAGCGCTGGCTGCGCCTTCAGATCTTTATCCAACTCGGTCAGCCCGCTGTAGAACATAAACTGGCGGCAGTAGTCACCGCTGTTACTCCCTTTGGCGGGGTCAAGGGTATCGCTGGCGGAGGCATTAGCGACAGCCGCTCGCAGTTTGCCGCCTTTTACCGGGGTTTCAGCGGCAAAGCTGAACTCCGGGAAGCCAATCAGACCGGTGCTCATCACCACACCTGCGGACAGCAGCTTAATCATGCCGCGCCGTGAGATAGCAACATCCGTAATCGCCTGGGTCAAATTCGGGTTAACACGGCTAAATTCTTTGCGAAATTTACTCATTTGCACACCCTCGAAATCGTTATTAGTGACGAATACCCTGGTGGGATATGTTGTTAATTCAGGAAAACTTATCTTTGGCTTTGTAATACAGGCCCGCCACCGGCAGGAACCACGGCTTGCCGAAGTAGCCGGGAACCGCTGGCCAGCTGTTGCGCTGCCAAGGGTTGTCGTTATTTTTTTCTGCTATCAGGTCGGCCATGACCCTGCCCATCCATACGGACATCTGGGTGCCGTGCCCGCTGTAACCCAGCGAATAGAACACCCCATCCTGTTCACCCGCATGAGGCAGACGATCGGCGGTCATATCCACCAGTCCACCCCAGCAGTAATCGATGGCAACATTTCCCAGCGCAGGAAACATCGCCTGCATCCCGGCTTTTAACACCTCGCCACTTTTGGCATCTGACGTCGGGCTGCTGATAGCGAAGCGAGCACGGCCACCAAACACCAGGCGACGATCGGCGGTGGTACGCATGTAGTTGCCCAGGTTGAGCGAGGTGACATAAGTACGATCGCCCGGCAGTAACCGATGTAACAGGCTCTCTTCAAGGGGCGCAGTGACCACCACAAAACTGCCCACCGGAATAATGCGGCGCTGGAACCAGTCAAACGGGCCGACGTTCGAGCAGCCGGTCGCCATCAGCACTTTTTCCGCCACAATATCGCCCTTCGCAGTACTGACACGATGACGGTAGCCGTTAAGGCGCGTCAGTCCGGTCACCTTGCTGTGCGGATAAATCGCTGCCCCGGCGCGGGCCGCTGCCTCTGCCAGGCCGACGCCAAATTTACCCATATGCATCTGCCCGCCATGACGCTGTAACAGCGCACCGTGGAACTGCGGGGAGTCGATTTCGCGTTTCACTTCGTCGGCACTCAGGATCTCAACATCCGGGTCAACGTGGCGTTTCATCATTTCGCACGCCGCCACCAGCGATGGCAGATGCGAAGCTTTACTTGCCAGCTTCAGCTTGCCGCAGCGGCGAAAATCACAGTCGATCTCTTCTGCTGCCACCACGCTTTGCACATAGTCCACTGCATCGGCAAAGGCCCGGTAATAGCGAGTGGCTTGCTCCACTCCCAGGCTCTCCACCATTGCTGCAAAGTTCTGCGCCACACCGGTATTGCAGTGTCCGCCATTGCGGCCGGAGGCCTGGCTCATTACCTCACCGGCTTCCAGCACCACCACTTTCACGCCGCTGCGGGCGAGGTTGAGTGCCGCTGAGATACCGGTAAAGCCGCCGCCAATCACCACCACATCGGCAGTGGCTGGCAGGTCGCCCGTTGCTGCACCAGTAAACGCGGGTGCTGTTGCCTGCCAGAATGATTCCAGTTTCATTGCCCTGCTCCTCTTAGGCTTACAGCCCAACCACGCCCGGAAGACCACCGATATCTTTGATTTCAGTGTATTCATAGGCCGGGTTACCCGGGCCGTGGCCGCGATTGACGAACACTTTGTTTTTGATGCCGAGGTCATAAGCAGTCATCAGGTCATAACGCAGGCTGCTGGAGACGTGCAGAATCTCTTCCGGCCCGCAGTTAAGCTTGTTCAGCATGTACTCAAAACCTTTCATCTGCGGCTTATAGGCACCCACCTCTTCCGCGGTAATGGTCATATGAATCGGCGCGCCGAGGCGTGGAATATGGTTTTTGATCAGCTCATCGGTGGAGTTGGTCAGCAGCACCAGCGGGAACTCTTTCGCCACAACCGCCAGCCCGGCAGGAACATCCGGATGAGGCCCCCAGGTAGCGCAGGCGGTCATCACTTCTGCGCAATCCCGATCCGTACACTCCACGCCCCATTTGTTACAGGTGCGATAGAGCGCATTCGCCACCACCTGCGGGTAGAGCTTGAAGGCGCCCAGCACTTCATCCATGCGGTAATTTGAGAAATCAGTGGTAAACGCCACCATTTTTTCCGGGCTGATGCGATCGGCGAAGATGGCGGCGGCGGCACCGGCCATATCGAAGTTGATCAGCGTGCCGTAGCAATCGAAGGTGATGTATTTCGGTTTAAACACAGCCATTACGCTACCTCTACAGAGTTCGGTTGAAGGATGAAAACAGGTGTCAGAAGTCGATCAGCACGCTTTTATAGCGCTGGCAGGCCTCGAAGGCCTGACGCCCGAGGTCTTTACCGATGCCGGAGCCGTGGAAGCCACCGGTAGGAATAATAAAGTCACCGGAGCGGCCATAACGGTTGATCCACACCGTTCCGGCAGCAATACCGCGCATCGCACGCAGGGCACGGTCGATATTTTTGGTATGTACCCCGGCGCACAGGCCGTAGGTTGGATGGGAGGCGAGCGCCAGACCTTGCGCTTCGTCGTCAAAGATCTGCACGGTGAGTACCGGGCCGAAGATCTCTTCCTGTACCGCCGGGTTATCGCTGCCGTTTACGGCAAGCAGCGTTGGCTGCCAGAAATAACCTTCGCCGGTATCAGCAAAGCGCTCGCCGCCAACCAGTACCTCAGCACCCTGCTGACGTGCGCTGCTGACCACCGACGCCACTTTTTCAGCCTGACGGCGGTCAATCATCGGCGCATAGCGGCTGCTATCGTGCCAGGTGACGCCAGCGCGGAAACCCCGGCAAAGCTCTATCAGTTTGCTTATCAGCGCATCGTGAACGCCGCGTTGCACAATCAGACGGGTGCCCGCCACGCAGGCCTGACCACCGTTGGCGGTAAAACCCCGCAGAATACGCCCGGCTACTTCATCGATATCCCCGCAGTCATCAAATACCAGCTGCGGACTTTTACCGCCCAGCTCCAGCGTGACCGGCTTCATGCCGTTAAATGCGGCATCGCTCATAATGCGCGCTCCGGTCGCGGTAGATCCGGTGAAGGAGACTTTGCGCACCAGCGGATGGGCAACCAGCGAACTGCCGGTCACCGCCCCGCCGCCCTGTACGATATTCAGCACGCCCGCAGGCAGGCCCGCCTGAATCGCCAGTTCGGCCATACGCACGGTAGAGAATGGAGTGAGTTCGGAAGGCTTCAGCACCACGGCATTTCCTGCCGCCAGCGCCGGGCCACATTTCCACGAAGCCATCGACAGCGGGAAGTTCCACGGGGTAATCGCGCCGATTACACCGTACGGTTCCGGCACCAGCATGCCGAGGCTGGCGTCACGGGTGGGTAGCACGTCGCCGCTGTATTTATCTGCGCACTCGGCATAGAAACGGATAGCTTCAGCGGTAAAGGGAATTTCGTGATTTACCACATCATAAATAGGCCGGGTTGAACCAAGTGATTCCAACTGCGCCAGCAGCGGATCAGCGGCAATCAGATCCGCCCAGCGTTTCAGTACGGCACCGCGCTGGCGTGGCGGGCAGGACGACCATCCGCTGTCACGTACCGCCCGGTCAGCATTGGTGACTGCGTCATCCACCAGCGCCGCATCTGCTTCAAACAGCTCCGCTGCTCGCAGACCGTCGGAAGGACGATTAACGGTCAATGCTGTGCCTTTACCGGTCAGATGTTGACCATTAATGAAGTGTCCTGACGGTAACGTTATTTTATCGGGATCGAAACTGTGCATGAACAGACCCTTATTTTGACCAGAACTTTTTGGTCTTAGATATTTCATTTGTATTAAGCAATGCAGAAAGTATGCCACCCGTGCAAAAAAATAATAATGCGTAAAAGCGAGTGCAAAAAAATTTTCTGCCGTAATGAACGATGTTTTATTACAGATAAGCCGAGTAATTAAATAGATGATTTTCATCACAAAAAAGATGCACCAGCGCGGTGAATCCGGTACTAAACTTGCACCAAATAAGAGCGGTGTATTTGTCAGTTTTCCGTTAAGTGTCGGTATTGCTGATAAAAAAAGGCCCGCACCTTTATGGGTAGCGGGCCTTTTTTAACGATTAACCTTAATCCTTACCCTAAATAATTCGGGCTACAGGCTGCCGAAATGGAAGGCTTTCGATTCCAGATATTCGTCAATTCCGTAGCGCGAACCCTCGCGCCCGACACCTGATAATTTAATCCCGCCAAACGGTGCCACTTCCAGCGACACCGATCCGGTATTAAAGCCAACCATACCAAATTCCAGCGCTTCTCCTACTCGCCAGGCACGACGAATATCTTCGGTGAAGAAATAAGCACCCAGGCCGAAAGGCGTGTCATTCGCCATCGCAATCGCTTCTTCTTCGGTGTCAAAGATAAACAGTGGAGCCACGGGACCAAAGGTTTCCTCGTGGGCGATACGCATGGCGCTGGTCACATCGCCAAGCACCGTCGGCATTACAAAGGTGCCGTTTCCATTGCTGATACCGCCTGCCAGCAGCTCTGCCCCGTGACTCAGGGCATCTTCAATATGGCTGTTAACCTTGCTGACCGCCGCCTGATTGATCAGTGGCCCGATGGTGCTGCCCTCGGTAAAGCCGTCTGCCACTTTCAGTTTGGCTACCTCTGCCAGCAGGCGTTCGGCAAAGCGCGGGTAGATATTACGCTGCACCAGGATACGATTGGCGCAGACGCAGGTCTGTCCGGCATTGCGGAATTTACTCATCATCACGCCGCTGATGGCAATATCCAGATCCGCATCATCAAAGACAATCAGCGGGGCATTTCCCCCCAGCTCCAGGCTGAGACGTTTAATGCTGTCGGCGCTCTGCTGCATCAGCAGCTGACCGATGCGCGTTGATCCGGTAAAGGAGATCTTACGTACCGTGCGGCTGGCGGTGAGTGTTTCGCCAATCTCTTTTGGCAGCCCGGTGACAATCTGCAATACGCCTGCGGGAATTCCTGCACGCTGGGCCAGTTCCACCAGGGCGAGCGCAGAGAGCGGTGTCAGCTCTGAGGGTTTAACAATGATCGGACAGCCTGCGGCCAGCGCCGGGGCCACTTTGCGGGTGATCATCGCAATCGGGAAGTTCCACGGCGTAATCGCCGCCGCCACGCCAACGGGCTGTTTCAGCACAAGAATACGGCGGTCGTCGCTTGGTGCCGGAATGGTATCACCGTAAATTCGGCGCGCTTCTTCGGCGAACCACTTAACAAAACCGGCACCGTACAGCACTTCCCCTTTGGCTTCTGCCAGGGGTTTCCCCTGTTCGGCGGTCATGATAATCGCCAGGTCGTCAGCGTTGTCGAGGATCAGCTGATGCCATTTCTCCAGCAGCAGCGCGCGCTGCGCATTCGGTGTTTTTGCCCAGCTTTTGCGTGCCGAATCGGCAAAGGCAATTGCCTGCCCGGTTTCCTCAGCACCCAGTGAGGGAATGGTACAGAGCACATCGCCAGTGGAAGGGTTAATCACCGGCAGGGTTTCGCCATTGATAGCATCCTGCCACTGTCCGTTAAAAAAAGCCTGCTGGCGCAGCAGAGTGGCATCCTGTAAACGTTGTGCGAGCATAGCGTCTCCTTAATGAGTTCATTTCACTTTAGCGGAGGAGGCGCAGGCAATGCTGCGTTATCGCCGCGGACGATGCGCGGCGGCGCGTGTTTTACTGCGGGAAACGAAATTTTATGCCGTTGGGGTTGTCAGGCCTGGCTTGCGCGTCATCGTAGAGGACGATGATTTTTCTGTTCGACCCGGACTGGTAGTCAGACCTCCAGACATTTTCAGTGGCTGAGACAGGGTATCAGGACTAAGGCCGGCAATCCCCCTTCTGCTTAATCATCAACACGCCTGATTTCAGCATTCTCGCCACGCTGAATATATTCACTATCATCCGTAGTGTATCTGGTGTCGACTTGATTAAAGTGCGATATCCATAACAGCCATTTTTTTTCGATACAATTGGCGCCAGGCTTCAGACTGTCAAAACAGCGTAAATCGTTGTCGCTGGCCCTGTGCTGCAGAAACTGAAACCCATCACCGGCTTCACCAATCAATACCGACCACGGGTATTTACTGCCAATAAAAGGCACGTCATATTTTTCTATCAATAGCTCTTTATTATCCAGCCACCATGCAATTCTCCCTTTATTGGTCACAGGGAAATGCTCTACAAACAGGTAAATCCGACTTCCTTCCCGTACAAAACTGATTATTTTTACGGGCATCAGTAAAATATACAACCAATAAATAAAACCAAAAAAAATCAACACGAATAAAATTATTTTTTTAAACAGTCTTTTCCTGTTATTTTTATTTGAACTGATCATATCGACTTCCCTTTAGTGAGATACTGGCATTCATTTCTGTGATAAATGGCTTGTATGAATATTTTTCATAATGTTGCAGTAAAAACCAGATACGAAAAATTCTAAACTGCCTGTAAACCGGATTCAAAACGTCTTTGGAATCCAGCCCAAAATGATCCTGGGCCCGATAGTGGATTGTAGCGGAGTAGTTATCACCTTCGATGACAAGAGATTTTAACGTAATATGGGTTGCCCACACATCATGAACGCTGATCGTAAGTGAGTTTATTCTATCCACCCATTTATTGAATTTCGGAATCACTGAGTCCAGAATATTTATTGAAATCTTAGACTTGTTTTTACTGTCGTAACGCCCAAGATCCCAGTTAATAAAATCAGAAAATGATTTCTTTATTTTTAGGAGAGAACTCTCTCTCGATGAGTCGTTCACTATCTGATTTTTATATGCGCTATCTAATAAGTGACTTCTAAACACCTTCCCATTACCTGTTTGCATATGGGTAATTAACTTCTCGATCAGATCGCGATAAGGGCCAACAAATGAAAATACCCTTGATAGCTCACGAAACTCATCAAATAAAATATCCGCGCTTTCTTTCACAGAAAGCGGTTGTGATGGCCGGTGATTAAAAAGATTATAACGCGATGCCGTTATCCTCTCCCCCGTGTAAGGGTTTACCCTTGCGGAAACATCCCTCAGTTTGAAATCATTTTTCAGACGAAATTCTGACAAATCCCCATAGCGCATATCTTCGGCACTGTATTCATCCATGCGGTTAATCGTCTCAAACAGACGGCAGGGAAGAGAAATGGCAGGCTGCTTAAACAGCGAGTTGGGATCAAACGATTGTTCTGACACAGCGCAACTCCTTTTTGCTTTACCCCTCCATCCTGTAGGGGAATAAATAAGCGCATAATATAGCCTGCTTCTCCCCTGAATTCTCATTCTGCACAATAAATCAGATTTTATGCTAAATGGGTTCTCACTGCCGCTGGCGATCCCGCATACCGTTGCCGTGCAAAAACAACATTGCCCCCAGCACTATCATCCCTGCCAGCAGAAACGTTATCCGCAGGCCGTGCGACGATGCCTGTATTGGAGAAAAATCGCCATACTTCACCGTTGCGCCATATACCGCCGCCATCAGCGCTGCCCCCACGATAAATCCCAGATTACGGCCCAGATTCATTAACCCGGATACCAGCCCGCGCCGTGCCGGATCCGCTCCTTTCAGCAGCGCCGTATTATTCGCTGCCTGGAATAGCGCATAACCCATCGTCAGCAGTATCAGCCCGGCGATATAACCCGCCACCTCAGCCCGTTGTGGCAATATAGCCAGCAGCAGACAGCCGCCCGCTACCGCCGCCAGGCCACCCGCAGTGGTAAATTGCGCCCCATAACGATCGACCAGACGTCCGGCTGGAACACCGCTCAGTGCTGCCACCAGTGGGCCGACCGCCATCACCAGCCCGATTTGCCGTGGTGAGAGCTGTAACCCGTGGCTCAGATAAAATGGCCCGACAATAAATGTCGTCATCATCACCGTCGTCACCGCCATGCTCATTAATAACCCCCGCATCAGCACCCGCTGGCGTAACAGCGCCAACAGTGAGCCGCCTGGCGTTACCGTGCCTGCTACCGCTGTATGGGGCAGATAATGCTGCACCAGCCCCCACGCCAGCAGTCCCAGCGGCAGGTTAACCAGAAACAGCGCCTGCCAGCCAAATGCAGCGATCAGCACTCCACCCAGCGCAGGCCCCAGCGCGGTACCAATAGCCGATACTGTTCCCAGCAGCCCCATGGCACGTCCGGTGCGATCAGGGGGCAGTACCTGAATCGCCAGCGCCAGGGTATTTGCCATCATCATCGCGCCGCCGAGGCCTTGGAGAATACGTGCGGCAATCAGCCAGCCAATCTGCGTTGCCAGCCCACAGCCCAGCGAAGCAATACTAAATAACAGCACGCCCCAGGCCAGCAGCCGTTGGCGGCCAAAGCGATCCCCCAGCCAGCCCATTACCAGTACAGAAGCGGTGACTGCCAGCAGATACGCCAGTACCACCCACTGCATCTGCGGGAAAGAGGCATGAAACGCCGCAGTCAGTGTCGGCAGGCCAACATTGGCAATACTGCTGCCCATGGATGAGATCAACATACTGAAGGCCAGCGCATAGAGCGGGCCGGAGGAGGTGCGGATAGGAGAGAGAGTCATGGCATAAGCTCACAGGTGAAAGTTCCCGAAGTTTATGCCGTTAGTGAATAAGGCGGAAGGCGCATGGATTTCACTATATAGCTGCACCAGACGCCATGTTACTCTCAGATCTGGAAGTCGATGACCGGTTCTTCTTCATTGAGCGACAGCGCCTGGCGCTTGATCTCTTCCAGCGACAGATTCGCATTGCAGAGTTCGAGGAACTGCCAGACAAAATTACGCTGAAGCTGGCCGCGTTTCAGCCCCAGCCAGACGGTATTCGATTCGAAGAGGTGACGTGCTTCCAGGCGAGTGAGCGGTGAATGTTCATCCAGCTGGCAGGCCTGATCGGCCAGCACACCGACCCCCAGCCCCAGCTCAACGTAGGTTTTCACCACGTCAGAATCCTGTGCGCTAAGGACAATATCCGGCTTCAGGCTGGCGGCATGGAATGCGCGGTCAACCCTTGAACGCCCGGTAATACCCTGACGATAGGTGATCAGCGGATAACGGCTTAATGCTGCCAGCGTCACCGGCTGCTGCTGTTCCAGTTCGTGCCCCTTCGGCACCAGCAGCGCATGATGCCAGCTGAACCAGGGAAATGCCGCCAGCGCCGGGTTATTAACCACCTGCTCACTGGCAATGCCGATATCCGCTTCGCCCGCCACCAGCATTGAGACAATCTCCTGCGGCGATCCCTGATTCAGCTCCAGACGAACGTTTGGATAGAGCGCACGGAAGGCTTTGATCACTTTTGGCAGACTGTAGCGCGCCTGAGTATGGGTAGTGGCAATGGTCAGCACACCGCTGGATTCATTGGTAAAAACATCGGCCAGGCGACGTACTTTGCCTGCCTCATCGAGAATACGCTCGGCAATGGTCAGCAGCGCTTTACCCGGCTCGGTCATGCCTAACAGGCGTTTACCCCGGCGGATAAAAATTTCGACCCCAAGTTCATCTTCCAAATCCCGTATATGGCGGCTGACTCCAGACTGGGAGGTAAACAGCGCATTCGCCACTTCGGTAAGATTAAACTCGCAGCGTGCTGCTTCCTTAATGATTTTAAGTTGCTGAAAATTCACGTGCGCTCCTCCCTCTGTTATCTGTTGGTTTCCTTCATGTTAAGGATGCACATTGATAGCAACAAATAATAAAAAGAGGTTTTATATGCTTTTTAGCGATAAGGCAGGAAGTGAGGCGCGCCATCGCGCGCCCGGCACAGAGTGAATTAACTGACCAGCATCAGTTCGCGATCTTCGTTCACTGAGTTATTCAGCAGCGACAGCAGGATGTTTTTCACCGCCAGTGCGGAAGGTGACATTGGTTGTGTGGCAGAGATATTCAGCGACAGCGGCAGATTGAGGGTCGGGCTGGTAATACGCGCCATCCAGGCGTTGGTTGAGCTGACCAGCGCGCGGGCGGCGGACTCCGGCAGCACCGTGGCCCCCATTCCACTGGAAACTGCGGCTGTCAGGGTGGCAATTGACTCAATTTCACCGATGATGCGCGCACTCAGGCGGCGCAGGGAAAAAGCTTCATCCACGCGTTTACGCACTGCGCTGTAATCACGCGGCAGGAACAGGTTCATCTCAGCAACGGCTGTCAGGTCAATCGTCTGACCAGGACAGGTGCTGGCACCCACCAGATACAGCTCTTCTTTCATCAGCGGAATACTGGTAATCCCGGCTACGGGTGAGCGGTCATACAGCACCGCCATATCCAGCTGACCGTTCATCACTTTTTCATTAAGAGATGCGCCGCTGTTTTCGTGCAGGTATACCAGCACATCCGGGAACTGTTCACGTACGGTTTGCAGCAATGGCATGGTCAGTGAGGAGGCAGCAGTTCCCGGCGCAAGACCGATGGAAACCTGCCCCGCCAGCGCCTGTCCGGCATTGATCACTGCCGTCTGCGCCTGTTCGCATTGACGTAAAATAGTACGCGCATGGGAATAGAGAATTTTACCCGCTTCGGTCGGCGTCACGCCGCGCTTGGTACGGATCAGCAGCTGCTGGTCGAGTTCGTTTTCCAGCGTAGCCACCTGCTGACTAAGCGCAGGCTGTGCAATATGCAGGACTTCAGCCGCCTGTGTCAGGCTGCCGATGTCGACGATTTTCACGAAATATTTCAGTCGTCTTAAGTTCATAATGCCTCCGTCACGTATCCCAATTACCAGCAGCGCTGATAACTTATAATAAGTTTTCATTCTGACCGGGTAATAATTGCAAGGGTCGTGCCAGATTTTTCCTAATGGTGGCAGGGGATCGGCGATGCAGGCTAACAGACGGTAAAATAAGAGAATCTGATTACCCGCTGCAGATTTATCGCAAATGTGGAGAAGAGGCAGGTCGGATCTGTTATGACGATTGCACACTGATGGTGCGTTTAATGCGTTGAGGATGTGCAGCAGTCAGGGCCAGGAGTGCCTGGCCCCTTGTGACAATTAGCGTTTACTACGGTTACGGTACATATCGATGGAAACCGCCGCGACAATAATCATCCCTTTGATAATGTCCTGCACGTAGGCATCAACACCAACAAAGGTAAAGCCGCTTTTGATCAGACCGAGGATCACCGCACCAATCAGCGTACCAGTAATGCGCCCCACGCCGCCCATCAGGCTGGATCCGCCGATGACCGCAGCAGCAATCGCATCCAGTTCGTAACCCAGGCCCATACTCGACTGACCGCTGCTGACACGCGCTGCCAGCACCACACCCGCCAGGCCAGAGAGACCGCCCGCGATGGTATAGACAATAATCAGATACTTATTGACGTTGATACCGGAGACTTTCGCCGACACCATATTGCCGCCAATGGCGTAAACATATTTACCGTAGCGGGTATGTTTCAAAGCGATATGGAAGATCACCGCTACCACCAGGAAGATAATCACCGGCATCGCACCCTGACCAATCGCAGTAAAGCCGTCGGACAGGAAGCTGATTGGGTTACCCTGAGTGTAATACTGTGCCAGACCGCGCGCCGATACCATCATCCCCAGCGTGGCAATAAATGGTGGAATACCGGTTTTGGTGATCAGTACGCCGTTGACGATACCGCAGAGCAATCCGACCCCGATCCCGGCACCAATGGGCAGCACTGCGGGCATATCCACCAGCGATGGAAACATCGGCGACAGGCTTTCTGAGGTCTGCGCCAGGCTGGCGGCAACCACCGCCGTCAGTGCAATCACCGAGCCGGACGACAGGTCAATCCCCGTAGTGATAATGACCTGAGTCACCCCCACGGCGATAATACCGATAATCGCAACCTGAAGAACAATCAGCACCAGACGGTTCGGGTTCATCAGGAATGACTGATCGCGCACATACCAGCCGAAGGCTTCAAAAATCAGCGCAATACCGACCATTACCACAAAAATACCGGTATCTTTTGGCAGTTTGCCTTTCAGACTACTGAAGAACGAAGGTGTTTCCGCAGACGGTTGCGTTGTCATTTTCACATCACTCATGTTTGTTTACCTCACGCCCTTATTCGGACGCCAACGACAAAATGGTTTCCTGGTCGGCTTCTTCTTTATTGAGGATGCCGGTAATACGTCCACCGTGCATCACCATCACGCGGTCGCTCATGCCAATAATTTCCGGCAGTTCAGAGGACACCATGATGATGGCAACGCCACGGCTTGCCAGTTCGCTGATCAGGCGATAGATTTCCGCCTTTGCGCCGACGTCAATACCACGGGTAGGTTCGTCAAGAATAAGAATCTTCGGCTGTGCCAGCAGCCAGCGGGCAATTAATACTTTCTGCTGGTTACCGCCGCTGAGGTTGTTGATAATCTGATCCATTGTTGGCGTCTTGATATTCAGACGCTTAATCTGCTCCAGACAGTCCCTCGCCATATTGGCATGGTTGACGAACCCGGCGTTGGCGCTGTAGTCCGTCATTTTAACGATGCTCATGTTCTCCATGACTGACAGCACCAGGAACAGGCCTGATTTTTTGCGGTCTTCAGTCAGGAATGCCAGGCCTTTATCAATCGCACTGGCAGGAGAATCAATGGTGGTTGGCACGCCATCGATCAGGATCTCTCCGCTATCAATGGAAGTCATACCAAACAGACTTTCCATCACTTCACTGCGTCCGGCACCCACCAGACCAGCCACACCAAGGATCTCCCCGCGACGTACGCTAAAGCTGACGTCATGAAACACTCCTTTGCGCGTCAGGCTGCGTACCGTAAGCACATCCTGGCCAATATTACTTTCTGTTTTCGGGAACAGCTGGGTCAGTTCACGCCCCACCATCTGAGTAATCAGTGACTGACGCGTATAGCTTGCTGTGTCGCTGCTTGCCACCCAGGTACCGTCACGAAACACGCTGACTTCATCGGTAATGGCGAAGATTTCATCCATCTTATGGCTGATATAGATGATGGCTTTGCCCTGCTCGCGCAGGTCGCGGATGATGGTGAACAGGTGCGCCACTTCGGTTTCCGTCAGTGCCGAGGTGGGTTCGTCCATAATCACGATATCTGAGTTCCAGGAAACCGCTTTGGCGATTTCCACCATCTGCTGGGAAGCGATACTGAGATCGCCCACCATCTGTTCGGGACGCAGACGAATGTTCAGTTTAACCAGCAGATCTTTGGTTAAACGGTTGAGCTTACCGTGGTCTACAAAGCCGAATTTCATCGGCTCACGACCCAACCAGATATTTTCGGCGACCGTCATATGCGGTACCAGATTAAGCTCCTGGTGAATCATGGAAATTCCCGAACGCAGCGCATCCAGCGTATCGGCAAATTGCACAGGCTCCCCTTTAATGCGTATCTGTCCCTCATCGGGACGATAAATCCCGATGAGGCACTTCATTAAAGTAGATTTACCCGCACCGTTCTCACCCATCAGAGCATGCACCGTTCCCGGCTTGATGCGAAAAGAGACGTTGCTTAACGCCTTAACGCCCGGGAAAAACTTGCTGATGCCTTCGGCTTCAAGCGCATATGCGGTCATTTACTACCTCCGTACTACGAGTTCAGCGACGTTATTTCAGGTTTTTGCTGGTGAAGTTTTCATAGTTATCTTTGGTGATCAGCTGGAACGGAATATCAACGATTTTCTGAACCTGCTCACCTTTAACCAGTTTCACTGCGGTCTGAACTGCGCCTGCACCCTGCCCTTTGGCATCCTGGAACACGCTGGCAACCATCTTGCCGTTTTTGATCATCTGCAATGCATCAGGGGTACCATCGACGCCAGCAACCAGGATTTTCTGCTCGTTTTTGCCTAATGCCTGAAGTGCACCAATTGCCATTTCATCATTGTTAGAGGCGATCGCCTGGATATCGTCACCGGCGGTCAGCCAGTTACTGGTTACGTCTACCGCATCGTTACGGGTAAATTTCGCCGTCTGCTCCTGAACGACTTTCAGGCCAGGATATTTCGCTACAATCGCTTTCACACCTTTGGTGCGCTCACGAGTGGCTTCGTTTGCCAGGTCACCCAGCAGAATGGCTACGTTGCCTTTGTAATCCATGCGTTTTGCCAGCGCTTCCATCTGCAAGCGCCCTGCCAGCTCGGAGTCTGAACCTACGAAGGCCATTTTTCCGGTCAGCGTGGTGGCAGGTTTACGGTTAACAAACACCAGCGGGATGCCAGCTTTGGTTGTGAGGTCGACAATGGGTTTTACTGCGTTAGTGTCCACCGGGTTGACAATGATGGCGTCCACACCCTGGCCGATAAAGTTTTGTACCTGTTGCAGCTGCTGTGCCACATCGCCTTTAGCGTCTTCAATCTGACCATTAACATTTTCAGCTTTCATCTCTTTCGAGATGGAATTACGGACAATAGTCAAAAAGTTGTCATCAAACAGTGCCATAGAGACGCCAACTTGGAGGTCTTTGGCAAAGCTGGTAACAGGTAACATGCAGACTAACAGTGACGCTAAAATTGTTTTTTTCACGTTCATGTCCAGGCCCTTATTATCGTTAGCGTGCGAAGGTTAAGGATTATGCGAATGAAAAATTTCTTTTACATTCACGTCACCTCACCAACGGCTTTATTAAAGTGTAGGGGGTAACTATATCGGGTAAAACTATCTCTCTTTTTACTGTGTATCGGGTCTTACTTTTACTCTTTACAACAAGACGTTACCTGCAACCTGCGGTTTCTTTTTGCTTCTGGCCCACTTGCGTCACCACAAAGCGGTTTTTTTGTTTCATAGTAACGTCAATTGAAACTTTCACTATGAAAGCATCGAAACGCATGTTTTAAAATCAGCAAATAACAAAAATTTGACACACCTCTAACATCGGCGAGCTAATCGCTACAAATTGAGATCTGGCGCAGAGATTGAAGATCGGCCGGTTAATATAAAAAAGCATCAGAATGGTGTTTTTGCCAGCAAACGCACCACGGGTGTGGAATCGCCCTTTGACATTTAGTGGGTACGCCGTTAACATGCGCCCCGTTCACACGATTCCTCTGTAGTTCAGTCGGTAGAACGGCGGACTGTTAATCCGTATGTCACTGGTTCGAGTCCAGTCAGAGGAGCCAAATTTAGAAAAGCCCGCTCAGGGAAACCTGAGCGGGCTTTTTGTTTTCATGCAACCTTGCGCATCTCGATATGATTTGATGTAACAGGTTAGCGTGAGAATCTTCCGGGTACATTTTCATTTCCACCGCACCAGGCAAGACTGGTGATCTGATTTGGGGTCAGATTATCTGGATATGTGCCGGAAAGAGTGCCTGTGGCACAAACCAGCCCACTAAGTTGAAATCGTCCGCTACGAGCGAGAAGCGGAAGTGCGATTTTGTTCTCACACCAGGGTGCATTCCTGATATTGCCTGGAATTAATCAACGGAGGCAGGTGATGATGAATGGTACATCTTATTTTGGTGGCTTAGATTGAAACACCGCCATCGATGATGATCTCTGAACCCACGGTCCAGGCAGACTCATCAGATGCGAAGTAAAGTACCGCTTGCGCGACTTCCTGCGGCTTACCAAAACGACCCGCCGGAATGGTTGCAACGATATCTTTCATCACTTGATCATGATATTCCGCTGGGATCCCCGCCTTATCGTAAAGCGGAGTATCAACAGGGCCAGGGCTCACGGCGTTAATACGGATCCCACGAGAAAGTAACTCGTTAGAAAGTGTTTTAGACATGTTAAGTAATGCTGCTTTAGTTGAGCCATAAACTGAAGAGTTCACGGGTCCCGTGTGAGCATTTACAGATGTATTAAAGACCACTGAGGCAGGGCTTGCGAACACTGGCAGCAGCGCCTGCATCAGGAAGTAAGGACCTTTAACGTTGATATCATAGATGCGGTCAAACATCTCTTCTGTCCATACCTCAATTGGCATATACATTGATATACCCGCATTCAGGAAAGCGATATCCAGTTGTCCAAAGCGTTCCTTAACTGTTTGAGCCAGCGCTTTCTGTGCGTTGACATCAGCGGAATCAGCGCTCACGACTAACACATCATCACCAAGTTCTGCTTGCGCCTTTGCTATCGAGTCAGGGTTAACACCAGTAACAATTACGCGTGCACCTTCTGCAACAAACAGCTTCGCTGTTTCAAGACCAATACCACTTGTTCCACCCGTAATCAGTGCGCGTTTACCTTGCAATCTGGACATGTAAAATCTCCTGTTAGTTTTAACAACCGATCGGCTAACGACCGATCAGGTAGCCACTATATGCTCATGCTCAAAGAGTGATAAGATTGCATTTCTGAATATGTTTCATGCATTAAAAGCATAAATAGGTTTTAGGATGGATAGACTACTTTTGATGACATGCTTTATCCGTACCGCTGAAACAGGCAGCTTTTCCGCAGCCGGCAGGGATTTAGGCTTAGGGCAACCGAACGTCAGTCGACATGTTGCAACTCTGGAAGAACATTTGCAGACCAGATTAATTCACAGATCAACCCGCAAGCTTTCCCTGACTCCTGAAGGAGAACGATATTATTTGGAAGCAAGGCGTATTCTGGAAGCTGTCGAAGAGTCAGAGTCTTCTTTCAGAGAAAATGTTACCCCCACAGGGCTATTACGCGTTGCCTGCCCTACTGCATTGGCTCACTCATTCCTGGTTCCGCATATCCCAGATTTTTTAGAGCGCAACCCTGAGCTGACACTCGATCTACAAATTAATGATCGCTATATCAATCTCGTTGATGAAGGAGCTGAGTTGGCAATCCGCATTGGACACCTCGAGGACAGTGCTATGCGTGCCCGCAGACTTGGTATGTTTGAGCGCGTCTGTGTTGCCAGTAACAAGTACTTAGCTAAACGCGGAACCCCTGATACCCCTGAGGATTTAAAACAACATGATTGTTTGATCTATACCCTGCTAACAACAGGAGCTTCCTGGAGATTTCAGGATATCACTGTTCCTGTTTCTGGCCGGCTCAGGGTCAATTCACCAGAAGCAGTACAGAAATTTGTCAATGCAGGAATGGGGATCGCACAGGGCCCGGAATGGCTGTTCCGGGAAGGACTGGAGAATGGCAATTTACAATTATTACTGACTGATTACACTGCATCGCCCGTTCCCATTCAGGCCGTATATGTTGCTAATCGACTTTTACCAAAACGGGCGATTGTGTTCATGGATTTTGTTGCTGATATTTTTGAAAAAAATCCCGCCTTCAAAGTTTATAACTCAATGAAATGAAGCTGAAATAACGAACATATCTGAATCATTAATAAAATAGCGCCGGTTTAATTATATTCTCTTCATCTTATCTGTTGAGCGCTGTGCGGGGAGCTATTATGAAAAGCCCCCCGCACTCTGTATTACGGTGTATTTTTGTTTTCAGTGGCTGCCCGTTGATCGGGGCGTATTTTGAACCAGATCGCATACATTGCGGGCAGGAAAACCAGCGTGATAATGGTGCCGCCAAGCGTCCCGCCAATCAGGGTATAAGCCAGGGTGCCCCAGAACACCGAATGCGTCAGCGGGATAAACGCCAGAATAGCGGCCATCGCCGTGAGCAATACCGGTCTGGCTCGCTGCACCGTCGCCTCAACTACAGCATGGAAAGGTGCCAGCCCTTCCTGCTCGTTGTGATGAATCTGCCCTATCAGGATCAGGGTGTTACGCATCAGGATGCCCGACAGCGCAATCAGTCCTACCAGCGCATTGATGCCAAACGGCTGGTTAAACAGCAGCAGCGTTGGCACCACACCAATCAGCCCCAGCGGCGCGGTGAGGAATACCATCACCATCGCCGACATCGACCGCACCTGTAGGATAATAATTAACAGCGTCATGGCAATCATGACAGGGAATAACGGTACCATCGCCTGGGTGGCCTTCCCGGATTCTTCGATCGACCCCGCCTGCTCGATGCGGTATCCGGCCGGAAGCGTATCAATGACCGGCTGTAACGCCTTCATGATTGCCGTGGAGACATCCGGCGGCTGCAGGTTTTCAGCAATATCCCCGCGCACGGTAATGGTCGGGGTACGATCGCGACGACGCAGAACCGGATCTTCCATTCGTACTTCCACATCCCCAATCTGAGACAATGGAATACGCTGACCTGATGACCCGACAAGGGTAAAACCCGCTATTTTTGCCGGATCAAGCCTTATATCTCCGGCCGCGCGTCCCATCACCTGCACAGAACGGATATCTTCACGCACAGAGGTGACAGGTACGCCGGAGAGCAGGAACTGAAGCTGCTGTGCAACGGCATTTGACGTCAGTCCAACCGCCTGAAGACGATCCTGATTGAGCGTGAAATGCAGCGCAGGTACTCGCATCCCCCAGTCCGTATTGACGGTTCTCATCAGCGGGCTGGCCTGCATCACCTTTTCAACCTGGTGTGCAATTTCGCGTAGCCTGGTGGCATCAGGCCCCATAACACGGTAGGCAACCGGATAGGGGGAATACGGACCAAACACCAGCTGAGTCACGCGCACGCGCGCTTCAGGAGCTAACCCGCTGGCGGCCGCTTCACGAAGTCGAATCTTGAGCGTCTCACGTGTTTCCTGACTCCCGGTCAGCACGACGATTTTCGCAAACGAGGGGTCAGGTAGCTCAGGTGCCATGGCCAGGTAAAAACGCGGTGATCCCTGTCCTATGTAGGACGTCACGATTTCGGCCTCTTTCTGTTTTTTCAGCCAGCTTTCGATTTTTGCTGTAGCGGCGCTGGTCTGCTCAATAGAGGTGCCAAAAGGCATCTGCACTTCTACCAGCACCTCTGGTCGATCAGAGGTGGGAAAGAATTGCTTTTTAACCAGCGCCATCCCGAGGATAGCGACAATAAACACGGCAATAACGGCTCCGGCCACGATCCATTTTTGCGCAATAACGCGGGTCAGCACGCGGCGAAAGCGGTTGTAATGACGCGTGTCGTAGATGGCCTTGTGTCCGCCCTCAACGGTTTTGATCTCTGGCAGCATTTTTACGCCCAGATACGGCGTAAAGACTACCGCCACCACCCAGGAAGCGATCAGCGCGATGCCCACAATCCAGAACATATTGCTGGTGTATTCGCCCGCCGTAGACTGTGCAAACCCATTGGGCATAAACCCGACGGCGGTGACCAGCGTACCGGCGAGCATCGGAGCGGCCGTATGGCTCCAGGCATAGGCCGAGGCTTTGATGCGGTCGTAACCCTCCTCCATCTTCACCACCATCATTTCGATGGCAATGATGGCATCATCCACCAGTAACCCCAGCGCCAGTATCAGCGAGCCCAGGGTAATGCGGTCAAAGTTTTTGCCAGAAGCTTCCATTACGACAAAAACCACAGCCAGTGTCAGCGGCACCGCAGCAGCGACCACCACCCCCACGCGCCAGCCCATGCTGACGAAGCAGACCACCATCACCACCAGCAGCGCGACAAAGAATTTAATCATGAATTCGTCAACGGAGGAGCTGATATTGGCTGACTGATCGGTCACCTTCGTCAGCGTCATGCCCAGAGGCATGCCCTCATTGATTGCTGCCGTTTCTGCATCCAGCGCCTTACCCAGATCCAGACCGTTCCAGCCCTCACGCATTACGATACCCAGCAGCAGTGCCTGCTCTCCCTGGTTTCTGACCATGAAGGTCGCTGGATCTTCGTAGCCTCGTTCCACGGTCGCCACATCGGAAAGTTGCAGCGTCCTGCCCTGAACGACAATAGGCGTTTTGCGGATTTTATCCAGTTTGTCAAAGGCTCCATCGAGACGGATAAAGACTTGCGGCCCGCTGGTATCAATCGAACCGGCGGGCGTCAGTACGTTCTGGCTGTTGAGGGCGGAGAAAATATCCTGAGGAGCAATGCCCAGGGTAGCCAGCCGGTCATGCGAGAACGAGACAAAGATGCGCTCGGCCTGTTCGCCAATAATATTGACTTTCTTAACCCCCGGCACATGCAGAAGACGCTGGCGCAACGATTCCGCATCGCGGATCAGCAGGCGCTGCGGCTCCCCTTTCGCCTTCAACGCAAAGAGTGCAAAGGTCACATCAGAGAATTCATCATTGACCATCGGCCCGATGACGCCTGCTGGCAGATTTTTTGCTTCATCACCGAGCTTCTTGCGCGCCTGATAAAATTCTTCCTGAACCTGTGAAGGTGGCGTGCTGTCCTGAAGTGACAGCATGGTAAACGCCAGACCTGGGCGGGTGTAAGTCTCACTACGATCATACCACTTGAGTTCCTGCATACGCTTTTCAAGCGGCTCGGCGACCTGATCCTGCATTTCCTGCGCCGTGGCACCCGGCCATGCGGAAATAATCGTCATCTGCTTTACGGTAAATGGAGGATCTTCTGCCCGCCCAAGCTCGAAGAACGACAGAATGCCAGCGATTGAAATCAGGATAATCAGAAATAAAGTAATGGAGCGCTCGCGAACTGCCAGCGCCGAGAGATTAAAACGCCCGCTGCTCATGGGTTGCGCCCCGCAACACTGTCATCGCCCTGCTGAATCGTGCGTACAGTTTCACCGTCATGCAGCAGGTGTGCACCCAGAGCGACCACCAGCTCTCCCGGCTTAAGGGAACCGGTCACTCTCGCCGCATCGTCACCCAATCCCTGCACCTGAACGGATCGCCATGATACTTTGGCGGGCTTCCCCGAAATGCTCCAGACACCCGGGCCTTTGCCAGGATCATAGATGGCCGCTAAAGGCACCTGTGTCAGCTGGCCCGGTATTTTATCGTCTGCAATATGCAGCGTAACGGTGGATCCCAGCGGGGCATTCGCCAGTGCTCCCTCAAGCACATATCTTGCCTCAAAGGTGCGCGTTAGCGGATCTGCCGCATCGGAAAGGAGCCGCAGTTTTGCTGGCACCCGCCGATTGCCGGTGCCGTAGAGCGTTGCCTGAGCCTCGCTGCCCGGCACAGGCCTTAGCGTCTCGGGTAGCTGTACGATAGCTTCACGCTGGCCAGCTCTTGCCAGCCGGATGACAGGCTGCCCGGCACTGACCACCTGGCCCGGTTCAGCCAGCGTCTCCATCACCACGCCATCGGCATCGGCTAGCAGCACGGCGTATCCCATCGCGTTTTGTGCCACTTTGGCCTGAGCCTGAGCAGCACTGAGTTCAGCTTTAGCCGTATCGGCTGCGGCCTTCACCTGATCGTAAGCCGATGCGGAAACAGCACCGGTAGTGACCAGTCCCCGATAACGGGCTTCGTCAACTGTCGTTTGTCGTGCGCGCGCACGTGCAGCCGCAACCGCCTGCTGCTGAGACTGCGCCTGCAAGCCAAGATCAACGGGATCCAGCCGCATCAGCGGTTGACCGCGTTTTACGGCCTGACCGGTATCCACCAGGCGTTCGAGAATTTTACCCTCTACCCTGAAGCCAAGATCGCTTTGAGTTCGGGCAACAACAACGCCGGTGAATGCGCGGGAGCCGTCGACAGCGCTCACTACGGTTGCAGCTCTGACCAAAGGTGGCTGGGTTCGGGGATCGTCGGTAACGGCAGTGTCGCCGCATGCCACCAGGACAAGCGGCAACAGACAAACAGCCAGGGTGGCGGGTTTTAGCCTGAGCATGGATTCCCTTAATTAAGTTAACAGGAGAGTTTCCGCATTCTCAAGATAGTGACCAATAATGTCAATAGTCACCAATCAGGGCAATAACCTTCTCAATATATGTAAGCACAAAATCGCTGCGGCCGCCGTCGCTCCGACGTACGCTTAATCGATAATTCCCATGAATTTAATCAGCCAGCCAGCGCAGACTACTGCGCCAACAGCCTGCAAAAAATAGAAAATATCAGATGTAAGCCATTAAAAAACATATTTATTTTGTCAATTATGACAAAGTGGTTTTCTTGTGGTCGAAATGCCTGAAGTCTTCTGTGGCGGTTACCACGGCCCGGCACCGGGCGTGGCGATCTGAAAAGTGCTGAGGGGCAGGTACATTGGTGTATTTTGTCATTTTTCCAATCTGGTTCAGAAGCACCCGACTGAATACATATAACCTTTTAGTTATTTGGTCACAATTTAAAACTGACTTAAGACCTGTCAATGATCCTCCTGGTTACTCTCACCCTGAAGGGTGCAAACGCCCTCTCCAGTCCTCTTTTATCGCCTTCCGGACAGGTAAAGCGAGTTTGATTGAGGTGCTCCATGATGATGAAACGCTGCTGCGATCGGAGGCAGCTGGCAGAGGCGTTACGAGAAAATTATACTCGGGCAGGGAAACCCTCTCTTAACCGGAGGGGAGATATCTTTAATTTAATACCTGTAGATTATTCGTATCTACCTTTTGAAAAATTCAATATTTTCCTGAAGCCAGTCTGACAATGACCGCGAAGGCAATCCAGTTAATTCTTCAACAGTCAAAGTACGCTCAATAAGAACTGAGTGGTTGAAAATCCGGTCAAGCCCAACCAGCAGTTCAGTGACGAAGGGAGAGAGGCCTTCAGCCAGTAAAGCTGTACGCTGTTGCCCGGGTGAGCGGTCTGAATAGCTGACCGTATAACCCAGAAGATGAGATAACTCCTCTGCAACTTCATGCATTGTCCAATTACGCGGGCCAGTAAGGTGATATGCGCGCTGAGAGTTGTCTGCTACTTTTTCCAGTAATGCTACACGCGCCACATCGGCTACATCCCGAATGTCGATCAAATTCACACGCCCGTTTCCGGCAGCTCCCGCCCAGGTTCCGCCAGCAATATGGCTTCCGGCACGCTTGAGCACATCCATGAAAGTCGTCGGCCTTAAGACGGTGGAGGCCACCGGTTGTTGAGCCAGATGCGCCTCTATCACTGCATGCCACGCAAACGGATTTACGGGTGTTGCCGGCCCCATTACCGAAAGTTTAACAATATGACGCACGCCTGTTTTTACCGCAGCGTCAATGAGCGCTATCTCATTAGCCACCTGTTGGGGAGAAGTGCCATGGGCGATGAAAAGCTTATCGACACCCACCAGCGCCATCTCCAACGTTGAAAACTTTTCAAAATCCACAACAGCAGATAACACACGGTCGGAAATATTTTCAGATCTCTTCTGACGCGTGAGCGAAATAACCTCCACAGCCTCTGATGCAAGCTTATTGATTAAGTGTGAACCAACCCGCCCTGTCGCACCTGCAACAGCGATACGAAGTTCAGGAGCTGGCATATTCGATTGATTAAACATAGTGAACCCTTATTATATTGTGGAACGATCAGTCCAGACATCCTGGTACGATCGTTCCAGCTTGTCAATGGAGGATTTATGAGCGGTAAACCACAATATGATGAGAGTGCCGTGCTAAATGCAGCAATCGGCGTTTTCTGGGGGCATGGTTATGCAAATGCATCCATCAGCGAGCTTACTGAAGCAACAGGGCTGTCCAGGTCGAGTCTTTATCAGCGTTTTGGTGATAAAGACGGGCTGTTCAATGAGTGCCTCAGGCTGTATACGGATCGCGTCCTGAGGCGCATGAATTCGATTCAATCTGACTCGGCAAAAGTGAGGGTTGAAGCATTGCTGAGGGAGTTCCTTCCGGGCAGCGCTGGAACAGATCAGCGTAAAGGCTGCCTGCTGTCTCGAAGCCTCACGGAGCAGGCAGACCTTACGGCCGCAGGTAAAATGACGATGAGTGAAGGGATCCGCCAGCAGCGACAGATAGTGTTAAATATTCTGTTAGAGGGGCAACAAACGGGTGAAATTTCGCGGGATGTCGATGCTGAACTGCTGGCCTGGTACTATTTTGGCATTCTGCAATCGGTGGTAAATCTGCCTTCAGCCGGAGCCAGCCGTCAGACGCTTTCACAGCTCATTGATATTTCAATGTCGGCCTGGCCGAAAGACGAGGTTATCCCTTCAGATTCTGATGGGACAACCTGAACCTGCATCATCAAACAGTCTGCACTCGCACTTCCGGAGTATAAAAATCAAAAACTACCGCTCTGTTACCAGGCAAGGTTGTGCTTCAACGACATATACCGGTAACCCGACCTTTGCTTATTTCATCTCAGCAGCCTGATCAAACTGCCGTCTTGCGGCTTCGACTTCAGGCAATTTATTAAGCGTCCATTGGTGTAGTTCACGAAACGGCTGCTGTAAGGTCCGGCCCAGCGGCGTGATTTCATATTGTACTGCCACAGGCGAAAACGAAAGGATCTGTCGCGAGACAAGACCATTGCGTTCGAGCCTGCGCAGGCACTGCGTCAGGGCCTTCTGAGTCACGCCCTCCAGCCGGCGCTTAATAGCGTTAAATCTCTGTGGTTCCTCATCCAGTACAGCCAGAACCATCATCGACCATTTATCTGCAATTTGATCGAACAGTGCCCGGCTCGGACATTCCGATGAGAAGCACTGCGGGTGTAAAGTCAGCATAAGAGGTTTCCTTCGATATACCTGGGCTACTCAAGGTGCCTGATTGACATCAGGTCTATAAAATATACCTAATAGAACTCCTGACACAATGGAGTCGATGAGTATGTCTCAAAATAAATCCAGTATTCTGTTTAGCCCTTTTACCGTCCGTTCTCTACAGCTTAAAAACCGCATTGTTATGGCACCGATGACGCGACTTTTTGCACCGGATGGCATACCGGGAGAAGCCAATGCCGCCTACTACCGGCGTCGTGCCGAGGGAGGGGTCGGCCTGATACTTTCTGAGGGAACCGTTGTTGATCGCCCGGCATCACGTAACGATTCGGGCATCCCTTTTTTCCACGGGGAAGCGGCTCTGACTGGCTGGAAAAATGTGATTGATGCCGTAAAGGATGCGGGGGGCCGAATGGCACCGCAGATCTGGCATACCGGTGCGGCGCGTTACATCAACGGCTGGGAACCGGATGCACCTGTTGAAAGCCCATCAGGTTTCGATGCACCCGGAGACCCACGCGGCGCTGCAATGAGTGAAGAAGATATTGCAGATACCATTTCGGCGTTCGTCAAGGCAGCAGCAGATGCCAAACGTCTGGGCTTCGACACGGTTGAAATCCATGGCGCTCATGGCTATCTGATCGACCAGTTCTTCTGGGCAGGTACCAATCTGCGTACCGATCGCTACGGCGGCCCCACAATCAAAGAGCGTACGCGCTTTGCCAGTGAGATTGTCTCAGCAGTTCGCCATGCGGTCGGTTCAGACTTTCCAATTATTATGCGTGTCAGCCAATGGAAGCAGCAGGACTACGGAGTGCGAATCGCCGAAACACCGGCGGCAATGGAAGAATGGTTATTGCCGCTGGTCGAGGCTGGCGTCGATATCCTGCACTGTTCGCAACGTCGGTTTTGGGAAGCGGAATTCCCTGAGATTGATGGTGAAAATGGCCTGAACTGTGCGGGCTGGGCGAAAAAAGTGACAGGCGCCGCGACGATTAGCGTGGGTTCGGTTGGTCTGGATAATGATGTGACGCATGCTTTCGCCGGAAAGGGATCGGCTCCTGCAAGCCTGGAACGACTCATTGAGCGCATGGAGCGCGAAGAGTTTGATCTTATCGCAGTAGGTCGCGCCCTGTTGAGCGATCCGGATTGGGTAACGAAAGTACAAGACGATAATTACACAAAGTTGAACGGATTTAATCCGGCATCCCTGGCTGAATTGGTTTAAGACAGCGCGAAAGTTGCTGCAACTCTATTTTCATACGGCGGCCCTGAAAATCGGGGCCGCCTGAAGGATTAGGTGGGCTGCAGGCCACTGATAAGCGTGAAGCGTCTTTAATCGCCGTATCTTCCCCCTCATTTTGCTCATTAACATCATAGCCAACCGCTCTCCTTCTGTTCCGTTATGAGATATATTGATGCTCTAACGCAGATTATTTTTATACAGGTAACATCAGCAATGGCTCTGATCCCAAAAAACTACACGCGGCTGGAAAGCGGCTATCGTGAGAAAGCCCTTAAAATCTACCCATGGGTATGCGGGCGCTGCTCACGGGAGTTCGTTTATTCCAACCTGCGCGAACTAACAGTTCACCATATCGATCACGACCACACCAATAACCCGGAAGATGGCAGTAACTGGGAGTTGTTATGTCTCTATTGCCATGACCACGAACATTCGAAGTACACTGAAGCTGACCAGTACGGTACGACCGTGGTGGCAGGGGAAGACGCGCAAGATGATGTTGGTGCAGCGACCTATAACCCCTTCGCCAATCTAAAATCCATTCTCGACAAGAAAAAATAATGTCAGTTTATGGCGCAGGGCTGTTGATGCAGCCCTGACAGGCCAGGTCTCAACTGATTCAGGCAACCGCAGCAGCAGGCACGGTTTAAGCTAAGGAGAGGGGTAACCAGGTTATCATCCCCCTTTAGCGGCCTTCGTGGATCCTCACTGACAATCCTGCGATGCAGTAGCGCCTGTAACCAGCGACTCGCTGCCCTGCTCCATCATGAAGATGGTTCATGTTCAATGAAATTTAATCACTTTTCCTCTATCAATGATTCTGGCATAAAAGATACTGTGCTATCAGCTCTGTAGATTATAAAAACACTGAAAAATAAGAAATAAATTCAGGTTTATATCAGAAATCAGGAAGTCGGATCATCATGAATAAACAATTTAAATTTACCATTAAAAGCATTTCTTTTGATGAAAACTATAATCCCTCTGAAAATACCCGCATCACAACAAACTTTGCTAATTTAGCCAGAGGAAACAAACGTCAGGAAAACCTGCGTAATGCCTTAACGATGATTGACGATCGTTTCAACTCCCTGGCGCACTGGGATAACCCTAATAGCGATCGTTATTCTGTCGAACTTGAAATAATTTCTGTTGAGATGGATATTGAAGGCAAGGGGCAGACTTTCCCTGCAATTGAAATATTGAAAACGAATATTGTTGATAAAAAAACTAACGAGCGCATTGAAGGTATTGTAGGAAATAATTTCTCCTCTTACGTGCGAGATTATGACTTTAGCGTAGTACTGCTGGAGCATAACAAGAACAAAACCGAATTCACTACCCCAGATAATTTTGGCGATCTGCACGGTAATCTGTTCAAACATTTCATTAACTCAGACAGTTATAAGCAGAACTTTACTAAAACACCTGTTATCTGCCTGAGCGTCTCAAGTAAAAACACCTATCACCGCACTGAATATGAGCATCCGGTGCTGGGCGTAGAGTATTTACAAAATGAACTGTCAATGACCGATCTCTATTTTAATAAAATGGGATTACAGGCTCGCTATTTCATGCCAAAAAATAGTGTTGCGCCTTTTGCTTTTTATTTTGCGGGTGACTTAACTGGCGATTACACCAATCTTGAACTTATCAGCACCATCAGCACGATGGAAACGTTTCAAAAGATTTACCGCCCTGAGATTTACAATGCCAACTCTACAGCAGGCCAAGAGTATCAACCAAACTTAAGTAACCAGAATTATTCATTAACTGACATTGTTTATGATCGAGAAGAGCGTAGCCAGTTGGCTATTGAGCAGGGAAAGTTTACTGAGGAGAACTTCATTAAACCTTACCGGGAAATTCTTGAGCAATGGTCTGCAAATTACGCTCTCTGATTAATTTAAAACACAAGGTCATCTATTATGAAAATTTTGTTACCCACTTCAACTGCTGGCAGCTTACCTAAACCTTCCTGGCTGGCTCAACCAGAGACGCTTTGGTCACCCTGGAAGTTGCAGGATGAAGCATTAATTGATGGCAAACTGGATGCGCTGCGTTTATGTCTGGACGATCAGCTGCGGGCAGGCATAGATATTGTCAGCGATGGCGAGCAGACGCGCCAACATTTTGTCACTACATTTATTGAGCATCTGAGCGGCGTGGATTTTGAGAAACGTGAAATCGTCAGAATCCGTAATCGCTATGATGCAAGTGTCCCGACCGTTGTTGGCCCGGTGACTCGTCAAAAGCCTGTTTTTGTGGAAGATGCTAAATTTTTACGTCAGCAAACTAAGCAGCCGATTAAATGGGCACTGCCTGGCCCGATGACGATGATAGATACGCTCTACGACAATCACTATAAAAGCCGCGAAAAGCTGGCCTGGGAATTCGCCAAAATTCTTAACCAGGAAGCCAGAGAATTAGAGGCTGCTGGTGTCGATATTATCCAGTTTGATGAACCTGCGTTTAATGTATTCTTCGATGAGGTAAATGACTGGGGTATTGCCGCTTTAGAAAGAGCAATCGAAGGCCTGAAATGTGAAACTGCCGTACATATTTGCTATGGCTATGGCATCAAAGCCAATACCGACTGGAAAAAAACGCTGGGATCGGAATGGCGTCAATATGAAGAGATCTTCCCCAAACTGCAAACCTCTAATATCGATATCATCTCACTGGAGTGTCAAAACTCGCGTGTCCCGATGGATCTGATTGAATTGATTCGGGGTAAAAAAGTGATGGTTGGAGCCATAGATGTGGCCACTAACAGCATCGAGACCCCAGAGGAAGTCGCCAACACTCTGCGAAAAGCACTTCAGTTTGTTGATGCCGATAAGCTCTATCCCTCTACTAACTGTGGCATGACGCCGTTATCCCGTACGGTAGCTAACGGCAAACTGAATGCATTAAGCGCAGGCGCAGCAATTGTCCGCCGGGAACTCACGGCTTAACTTCGTCCGGGATATGTTCAGTTAAAGGAAACTCAGTCCGGTTTGATATTCACCAGATATATCAAACACCAGCCGGACTGAGCGATACAGATTCCACAATCTCTGCCAGCACATCCCCCGGTTTTTCAAGCACTGCCAGATGAGTTCTGGCATTCTCCAGGCGTTTCACCTTAAAGAAATCATGCGCCAAAGCGTAACGCTGCTGTAGGGCAAGGTATTCGTCGTTTCTGTCGAGGGAGTAGATGTGGGTAGCTTGCGGTGGATTTTTAAGCTTTTCAAGGCGCTGGAGAGGCGATCCATATTGGCGATAGGCATCAGCAATCACCTGACCTGCCAGTCGCCACAGCTGGTAGCTGGATGCAGCCATCTCAGTTTTCAGATGCTCGATCATGACTGGCGAATCACTACCGGCCAACCAAAACTCGAACAATTCATTCCGTGCATGTTCCCAGCTATTTTCATGCTGCATCTCGTTAATTGACTTGTAAAACTCAGTTGCTGGCTGATTCATGATCCAATCAAGAAATATCACCGCAGGCACACGGTCGGTTAATTGTTCTGCCAAATCGACGGCGATCCAACTGGCATGTGCAACGGAAACAGGCACTACGCGCGTCAAGCCGAGGTGCTCAATCAGGGTTAACGCTTCTGTTAATAACGCTGCACCGTCAAAATCCTGACCATCGGTGGTAGATTTTCCATGACCGCGCCAGTCTATCGTCACAACACGGAAGAAAGCGGAGGCCAGTCCGGAGAAGTCATTGAAGACGGTTTTTGGCTGACACCACCCCGGCATCAGGAACAGAGTTGTGTCACCCGTGCCGATATCTTCATAATCAATATCACCATGATTGGTATGTAAAACAGGCATGTTTTTCTCTTAGCGTGAAGTGAATGAACAGCTAACCTATCCGATCGCGCATCAGTTTAAGAAGCATTTACTGGTTGAAGAGCACTAATGTCTACGTGCTGAATAGCACTCACAGACAGGTATCATTCCACACCGACCTTCTGCTCACTTCGCGTAGGATTTATCTGTCCGTTGCAGGATGTCGTCAACATGCCATGCTGTTGTCGCCTGTCTGTCGTGCCACTGAGGGGATAAATGTGCAAAAATCTTCCAGTAAAGAATCAGTGAGGCAACACAACAGGATGTTGCGGCTATCTCATCGAATTCATGCTGATTCATTTCCTGAGAGCAATCTATTTTCAGCCGGAAGTACTTTTCCGTTTAGTAGCAGGAGTATTCTATGTCCCTGTATTGCGAAGGTGAGAACAACTGCACGATAGCTGTTGTGGTTTCATAAAAACATCTTTATGCAACGTGAAAGAATGCCGTAATTCCAACGGTTACGGCACTTTTTCAGCTACCTTCTTACCGTGACACTACTGCACGTTTCTCTGCGGCACCTTATCCGAAAATCTTGCCGTTATTGCATCACGCTCATAACCCTGTGGCTGGGTCAGTATCTGGTAGAGTTCCGGGCGACGACCATAAATCCAGCGACGACCGGTGCTCATCGCCAGCAGGGTTAAATCAAGCTCCGCGCTGACCATTTCATCGCCAGCAGCCCAGGTCTCTTTTACCACCCTTCCGTACGGATCTAAGATCATGGCATTGCCAGTGCGCACTTCATCATCGTCTGCGCCCACGCCGTTGCTGAATAAAATAAACAGTCCATTGTCATGAGCACGTGCAGGCAGCCAGCGCATCAGCCATTCCCGCCCATTTGGCCCTTTAAATGCCGAGGTAATCTCCTCCTGCCGCATCGCCCGCTGCTCCCACAACTCCAGCGGGATCGGCTTCATTCCGCCGGGGCTGCGCGAGTTGGTGCCGCCGGTCTGATGCGGCGCAAGCAGGATATCGGCACCAAGCAGCGCCGTGGCGCGCACATTTTCCACCAGATTATTATCCCAGCAGATCAGGATCCCCACCTTCACTCCCCAGGGCGTATCAAACACAGTGAAGCGATCGCCGCTGCTGATTGCCGGGTGCTCAAAGGCGTGAAGTTTACGATGGATATGCATTGAGCCGTCCGGCATACAGGCAACATAAGCGTTATACAGGCGGCCATCGGCTGCGCGTTCGATCAGCCCGGCACCAATCAGCATCTGATGTTTCACAGCCAGAGCACGGATCAATGCCAGAGAGGGGCTGGTTTCAACGGATTCAGCCAAAGCCGCAACCTCAAATGAACTGAGCTTAGGAACATGCCAGTATCCGGTGATACACATTTCAGGGAAAGTGAGGATATTGACCTGTTGCAGAGCGGCCTGCTCAATAAATTTCTCCATAATCAACAAATTATATTTCTTGTTCCCGGCCTGATGCTGAAACTGTACGCTGGCCGCTTTTAAAGGGTGTAACTCACGCATGGTGTTTCTCCTGAGATAGTCCGGACTGAATTACACCAGGCTTGCTGATAACTGTATAATCACTTCATTTCCATTTTTGATAACCATAAGGAATGCAAAATGAACCTGCGGTTGCTGAAAGCTTTTGTGATACTGGCGGAGAAAGGGAATTATGCCGATGCGGCGCAGGCGTTGTTTGTCTCACAGCCAGCGCTGACGAAACAGATCAATCTTCTCGAATCCATCGTCAATGTTTCCCTGTTTTCACGGGGTCGTCAGGGAACGACGCTAACCGCCGGAGGCAGGCGTCTGCTGCCCGAGGCGGAAAAAGTGGTCAGACAGGCCCAGGTATTTATGCATCATGCCGCGCAGGTGGCAGCAGGCGTTGAAGGGAATATGGCTGTCGGGTTTGGGCTGTCGAGCTTTTACTTAGCGCCGCGCTGCATTGCCGGGTTTCGCCAGGGCAATCCGGGCATCGATGTGTCATTAGCGGATCTGCCCTCCGCGCAGCAATACCAGCTGCTGCAAAATAATGAGCTGCAGGTGGGATTTGTGCGGGTACCCCCCTCGCTGCCGCTTGATTATCTGCCGCTGTTTAATGACCAGCTGGTGCTGATTGCACCACAGAATACCCCGCTCAGTATTGATCAATGGTTAAAAAAACTGCCTTTGCTGCGGCTTCATACTGAACGCGGTCAGGGACTAAATGCGCAAATCGATCGCTTCCTGCAAGCCAGTGAACTTTTTAGTTCATCGACTCAATTGGTTGACGATATTCAGACCATCGTAGCAATGGTAATTGCCGGTATTGGCGTGGCGCTGTTGCCGCAAAGCGTGATTCATATCGCACCGGCGGAATTGAATATTATCCCGTTAACCGGGGAGTCAATAAGCTGGCAGGTTGGTATCGCCTGGAACGGCAATATTGAGGATGCTGTCAGGGACAATTTTATTGCGGGGATAAAAGCAGGTAAAGCCCGCGCAGCTTCCTGAGCGGGCCTGCGGCGTGACTTACCAGCTCACACACACTTTGCCAAAGTGTCTGCCGCTTTGCAGATGGGCAAATGCCTCACCTAAGCACTCATAGCTGAATACCTTATCAATCACCGGTTTCTGCTCCATCAGCTCCAGTGCTTTCACATAGTCGATCTGATCCTGACGGCTGCCTACAATCAGCCCTTCAATACGCACCTGTTTTGCCAGCACGCTGAAAATGGATAGCGCGGCATCCGTCCCGGAGAGCACACCGATCACCGCAATATGTCCGCCAACCTTCACTGCCTTCAGCGACTCATTTATGGTGGCAGGGCCGCCGACCTCAACGATATGATCAACGCCCTCTCCCTGAGTCAGTTCCAGCACTTTGTCGCCCCACTCAGGGGTGGTGCGGTAGTTGATCGTCTCATCAGCACCCAGTTGACGCACTGCCGCCAGCTTTTCATCAGAGGAAGAGGTGGCAATAACGCGCGCGCCCATGGCTTTCGCCAGCTGCAACGCGGCAATCGAGACGCCACCCGTTCCCTGCACCAGCACCGTTTCGCCCGCTTTTAAGCGGCCATTGACCACTAATGCACGCCAGGCGGTCAGCCCGGAAGTGGTAATGGTTGCCGCTTCTGTATGCGACCAGCCCGCAGGCGCATGGGTAAACGCATTCTCGTCACGCACCACAAATTCGCTGGCAAAGCCATCAACGCCATCGCCAGGGGTATGAGCAAATCCCCCCACTGCCTGGGTCGCTTTACCTGCCGTCCAGATCGGGAAGAAGGTAGATACGACTGCATCACCAACGCGGAACCCGGTTACGCCCTCGCCTACCGCCTCGACGATACCAGCACCGTCAGAGAGCAGAATACGCCCCTCTTCCACGGTCATCGCGCCGGTTGCCACCATCAGGTCATGGAAGTTCAGCGAGCTGGCTTTGATTGCAACACGGATCTCCCCGTGGCCAGGCTGACCCGGATCGCGTACCTCAGTGAGTTTCACGCTATCCAGATTGAAGGGATTATTGATCGCTATTGCTTTCATCATTGTCTCCTGATGGGTATAGGTCTGGCGTATGCCAGTTATTTACAGCAGCCATGTATACACCATCTGCGGATGCGGGTAATACGCACTACGCGCTATCACGCAATATTATCCCCCGCGTATCGTCCCCCTCCAGATAAAATCCGCATGGTACATTCGCGTTTCGCCCGGCATCTCCTGATCCAGTGCCGGGGGCTGGCTGTCTTCGCGCTGCTCTTCGGCCACCAGCCAGGCAACGGCGTCGCGGGCAAAGCGATCCACCGGCTGGGTAAAGGTAGTGAGATGATAAGAGGACCAGGCCGCCTGCGGGATATCATCGTAACCCGCCACGCAGAGGTCTTCAGGAATACGCAGGGAAAAACGGTGCCGCGCTTCATCCATAAAACCGCAGGCCAGTAGATCGGTAACGCAGAATACCGCATCAGGACGGTGGCGACGGGTCAGCAGGCGGTGTGCCAGAATCTGCCCGCTCTCATAGGAGGTGGTGCCAAATCGCTCCACGCTAACCTGTAGTCCGGCGGCTTCCGCGGCCTGCATAAACCCGCGTTCACGTGCCATCAGGCTTGGCGTTCCTGCCAGCGAGTTGGCAAAGGCCACATGCTGGCAGCCTGCGCGGACAAACGCCATCACCACGCGATTCGCCGCCTCTTCGTTATCGAGATTAATACTTAACGAACCGGGCATTACGTCGTTACGATTAATCAGTACCAGCCGCTGACCGTGCTTATGGCACAGGCGCGCAATGGCGCTTTCAGGCATGCCGGAGAGGACAAAGGAGGCATCCGCACGGTAGTTAATTGCCTGTTGCAACGCCTGGGAAACACTGTCATCCGAGCGGTCGGTATTGATCAGCATGGCGATTTTTCCGGCTTCCTGTAAATGCTGAGTCACCAGCCGCACCAGGCTGGCGCGATACGGCGTTGCCAGCTCCGAGACAATCAGGCAGACGATGCCACTGCGGTTACGCACCAGTCCCCGCGCCAGATGGTTGACGTGATAGCCCAGCACCTCCGCCGCCTGCATCACTCTTTTACGCGTTGCTGCCGATACGCTGGCTCCCGGCGTAAAAGTTCGTGATACCGCCGATCGGGAAACCCCGGCCATCTCTGCCACATCTTTCGCGCTGACCACTGCCTTTTCCATCGCCATCCTCACATACGCCCGCTTTGCGTTGTCAGTGAGTCTGTCGCACTTTGCAAGGCTGTGCAAATAATTTTGTAGCGTGATTGTTTCAATTTTGTGACGCAGTAGCTGAATTGCGCTACAGCAAGATTGACAGCACAATTTTTGTGCATTAATTAATTGCACACACGTGCAAAACGTCTACACAAAACCTGGCGACAACGTATCGCCTACCCTACACACCGAAGGAGAACACCATGCATCGCGTCACTTTGATAGCAGCCATCGCCGCTGGCTCTGCGCTCACAGCCCTTCCGGCTCAGGCCGCCGATAAGCTGAATATGATCTGCTCCGCTGATGTGGTTGTTTGTGAGCAAATGACTAACCTGTTTGAGAAACAACACCCGGATATCAAAGTCAGTATGGTGCGCCTCTCTGCGGGTGAAGCCTATGCACGTATCCGTACTGAGGCACGAAACCCGCGCACCGATATCTGGTGGGCAGGCACCGGCGACCCGCATATGCAGGCCGCCGATGAAGGCTTAACTCAGGCGTACAAATCGCCACTGCTCGACCAGCAGCAGGACTGGGCGCAGAAGCAGGCCGAAAGCGCGCAGTTCCGTACCGTCGGCGTCTACGCCGGGGCGCTGGGATGGGGTTACAACACCAGGCTGGTGGAGGAGAAAAAGCTGAAAGCTCCGGCCTGCTGGGCCGATCTGCTCGATCCCTCCTGGAAAGGTGAAATCCAGATGGCAAACCCGAACTCCTCCGGCACAGCCTATAACACCCTCGCCACGCTGGTGCAGATCATGGGTGAAGAGAAGGCCTTCGATTACCTGAAAAAACTTAATGCCAACATTTCCCAGTACACTAAATCCGGTTCAGCGCCGGTGAAAGCAGCAGCGCGTGGTGAAACAACTATCGGCATCGTTTTTATGCATGATGCGGTAGCAATGCAGGTGGATGGATTCCCGGTGAAAGCAGTGGCACCGTGCGAAGGCACCGGCTACGAAATCGGCTCAATGTCGATTGTAAAAGGGGCGCGAAACCTCGCTGCCGCAAAAGTATGGTACGACTGGGCGCTCAGTGCCGAGGCGCAGTCCCATATGAAAGACGCCAAATCCTTCCAGCTGCCGTCGAACAAAAATGCCGCCATCTCTGAATACGCACCGCGTTTTGAGAATATCAAACTGATTGATTACGACTTTAAAACCTACGGTGACTCAGCCAAACGTAAAGCGCTACTCAGCCGCTGGGATAAAGAGATTGGCGCCAGCGCCCAGTAATCCCTCCTCCCTTCCCCTCCCGCCCGCGCGGGAGGCCGGATAATTAACCATCGAGGTTATGATGAATGCTCAAAACCGCCGCCTGGACGGGGCCTTAGTGCTGGGCGCACTCGCTGTCCTGCTCCTGCCCTGGTACAGCCTGGAAGCCGGATTTTTCGACTTCGGCTGGCTGGGCAAGCTCTGGCAGGAACGTGAGACGGCTCCGGCGCTGTGGCAAATTGCACTGTTTCAGCGCCCCTGGCTGGCCATCGCCGTGCTGATGCTGCTGATCACTGGGCTGGGCCGCCTGCTGCCCGTCGGCAATCACCGCTCCTGGTTGCTGATGGGAGCGAGCACCGCAGGCGTACTGTTTTTACTGTTTGAGGGCCACGCCATCGGCTACAGCGGCTGGAACTGGCTGTGGAGTGAGCAGCTGTTTGGCGCACTCAGTGACGGCCAGCCTGCCTTTGGTGCCGGAGCGATCCTGCTGCTGACTACTTTCCTGCTGCTCTTCTCCTTTGCTCTGGCAGAACGGGGCGTGCTGCGCGGTGATGCCTTTGTTGTCGCGGCGATTGTGCTGCTGGTGGCGCTGGTTACCACCTTCGTGCTCTATCCGGTGCTCAGTATGTTTGTCGCCTCAGTACAGGATGTGGACGGCTCATTTAAACCGGATGGGATGATCGCCAATATTCAGGATCCGGCCATCTGGAGCCTCGGCTGCCTCAGCGGCAGCGGTGGCTGTGGCACGGCCTGGCGTACTCTGTGGCTGGCGCTGATGACCGCCGGAGGATCCACTCTGCTTGGTCTGGCATTTGCACTGGCTGCCACCCGCACCCCGCTGCCGTTTAAAAAAGGGCTGCGGATGCTGACCGTACTACCCATTATTACGCCGCCATTTGTCATTGGTCTGGCGCTGATGCTGCTGTTTGGCCGCGCGGGCGTGGTCACCGAACTGCTGGCCTCGTTGTTCGGCATCGAACCGGGCCGCTGGCTGTACGGCCTGACCGGGATCTGGATCGCTCAGGTGCTCTCATTTACGCCGATTGCATTCCTGGTGCTGATTGGCGTGGTCGAGGGCGTCAGCCCGTCGCTGGAGGAGGCATCACAGACGCTGCGTGCCAATCGCTGGCGCACCTTCCGCTATGTATCACTACCGCTGATGGCACCTGGTCTGGCTAATGCCTTTCTCATCAGCTTTATCGAAAGCATGGCGGACTTCGGTAACCCGATGGTGCTGGGCGGCAGCCACGGCGTACTGTCGACGGAGATCTTCTTCTCAGTGGTCGGGGCGCAGAATGATCCGAGCCGGGCGGCAGTGCTGGCGATTATCCTGCTGTGTTTCACCCTCAGCGCCTTTATTCTTCAGCGCCTGTGGTTGTCTGGTAAAAACTTTGCCACCGTCACCGGCAAAGGGGACTCCGGTCAGCACTGCGGACTACCGCGCGGACTGCGCTATGCCGTTTACGCGCTGGTGATCCCCTGGGGCCTGTTCACGCTGGTGATCTACGGCATGATCCTGATTGGCGGCTTTGTGCAATCCTGGGGGCTGGACAGCAGCCTGACGCTGGCGCACTACGCCCGGGCCTTCGGCTTCCACTGGGGAGCAGGAGAGATAGTGTGGACCGGAGTGGCCTGGAACTCGTTCTGGACAACAATGGAGATCGCACTGATTGCCGCGCCGCTCACCGCCATTGTTGGCCTGCTAACCGCGTGGCTGATCGTACGACAGAAGTTTGCCGGACGTCAGACCTTCGAGTTTATGCTGATGCTCAGTTTTGCCATTCCCGGCACGGTGATTGGCGTCAGCTACATTATGGCCTACAACCTGCCGCCGCTGGAGATCACCGGCACCGCGCTGATCCTCGTCGCCTGCTTTGTTTTCCGCAATATGCCCGTGGGCGTACGCGGAGGCATTGCCGCCATGAGTCAGCTCGATCGCAGCCTGGATGAAGCCTCGCTGACGCTCGGTGCCAGCAGCTTCCGTACGCTGCGTAAGGTGATTCTGCCGCTGCTGAAACCAGCGATCAGCGCGGCGCTGGTATACGCCTTTGTACGGGCGATTACCTCAATCAGCGCAGTGATTTTCCTTGTCAGTGCGCAGTACAACATGGCCACTTCGTATATCGTCGGGCTGGTTGAAAACGGGGAATACGGCGTGGCGATTGCCTACTCCTCGGTACTTATTGTGGTAATGCTGGCGGTGATCCTCACCTTCCAGCTGCTGGTCGGTGAACGCCGTCTGCGCCGCGCCACCCGCATTGCCACCACCCCGCTGGCCACGCCACCGGCTTTACATCAGGAGAGTGCCGTATGACAACCATCCGTTCCGGTTCAGTGGTATTTGACAACGTTACCAAACAGTTTGGCGACTTTAACGCCCTGCCCGGTCTCTCACTGACCGTGGAACCGGGTAGCCTGGTGACGCTGCTCGGGCCATCTGGCTGCGGTAAAACCACCACTTTGCGCCTGCTGGCCGGGCTGGAGCACCCCAGCTCCGGGCGGATCCTGATTGGCGGCAAAGATGTCACTCATCTGCCCGCCAACGAGCGTGACGTGGCGATGGTGTTTCAATCCTACGCGCTATTTCCGCATATGAGCGCACTGGAAAATGTGATGTATGGCCTGCTCTCTGGCGGCCTGTCACGCAAGGAGGCGCAGGATCGCGCCCGTGAGGGGATGAAGCTGGTCGGGCTGGAGAGTATGGGCCAGCGCCTGCCCGCAGAGCTTTCCGGCGGCCAGCAGCAGCGTATTGCCGTAGCGCGTGCGCTGGTGCTGGAGCCGCAGGTGCTGCTGCTGGATGAACCGCTCTCCAACCTCGATGAACGCCTGCGCCGCCGTGTGCGTACCGAAATCCGCGATCTGCAACAGCGTCTCGGCTTTACCGCGGTGTACGTCACCCACGATCAGGAAGAGGCGCTCGCCGTATCCGATAAGATTATTGTCATGAAAGAGGGGCATATTGCCCAGCAGGGCGCGCCGCAGGAGCTGTATCAGTCGCCAGCATCGGTGTTTATTGCCGATTTTATGGGTGAAGCCAATATTCTGCCCTGCGATATTCGCAGGATTGAGGGGCAAGAGGCGGTGATAGCACTCGGCAGTCGTGAGTATCGCGTTCCCGGTGCTCACGCCCGCCCTGGCGCAGCGCAGCTGTCGGTACGTCCGCAGTTTATTACCCTGCGTACCGATCCGGCTGGCGCGCTGAACGGTGAGATCACCCACAGCACCTGGCTGGGTGACCATATTGAATATGAAGTGCAAACGGGTCTGGGCGCGCTGTTTATTGTCGATGTACAGATGGAAAGCCAGCTGGCTCCGGGTACCGGTGTCGCCGTGGATTTCAAACCTCAGGGACTGGCGCTGATTGCCCAGTGATCCCGCATGAATAAGGACTGAATATGAGTGAAGATATTTCCCGCCGCCTGGCGCTGGCAGAACAGGCTGCTCGCGAAGCCGGAGCCAAAGCGCTGGAATACTTTAATCACCGTGACCAGCTGGTGATTGAAACTAAACGCGATGCACAGGACGTGGTATCCATTGCCGACCGCGAAGTGGAGCTGCTGATTAACGGGCAGATTGCACGGGCGTTCCCGGATGATGGTTTTCTTGGAGAAGAGTTCGGTTTACAGGCTGGCAGCTCAGGTTTTACCTGGGTAGTGGATCCGATAGACGGCACCAGTCCGTTTGTGAACGGTATGCCGAACTGGTGTGTGTCGATCGCCGTTATTCATCAGGGCGAACCGGTGATTGGGGTCATTATGGCCCCGTGCCAGCAGGAGTGTTTTGTTTCCGCACGCGGCCAGGGAGCCACGCTTAACGGCAAACCGCTGCATGTTGATCCATCACGAACCATGCAGAACCACGTTACCGGCTTTGGAGCCAACAGCTATGTCACTCCGGAACGCGTAGGTGAAATCGCTGCCGGGATCACCGCCGTGGGCGGTAACTTCTTCCGTAATGGTTCCGGGGCGATGATGCTCGCCTGGGTCGCCGCTGGGCGGCTGGTGGGCTATTACGAACCTTATATGCACGCCTGGGACTGCCTGGCAGGCTACTGCCTGGTCAACGAGGCCGGCGGCTGGACGCATGCATTCAATACTGACGGCGAAGCTCTGCTGCGCGGTGCGCCCGTGCTGGCGGTGGCACCGGGTGCCAAAGCCGACCTGCTGAAAATTGCCAGGCTGTAGTGGCTTGATCACTGCATAAAAAAATATCTTAATATTCTCGATTGTCTGTCTCTGAGTGAACCAGATCACGCGCCGCTGCTGGCGCGTGATCTTCAGTTTAGCGTTCCCCTCCTCCGCTCTTAACCCGGATACCGCGACGCGCCATCCTGTGATAAGCCTCTCTTCCTCCTGGGCAAACGCCCAGGTATTTCCTGTTATCACACGGTTTATTTGTGTCACTGCACATAGTGATATTTCTTACTGACGCTTAAAATATCCTCAGTGAATAAAGTCTGTCAGTTCACTATTTATAACATTGTAAAGTTTAATTCGTAACATAACGCCAACCCAGGGACTTTTGTCTATTATAAAAATATAGAGGTCAAAAAATGAATATTTCCGAACCCCTCGCCTGGTATGGGGCACTGGCAGGTCTGTTTATTGCCATTTTCCTCATACTTAAAAAAACCAACCCGGTCTATTCGCTATTTTTGGGAGCGATTATTGGGGCATTTATCGGCGGCGGCAGCCTTGATCAAACCATTGCATTGCTGACCACCGGTACGCAAAGCGTGATGGGCACGGTAATCCGCGTGCTGGCGGCCGGCGTCCTGGCCGGTGTGATGATGGAGTCAGGCGCGGCAGAAACTATTGCTCAGGCAATCGTAAAGAAAATGGGCGAAAGCAAGGCGATTATTTCGCTGGCGCTGGCAACAATGATAATTACCGCCGTTGGGGTATTTATTCCGGTAGCCGTATTAATTGTCGCACCCATTGCACTCTCCGTTGGTAATAAAATTGGCATTTCCAAAATTGCCCTGCTGCTGGCTTTATCCGGCGGAGGGAAAGCAGGGAATATTATCTCACCCAATCCAAACGCTATTGCGGCGGCAAACGGATTTCATATTAATCTGAGCGATGTGATGATTGCCGGATTTATTCCCGCGCTGTTCGGCCTGCTGGTGACGGTACTGGTTGCCTCTCTGCTGAGAAACAGAGGCGTCAAGGTCACGGATGCCGAAGCTGCGGCCGCTTATGGCCCGGATTCTACAAAAAACGGGACGCACTACCCAACGCTGGGCAAAGCGGTGGTTGCTCCGCTGCTGGCTGTCATTCTGCTGATGGTCAATCCGATCGGCTCAATCTTCCATATCAGCGCCCTGACCTCCTTTAAGCTGGACGCCATGTATGTGCTGCCGGTAGCAGGTTTTGTCGGGCTGCTGGCGATGGGCAAAAAAGAAAAGATGCTGGCATACACCACTTCCGGCCTGGAAAAAATGACCGCCACCGTGCTGATCCTGATCGGTGCTGGTGCCATTGCCGGGCTGATTGCCGCCTCTGATCTCTCCACCCAGGTAGTGCAGCTCATTCACCTGATGGGGATTTCTGGCACCTTCCTTGCCCCTATTTCGGGCATCCTGATGGCGGGGGCGACCGCTTCGACCTCCACCGGGGTAATTCTCGCTACCAGCACCTTCGGCCATACTATTACTGATATTGGCATGGCACCGATTGCATCAGCGGTGATGGTACACACCGGAGCCACTGTTATTGACTCACTGCCTCAGGGCAACTACTTCCACGTCACCGCCCAGAGCATGAATATGAGTATCAGGCAACGTATGATGTTACTGCCTTATGAGGCAATGGTGGGCGGGACGATGACGCTTGTCGCGACCCTTCTCTATGGCTTTGCACGTTAAGAATAAGGTACCAGCAATGAAAAAGACCTTTGTATTAGCACCTGACTCCTTCAAAGAGAGCATGACGGCGAAGGAGGTGTGCATCGCAATGGAAACCGGCCTTAAGCGCGTATTTCCTGACGCAAACTATATTCATGTTCCGATGGCGGACGGCGGCGAAGGCACCACCCAGTCGCTGATTGACGCCACCGGCGGCGAAATATTTACGCAGCAGGTCACCGGCCCGCTGGGTACACCCGTTGAGGCCTGTTACGGCATTATGGGCAGCGGCGATATCGCCGTGATTGAAATGGCGTCGGCCAGCGGCATCCATTATGTCAATCAGCAGACCAAAAACCCGCTGCTGACCACCACCTGGGGCACCGGGGAGCTGATTAGTGCCTGCCTGGATAAAGGCATTAAAAAGATTATCCTCGGTATCGGTGGCAGCGCCACAAATGATGGCGGTGCCGGAATGGCCGAGGCACTGGGTGTGCGCTTCTACGATCGCCATGGCAAGCGGTTAGCTGCTGGCGGTGGCGCACTGGGTGAATTACACCGCATTGATATTTCCGGGCTGGACAGTCGCCTGGCACAGGTTGATATTCAGGTAGCCTGTGACGTGACTAACCCACTGTGTGGATCCCAGGGGGCCTCGGCAGTGTTCGGGCCGCAAAAAGGAGCCACCCCGGAGATGGTTACTGAGCTTGATCGTAACCTCGCGCACTATGCTGCGATAATCTCACAGCAGCTGGGCAAAGAAGTTGCGGCTGCACCTGGCGCTGGTGCAGCAGGTGGTCTGGGGGCCGGACTGATGGCGTTCACCCGCTGCACGCTGCGTAAAGGCATTGAGATCGTGGTGGAATACAGCGGTCTTGCCAGTCATATGGCCGGCGCGGATTTCTGCTTCACCGGTGAAGGCCGTATCGACTTTCAGACCCGGTTTGGTAAAACTCCCTTTGGCGTTGCACAAACCGCCATGCAGCATCATGTTCCGGTGATTGCAGTTGCGGGCAGTATTGGCGATGATATCGATTCGCTGTATGAAGCAGGTATTGATGCCATCTTCGGTATTATTCCTCATGCAGCAACCATAGAATCGCTGTTGCCCGAAGGAGCCACAAATATGGAACGCACCTGCGAAAATATTGGCCGACTTATCAAAAAAACAGCGATGGCTTCTTTTTAATAGCTGATTAATCAACGTCAATACATCTGGAGAAGAAGGGTGTATACCAGTGGGTTGCAGGCACCGAACCTGCAACTCAAACTATCAGCTAGAGAATGCGACATTTAACCAAGGATGTGACCATGTCTGAAGTATTAAGACGCACCAAAATTGTTGCCACCCTGGGCCCGGCTACCGACCGGGATAATAATCTGGAGAAAATCATTAAAGCCGGCGCCAACGTCGTCAGGCTGAACTTTTCTCATGGTACTGCTGAAGATCATATCGCCCGGGCACAGCGAGTGCGCGATGTCGCCAGCCGTCTCGGGCGTCAGGTAGCCATTTTAGGCGATCTCCAGGGGCCGAAAATTCGCGTGTCGACGTTTAAAGAGGGTAAAGCCCTGCTGACCGTCGGCGATGAATTTATTCTTGATGCCCTGCTGGATAAAGGCGAGGGCGATAACCAGCGCGTGGGTATCGACTATAAATCCCTGCCGGATGATGTGGTACCTGGCGATATCCTGCTGCTGGACGATGGCCGAATTCAGCTGCGTGTACTGCGCGTAGCCGGCACGATCATTTATACCGAAGTTACCGTTGGCGGCGTACTGTCGAATAATAAAGGCGTTAACAAACTGGGTGGCGGCCTCTCTGCCGATGCACTTACCGAAAAAGATAAAGCAGATATTCTCACCGCCGCCAAAATGAATGTCGACTATCTTGCCGTCTCATTCCCGCGCAGCGGCGAAGACCTGCGCTTCACCCGCCGTCTGGCGCGCGAGGCGGGCTGCAAGGCGCTGATCGTGGCGAAGGTTGAACGTGCTGAAGTAGTAGCATCGGATGAGAGCATGGACGATATGATCCTTGCCTCCGATGTGATCATGGTAGCGCGCGGCGATCTCGGCGTAGAAATAGGTGACGCTGCGCTGGTGGCGGTTCAGAAACGCCTGATTGCCCGCTCCCGCCAGCTTAACCGTGTGGTGATCACTGCCACGCAGATGATGGAGTCAATGATTACCAACCCGATGCCGACACGAGCAGAGGTGATGGACGTTGCCAACGCCGTGCTCGATGGCACCGATGCGGTGATGCTCTCAGCAGAAACCGCCGCAGGCAGTTACCCGGTGGAAGCCGTTACTTCGATGCATAACATCTGCCTCGGGGCGGAGCGGGTGCCCGGCACGACCACCTCGAAACACCGCCTTGACGTCGAGTTCAGCAATATTGAAGAGATGACGGCGATGTCCGCCATGTATGCGGCTAACCACCTGACCGGCGTAAAAGCGGTACTCGCCATGACCGAGTCGGGGCGTACTGCGCGCATGATGTCGCGTATTACCTCAAGTCTGCCTATCTTTGCCCTCTCACGGCATCAGTCCACGCTGAACCTGGCCGCGCTTTACCGTGGCGTGACACCCGTGTTGTTTAACGGCCATGCCGAAGGCGTACAGTCGGTACAGGATGCGATCGCTATTCTGCGCGAACAGGGGTATTTGTCATCGGGTGATTTGGTGGTTGTCACTCAGGGTGACAGCGTTGGCGAAGTTGGCAGCGCCAACACCTGCCGTATCTCACTGGTCGATTAAGTTAAACCCTCTGCGGCATTGAGCCGCTGCGCCGCGCGCTCTTCATCCGGGAGCGCGGCGCACATCAGCTGATCCTGTCCGGAGTGAATCAATGAGTGAATCTCTGTTCGATGCCAGGCTTGCCTGTTCCATCGTCGACAGAACCATGCAAATCATCCACTGCAACGTCAATGTGATGGGCGCCAACGGACGCATTATTGGCAGCGGCGATCCGGCGCGCATCGGAGAAATGCACGAAGGTGCGCTGTTAGCCTTAACCCAGCAGCGCGTGGTGACTATTGATGATGCATCGATGCACTCTCTTCACGGGGTCAAACCCGGTATCAACCTGCCACTCAAGCTTAATAATCAGATTGTCGGCGTAATCGGCCTCACCGGTAATCCGCAGGGATTAATGCAGTATGGCGAGCTGGTGCGCATGACAGCAGAAATGATGCTGGAACAGGCACGCCTGCTGCAACTACTGGCACATAACAGCCGTCTGCGTGAGGAGCTGGTGTTAAGCCTGATCCGCAATACCGGCAATGCCGCCACCGCCACCGAGTGGGCACAGCGTCTTGGGGTTGATCTGCAACGGCCACGCGTGGCAATGGTGGTTGAGCTTGAAAGCGGCCAGCTGGGCGTCACCAGCGCAATGAGTGAGCTGCAACAACTACAGTCACTGCTGCTCGAAACCGGGCAGGATGATTTAATGGCGATTGTCTCGCTGACCGAAATGGTGGTGCTGCGCCCCGCTCACCTGCACGCCGAACGCTGGGAGCCTGACGAGCATAAGCAGCGGATGGATCGGCTTTATCAGCGCCTGCAACAGGGCAGTTCGCTAAAAGTACGCCTGGCGCTGGGGAATTTTTTTCCGGGATCTGGCGGCGTCGAGCGATCGTATCGCACGGCGAAAGCCACTATGAAAGTGGGCAAGCTGAGAATGCCCGAACTGAACTGTTATGTTTATCAGGACAGCAAGCTGCCGGTGCTGCTGGATAGTTTATCGGATGGCTGGCAGGCGGCTGAACTGATCAGCCCGCTGAAAAGGCTAAAGGCAATGGATGAGAGCGGTGTCTATCGTAAAACGCTGCGCGCGTGGTTTCGACATAATCTGCACGCCAGCACTACGGCAAAAGCGCTGTTTATTCATAAAAACACCCTGGACTATCGCCTCAAACGAATTGCCGAACTGACCGGAATGAACCTCAGTAATCTGGACGACCGCTTCCTGCTCTATGTGGCCGACCAGCTTGATAATAACTAACGGAGAGCGGCAATACAGGCCGCTCCCCGGTTCAGGTTACTTCAGACGAAAAGCCACTACTGAATCACCCGCTTTAGTGCCCAGCGAACCATGTCCACCCGCGGCAATAACCACATACTGCTGCTTATCGCTGCCCATATAGGTAGCAGGCGTCGCCTGGCCACCTGCTGGCAGTTCAGTTTGCCACAGCAGTTCACCCGTATTTACGTCGTAAGCGCGGAAGAAGTTATCGGCCGTTGCACCGTGGAACACCACATCACCCGCCGTGGTTAACGGCCCGCCGTGAGCCACCATTCCCATCGGGAAACCAATCGGGAAGCGGCCCGGCAGGAAGCTGGTATTGAGGTTTTTGGTGGTGCCAACGCGGCGCAGCCATTCAGTTTTACCGGTTTTCAGATCGACACCCACCATACGACCCCAGGGTGGTGCAATACACGGAATACCCAGGCTGGAGGAGAGCTGCTGAATATGAATGGCGTAATCACCCTCAAAGTTCTCATTCCAGTACGGCGTACCATCTTTGCTGAACAGACGCTTGTCGGCGGTGGCCGCTGAACGTTTGATGAGATTATATTTGTAAGCCAGACGCACCGGAGAGGCGATCAGAATCTGACGCTCGGGATCAACCGCCACGGAACCCCAGTTGAATACGCCGATATTACCCGGGAAGATAATTGAGCCAGCTTCCGTCGCTGGCGTCCACGGATTACCGTCATAGCGCAGTGACTTAAAGTCGATACGGCAGGCCATCTGATCAAATGGCGTCAGGCCCCACATCGCTTTCTCATTTAGCGGTGCCGGAATAAAATTCAGCGCCGAAACAGGCTGTGTCGGGGAATATTTTTCACCGCTGATGCCCTGAGTAGAGACATCTACCTGATTAATCGGATATACCGGCTGACCGGTAAGGCGGTTAAGTACAAACAGGTTGCCGGTTTTGGTCGGCAGGATTACCACTGGCTGTTTCTGCCCCTGGTAGTCAATATCCAGCAGTGAAGGCTGCGATGGATTATCACGATCCCACAGGTCATTTTTCGACGACTGGAAGCGCCATTTAAAGCTGCCGGTTTTCAGATCCAACGCCACCAGCGTATCGCGGAATTTTTCCGTGTTGCTGTTCGCGTCACGTTTCATTCCCACTTCATCCGGCGAGGCATTGCCAAACGGCACATACACCAGACCATTTTTCAGGTCGGCACTCAGCGTGCCCCACGCCACTGGCGTATCCTGCGGATAGCTCTGGTCAGCGGCGATCGGTTGGGTATTTTCCGGGTTGGCCGGATCGAAGTTCCATACCAGGCGACCTGACATCGCATCATAGGCACGAATCACTCCTGACGGATTGCCTGTGTTATAGCCGTTGTCCATGACTGAACCGCCAACAATAACCAGATTACCCGCCACCAGCGGTGCCGCTGTCTGCATCAGTGCATGCGGGCGTACAGGGCCCATATTGGTATGCAGATCTACCACGCCATTTTTGCCAAAATCAGCACACAGCTTGCCGGTATCGGCATCCAGCGCGATCAATTTTGCATCATTACTGGCGTTGTAAATACGTTTACGACACAGCGCTGGCTGACCAGCTGTGGTATCACCCTGCACATCACCGCCATCGTAGAAGCTCACGCCACGACAGGTCTGATGCTGTTGCAGATAAGAAGCATCCTTCGCTGGCTGATATTTCCACTTCAGCGCTCCGGTTTCTGGATTCAGCGCATGCACTTCATTGTGCGGCGTACAGATATAGACGCTGTTATTCACCTTCAGCGGCGTGGCTTCAAAGGTGTATTCGGTGGCATCTTTTTCGGCGTCACGCACGTCACCCGTATGGTAGATCCAGGCAACATCCAGCTTGTTGACGTTATCTTTAGTGATCTGTTTCAGACTGGAGAAACGCAAACCATTGGCGGTGCCGCCGTAGGCCGTCCAGTCATTGCCAGCCACATCAGTATTGCTACTCTGACGCTGTGTGGTGATGGTGCCGGCCTGCGGCAAAGGATCGTAGAACATCATCCCCACCACCAGCGCCACAATGACAATCACCGTAGTACCGAGGAACGGATGAAAACGCCGCCCTTCATTTTTATACAGCGGGCGAACAACCCATGGCATTGCCAGCCACAGGCCGATCAGGCCGAAAATGTCTCCACGCGGGATCCACTGCCACTTATCGAAACCGACTTCATAAATCATCCACGCCAGCACCATCCACATCAGCAGAGCGTAGAGAGTCAGCGCGATTCTTTTTTTCATAAACAGTGTTACCGCTGTTACCAACAGACCGAGGCCCATCAGCGCATAGAACGGCGTACCGCCTATCATCAGCAATTTTGTACCCATGTAGAGCGTCGCGATCCCGACAATCGCGATGACAATACTGGTTATCTTGTTAAGCATTGGTATCCCTTAGTGTTAAAGTGCGCAATTATTACCTGACAAATAATTACAATATACTCACACTAATTTAACTAAAAAAATCTGATATAAAAACTAAAATTATTTTAATTGTTATCGGTAACTATTCCGTACAGATCACACTTTTGCCTGTATCGAGGTTGCGAGCCGTCTCTGAAAGTTGAAATTCTCTTCCGTCTTCTCACTGTCATCCCCTCCTTTTCGTCACCTCAGACCTTAGAATCCAGCCAGAATCGTAATAGTAGGCATTTGAAAGTACGTCTTCATGCGTACATAATAGAGGGACGAAGAAATGAAACTCACGGATGTGAAACGTCAGGCAATACACTGCCTCCATCAAGGCGCATATGATCATGAGGTTCGCAGGAATATAGACGTTAAAAACCTGTTTGCGACAGGCGAGGTTGATAACGTTTGGGTCGCTGAACTGATCAGGAAAACCAGCGGTACCGGGTATCATTGTAGCCCGCATCATCAGGATCCTGAGGTAGATGTGCATATCTGCCGTAGCTGGAAATGTGGAGGTTGGTGGTACGTAAAATTTTATTTTATGGAACCTGACATGATTTTTATCAGCGTGCATCTGTAACAAGGAAGAGGTGAACAATGAGAATTGTTAAAGAAGGTGAGACAAGGACGCTACTGTGCCATAACTGCGGTAAAACCTCCGCTACCTACCGGATGCGCGATGTCGACTTCAGCGATAAACGCGGTACGGTAAAAAATATTCTGGCTGCCGTCTGTGACCGCTGTGACGAAGTTGCCGCTATCCCGGCACAGTCTAACGCCCGCATCAAAGAGGTATTCGAGCAGTCCAGCTCATCGCTGGAGGTGAGAGTACCTGCGCACTACCTGGATATTCTTTATATAGCAACGCAGAAAATTGATGCGACGCTTAATGAAAATTTCAACAAAGTGCTGATTCTCTGGTATCTCCATGCGCTGACAAACGGACGCTACCCGCAGCAGAAGTTGAAATCCTTTTTGAGTAGCGATATGGCAAATGCCAAAGCTTCCCGCCGCCTGTCGATGAAAATCACCAACCGTCAGCAGGCCGAACTCAACCAGCTAATGCTGGGACAGGGGATGAAAAAAACCTCTGACGTGGTGAAAGCGGTGATCCTGAAAATTCACCAGGATCTGGTGCTGGAGCAGGATCTCAGCGGCCTGCCTGAGTTAAGAAATATGGCCGCAGCAATCGCCTGATCGGACTTTGTCACACAGACCTCTACTGCCCGTAAATTTTGCGGGCAGTTTGAGTCGCTCGCGTAACTTCTTGCCACGATAGGGTCTTCTGTGGAGTTATCTCGTCACCCGGTCTCTTATATTTTCCCAGGTCAGCATGCGGTGGATCCGCTTTTCAGCAGACCATCTAATTTTGCAATGTGTAACCTGCATCACTTATGCACTGTTCTGAAATCGTTATCACTCTGATTTACACAGACATTATTTATCCCGTTTATGACGCAGATCATCCCCTGCCATCTTGGCGATGGGCAATTAATGTTAGAGTGAGAAAAAATTAACAGAGAGTAGATTAAATGAATTATTTAGAACTCCAGGCATTACGTCATATTTTCCTTCTCAGTATCGAAGAAGCTGCTAGCTATATTGCTAAGGATAACGATCCCGCAGCGTGGAAAAAAAGAGAGTTGGGGCAAGAAGAGATCAGCGAGAAAATTATCCACCGCTTTGAAGAGTTGTTGATTCAACGTCAACATCACATGAACGCCATAATTGACAAAATTAACCTGCGTATCGGAAATAACACTATGAAATATTTCCCTACCTTTGAAGAATTCAAACAGGCCAGACCGGGCGAAGATCTTTTAGCATGGAAAACCTATCAGTCAGTGGCTGCTGAACTTTACTCTCGCGGGCTGGAACGGCTCTGCTAACCTACTGAATTATTATTAAATAACGCTTATGCCTGCCAGTTAAGCAGGCATAATGACATAGTAACAGTACTATCATGTCGCTGACGCAGGGCCGCATGTTCCTCTTCGGTTACAAATGTTAATTATACTGAAATTCTATAGATCTATTTGTTAATCCTATAGAAATCTTCTATTGATTGCACAAAAAAAAGCATTATTCATTACATCTCCCGCCTCGTAGTATTAATACCAATAATATTACTATTGATATTCACCGCCAGCCGAATTTATTTCCCGGCAAAAGTCGCTACGGAGCCAATATTATGAATCGTTATCGCCATCTTTTCACCCCAATTACCATCAATGGCATGCGTTTAAAAAATCGTATTATTATGCCGCCGATGGGAACTAATTTTGCCGGGTTAAATGGAGAAGTCAGTGAACAGCAGCTGGATTATTATTCGCTGAGAGCAAAAGGCGGCACTGCACTGATAACGATTGAAAATGTCTGCATTGATTTCCCGTTTGCCACTAACGGCACGACCCAGCTACGCATTGATAATGACCAGTATATTCCCGGCCTGTTTCGCCTGACGGAACGCCTGCATCAGCATGGTGCCTGCGTCTCGGTTCAGCTTAACCACGCCGGAGCATCTGCCTACGCGGCACGCCTTAATCAGCAGCAGCCCCTCTCCTCCTCAACGCAGCCTTCGAAAAAGAACGGCACAATCCCACGCGCCATGAGCGTGGAGGAAATTTATCAGGTAGTAGATAAATTTGGTGATGCTGCACAGCGCGCCCGTCAGGCAGGTTTTGACTGCGTTGAGATCCATGCAGGGCACTCCTATCTGCTGTGTCAGTTTCTCTCTCCAATCTACAACCAGCGTGAAGATGAGTTTGGCGGTTCGCCGGAGAACCGTGCGCGCATCGTGCGGCTGGTGGTGGATAAAGTGCGTGAGAAAGTTGGTCCCCGCTTCCCTATCAGCCTGCGTTTCAGCATGGATGACTTTGTAGAAGGCGGTAATCATCCGCAGGAGATGCTGGCCCTGCTGGAACACTGCCAGCAGAACGTGGATATGCTCAACGTCTCAGCGGCATTAAACGATACCCTGCAATTACAGATTGACCAGATGGATCTGCCCGACGGCTGGAAACGTTACCTGTCACGGGACGTGCGCCAGCGCTTCGGCAAACCAACGGTGATCGCCGGCAATATCCGTAATCCGGCCATTGCAGAAGATATCCTCGCCAGCGGTGACGCCGACCTGCTGGCCATCGGGCGCGGGCTTATCGCCGAACCGGCGTGGGTCAATAAAGTACAAAGTGGTCAGGAGCACCTGATGCGCCACTGCATCTCCTGCAATATTGGCTGCGCCGACCATCGCATTGCACGTTCACGCCCCATCCGCTGCTCAATCAACCCCGATATTCTGCACGGTGATGCTTACCGGCAGCGCCATGTCAGCCGGCCGCTCAAGGTGGTGGTGATTGGCGGCGGCACTGCTGGCATGGAAGCAGCCTGCACCGCCGCCGAAGTCGGCTGTCAGACCTGGCTACTGGAAGCACAGCCGCAGCTGGGCGGCCTGGCACGCGACATCGCCCGCCTGCCTGAAAAACAGAGGATTGCCGGGTTCCCGCAGTTTATGGAACGCCGCCTGCGCGCGCTGAACAACCTTGCAGTGATCACCGGTAAACATGCCAGCGTCAGCGATGTCGCCGCCCTTCTTCCTGACCTGGTAGTCAACGCCACCGGCTCCACCCCGCTGCTGCCGCCGATTAACGGTCTGATGGACTTTATCGACCGCCCTGGCAGCCGGGTGTTCTCCATTACCGGCCTGCTTTCCGGTATCGACAACTTTACCGACAACGCAGATAAACGCGTGGTGGTCGTAGGCGGTGGTGCTGTCGGGCTGGACGTCTGCGAATTTTTCGCCAAACGCGGTGCCCGCGTCACCCTGGTAGAAATGCTGGATGCCCCGGGCCGCGACCTCGATCTGATCACCAAAAACTCAATGCTGACAATGCTCGACGAACACCAGGTCACGCTGTGGATGCAGACCCGGCTGATGGCGGTTCATGGTGAGCATTTTAGCGTGAAGAAAGACGATGCCCTGCACGAACTGCCCTTCGACTTCGGCTTTGTCTGCCTCGGTATGCGCGCCAACCAGCAAGGGCTGGATGCGTTGCAACAGTGGGCGGCCAGCGAGCAGATAAGAGTTATGAACATCGGCGACAGCGTGATGGCACGTCGCATTATTGATGGCGTTCGCGAAGGGCATGACGTGCTCACCACTCTGGAAGATATGGGCTGCCTGGCGTGATGCGGTGAAGACTCCCCTGCGCCGGGAAGCAATGAATTTTTTAACATTATGAGGATAGCATCATGGCAGAACGCATCACTGGTCATACCGAACTGATTGGATTGATCGCCACCCCCATCCGTCACAGCCTCTCTCCCACCATGCATAACGAGGCTTTCGCCCATCTTGGTCTGGATTACGTCTATCTGGCGTTCGACGTGGGCAATAAAGAGCTGAAAGAGGTGATCGACGGATTCCGTGCACTAAACCTGCGTGGCTTTAATGTCTCAATGCCGAATAAAACTACCGTATGTCAGCATCTTGACCAGCTTTCTCCAGCCTCACAGCTGGTGGGCGCGGTGAATACCGTGGTTAATGATAACGGCGTACTGACCGGGCATATCACCGACGGCACGGGCTATATGCGTGCGCTGGTGGAGGAGAATATCAATATTATCGGCGAGAAAATGACGCTGTGTGGTGCCGGTGGTGCCGCCACGGCAATCTGTGTGCAGGCTGCGCTGGACGGTGTGCGCGAAATCTCCATCTTCAACCAGCGTGACGCCTTCTGGGATAATGCGCAGGCCACAATCCGTAAAATCCAGGACAATACCCGCTGCGTGGTAAATCTTTACGATATTGCCGATACGCAAAAGCTGCGCAATGAGATCGATGACAGCATGATTTTTACCAATGCGACTGGCATTGGCATGAAGCCGTTTGAAGGCGTGATGCTACTGCCGGATGAGAGCTTCCTGCGCCCCGATCTTATCGTCTCTGATGTGGTGTACAAGCCACAGCAAACCCGGTTGCTGGAAGTCGCCCGCAAAAAAGGTTGTCGCACTGTCAACGGGTTAGGCATGATGCTGTGGCAAGGGGCGGCAGCCTTCGAAATCTGGACAGGGAAAGAAATGCCGGTCGACTACATCAAAAACATCCTGTTCTGAGTGAAGGCATCTATGAAAAAAAATACCTACATTCCCACCGCCGCCGGGCTGTACCTTAACTATCTGGTGCATGGCATGGGGGTGCTGTTAATGACCCTCAATATGTCTCACCTGGAACAGCAGTGGCAGACCAACGCCGCCGGGGTCTCTGTGGTGATCTCATCGCTGGGTTTTGGCCGTCTGGTCGTGCTGTTTATCTCCGGCATGCTGTCTGATAAGTTTGGCCGTAAGCCTTTTATCTATCTCGGAATGCTGTGCTATCTGGGCTTCTTCTTTGGCATTCTCAGTTCGCAGAGCATTACCACGGCTTTTGCCTTCGGCTTCCTCGCCGGCATGGCAAACAGCTTCCTTGATTCCGGCACCTACCCGGCACTGATGGAGTCGTTCCCCAACTCAGCCAGCACCGCTAATATCCTGATCAAAGCTTTCGTGTCAGGTGGACAGTTCCTGCTGCCGTTTATTATCAGCGCTATCGTGCTGGCGGATCTGTGGTTTGGCTGGTCGTTCATCGTGGCGGCCGCCATTATGCTGCTGAATGCGATCTACCTGTTGAAACGTCCGTTCCCGGATCACCGGGCGCTGGCAAAACCGGTCATCAGCACCAGCGAACAGACCGGCACCTCACCGCAGCCGCAGCAGAACAACAGCAACCTGCTGGATATCGCCTGTTTCACGCTGTACGGCTATATCTCAATGGCAACGTTCTACCTGGTCAGCCAGTGGCTGGCGCAGTACGGCCAGTTTGTTGCCGGAATGTCCTACGCCTCGGCGATTAAGCTGCTAAGTATCTATACCGTCGGCTCCCTGACCTGTGTATTTGTGACCGCTGCACTGGTGAAAAAGGCCGTCAGCTCAGTGAACCTGCTGATGTTGTATACCTTTATCTCGCTGCTGGCGCTAATAACCGTCTGCCTGCATCCAACCCCTCCGGTGGTGATTGGCTTCGCCTTTGTAATCGGCTTCTCGGCGGCAGGTGGGGTCATGCAGCTGGGTCTGACGATTATGGCGATGAGCTTCCCACACGCCAAAGGGAAAGCTACCGGTATTTTCTACAGCGCCGGGAGCCTGGCCACATTCACCATTCCGCTGATCACCGCGAAGCTGTCACAAACCAGTATCGCCAGTATTATGTGGTTTGACGTTGGCATTGCAGCGGCGGGTTTCGCCCTTGCCCTGTTTATTGGCTATCGCCAGCTTGCAGCGCGCAGCGCGGCCTTGCAGATTAATCGTGTGCAGGTTTAGCCTGCCATCAGAGAGAGAATATTATGACCGCTATCGTAAACGTTAAAAACATCACTTTTGGCGCAGGCAAACCGCTAATCTGTGTTCCTCTGATAGGACGCACACTGGCCGCCATTAGTGAAGATGCCCGTCAGCTGGCAGAAATTCAGGCAGATGTGATTGAGTGGCGCGCTGACCACTTTGAGTCCGTTGACGACGTGAATGCCGTAAAGGCTGCGCTGCAACAGGTCCGCGCTATTTTGCCGCAGGTGCCGTTGCTGTTTACCTTCCGCAGTAAAAAGGAGGGCGGCGAGCATGAACTGAGCGATGATGCCTATTTTAATCTTAATAGCGAGATTGCCCGCAGCGGGTTGGTGGATTTGATTGATGTAGAGCTGTTTAACGAGGAACCACGCATCCGCGCGCTGGTCGCCCAGGCACATAGCGCTGGCGTGAAGGTGATTATGAGCAACCATGATTTCCATAAGACACCGAGTAAAACGGAGATTATTGCCCGTCTTTGCCGGATGCAAACCCTGGGTGCTGACCTGCCGAAAATCGCGGTGATGCCGCAGTCGCCCCATGATGTGCTGGTACTGCTGGATGCCACACTGACCATGAAAGAGGAACACGCCACCTGTCCTCTGATTACCATGTCGATGGGGAAAACCGGCGTGATCAGCCGTCTGGCCGGGGAAGTGTTCGGTTCAGCGATGACCTTTGGAGCAGCGCGCCAGGCATCGGCTCCGGGGCAGATTGCCGTGCAGTCGCTGCGTGAGATGCTCAATGTACTGAGCCACTAATAGCAAGGCGGGTATCCCGTGATACAGGGTTACCCGCCCTTACTGCTGATATTTTATTTTAACTCCAGCTCAGACTGGCAGTGCTGAATAATAAACTGCTTAAAAGCATTAGCAACCGGAGATAACTGCCGGCCTTTTCGTGCCGCCAGATAAATATAACGTGTCTCGCCCGGATCGGTAATACTCATTACTTTCACATCGGAATAATCCAGCGTAGTAATGCGCGGCATAATGGCAATGCCATAATTAATACTGACTAATCCCACCATCGCCGTATCCTCTTCAACATAACAGGCAATTTTAGGAACCAGATTCTTCTGGCTGAATATCCGATCAATAAAAGGTCTTAATCCGCTTTTTTCTGAGAAAAATACAAATGGCCACGCCATCGCCTCGCTGAGATCAATGCTCATGGTATTACGCTGCGCCAGCGGATGATGTCGGGAGGTCACCAGCACCAGCTCCTGACTGATAATCGGGGTGAACTCGATCTCATTTTCATGGCTTAAATGTGAGCAGATTGCCAGATCGAAACTGTCAGCTTTCAGCTCCTGCACGATAGCGCTGGTCGTGCCCTGGAAGAAGCTGAAGTCTGCGGGCGGCTGCCCGGGCTGCTGGCCAAAGCGTTCAATCAGCTGCGGGACCACCCGCTCCCCCATGGTATAGATAAAAGCCAGGTTAACGGTTTCGCGTGCGTTGCTGTTAAATTTTTGCAGCGCAGCACAGCCGTTCTCCAGTTCAGCAATGGCCTTTTCCACATAGGGCAGAAACTGTTTTCCCTCTTCGGTAATACGTATATTTCTTCCCTGCTTTGCAAACAGCATCACGCCAAGTTCTTTTTCCAGTTCAGAAATAGCGTGGCTGAGAGAGGGCTGGGTAATAAACAGGCTGGCAGCGGCGGCAGTATAATGCTCTTTTTCGGCCAGGCGCCTAAAATAGTAGAGTTGCTTCAGGTTCATGATTCTGACTCACGGTGATGTTCCCGGTAAATAAAAGCCGTCCCTGACAAGATTCTTCATATTATTAACGGCATATTGAACAGAATTATCTTAATAGCGTGAGGTGAAATTGAACTTGATGCGCATCATGGAAGATAGAGGGGGGTATCAGTAAAAGGATAAATAAGGAGGGGCCGCTGAAAACAGAGCGGCCCCTGACTAATTAAGCAACGATTAACGTACAATCAGACCTAAAAGGATACCGACAGCACCGAAATCCGAGTCACTGAAGGTGGTGTTCGCCAGTCCAATACTGCCCAGCACCGGCAGCAGGAACACCGGAATAAAGGTGATCAGCAGGCCATTGGTGAAGGCACCAAGGATGGCGCCACGGCGGCCGCCGGTGGCATTACCGAACACCCCGGCGGCAGCGCCGACGAAGAAGTGCGGCACCACGCCCGGAATGATCACCGTCATATTCAGCGCATACAGCAGGAACATCCCCAGCACCCCGGCGGCAAAGCTGCTCAGAAAGCCCACCAGCACAGCATTGGGTGCATAAGGGAACACCACCGGGCAGTCGAGTGCCGGTTTTGCGTTTGGCACCAGTTTGTCAGAGATCCCCTTAAACGCCGGGACGATTTCGGCAATCACCATCCGCACACCCTGAAGCACAATGTAGACACCGGCAGCAAAGGTGATGGACTGCATCAGCGAGAACATAAACCAGTTTTTACCACCGGCATTCATCTCTTTCACCGTGGACGGGCCTGCTACCAGACAAGTGAAGATAAAGATAAAGAACATGGTAAAGGCGATCGCCACCGGCGTATCACGCAGGAACAGCAGACTTTTCGGCACTTCCATATCTTCGGTAGACTTCTCTTTATTACCGAATTTACTGCCGATCCAGGCGGAAAGTAGCTGAGAGATTGCCGAGAAGTGACCAAAAGCCACATCGTCAGATCCGGTCACCTTCTTCATATACGGATGGATAATCGCCGGGAAAAACACCATCGATACACCAACTACCAGCGAACCTACGGCAATCAGGCTGGCACCTTTCATCCCTGCGGTTGCCAGGATCACCGCAACCATCATCGACATAAACAGCGTGTGATGACCAGTGAGGAAGATATATTTCCATGGTGTAAAGCGGGCAATAGCGATGTTAATCACCATAGCGAAGAACATAATCATCGCCATCTCAGTGCCGAAACTCTTCTGCGCTACAGCAACAATCGCTTCGTTGTTCGGCACGACACCCGGAATACCGAAAGCATGATGGAAGATAGCCGCAAAGTCGCCCAGTGAAGAGACGATCAGTCCGGCCCCTGCCCCGAGGATCAGGAAGCCCATTACGGTTTTCACCGTGCCTTTGATAACTTCAGTGGCCGGTTTTTTCTGCGCCACCAGACCGATTAGCGCTATCAGCCCCACCAGAATAGAGGGTTCGGATAACACATCGCTCATTAAGAAACGGAAAAATTCCATTCTGGCTTCCTTATAATGCGCCGAGTTCGGTCAACGCCGCAGAGATGCGCTCTTTCATCGCCACTTTATCTACCATGTTTTTCAGGGAGACAATCTTGCCACCCACCTGCTGTGCCACCAGCTGCTCGGCAATATCAGAGGTGCCGACGAAAATATCGCTGGCGGTGCCTTTAGCTGAACCAAGATCGACATGGTCAACTTCCGCGTTAACACCCAGTTCTTTAACGATACTTTTAATACTCATTTCCATCATCAGGCTGGTACCGAGACCGTTGCCACATACCACGGTAATTTTCATTGTATTTTCCTTTTCCTGGGGTGAATTAGTAACGTGAAACAATGGATAAAATCTGTTCAACCTCTGTCGCTGCCATCAGCGACGCGGTATCTTCAGGGGTATCGAAAAGATGGGCGAGCGCGGTAATAATGCCGATATGGCTGTTACTGTCGGTCGCGGCCAGCACGATCAGCAGATGTACCGGGTCATTGCCGTCAGAATCAAAATTCACGCCCTCGCGGATCACCGTCAGACTGACGCCCATTTTGTTGGCACCATCTTCAGGACGTGCATGAGGCATAGCGATACCGGGGCCAACGACGTAATATGGACCAATAGCCTCATGCGAGCGGTAAATTGCCTCGACATAGCTGGCTTCAATGGTGCCGTTATCACGCAGTGGCTGACAGGAAAGTGAGACAGCCTCACGCCAGTCAGCGCAGGCAGGGATAATCTGAACAACGTCGGCTGTCAGTAATTCTTTAAGCATTTTAGTGTCACCTCTCTCTAATCGCCCGAGCAGAGTAGTGCGACAACGACCGGATTAATGTGATGAGCATCTAAAAAGATAACGCTAACTGTTATAACTATCATTAATTGTGATCGGCTTATCATCAGCCGGAGAATAAGTTGTTGCCGGAAGCCTGTCGCGGCAAACTGACTGGGTCAGGCATGCCTGACCCCTACAGGGATCGGAAGCGCTAACAACACAGTATCAACGGCGCTGCAGGGGCGAGGCATGACGGGAACTGGATGCGCCAACGACTCAATATCAACGGCACTGTAGGGGCGAGGCATGCCTCGCCCGCCATAACGGGAACTGGATGCGCCAACGACTCAATATCCACGGCGCTGCAGGGGCGAGGCATGCCTGACCCCTACAGGGATCGGAAGCGCTAACAACACAGTATCAACGGCGCTGCAGGGGCGAGGCATGCCTCGCCCGCCATGACGGGAACTGAATGCGCCAACGACTCAATATCCACGGCGCTGCAGGGGCGAGGCATGCCTCGCCCGCCATGACGGGAACTGGATGCGCCAACGACTCAATATCCACGGCGCTGTAGGGGCGAGGCATGCCTCGCCCGCCATGACGGAAACGGGATGCGCCAACGACTCAATATCCACGGCGCTGTAGGGGCGAGGCATGCCTCGCCCGCCACCGTGGAATCAAAAAATCAGGAGAAACCAGAATGCGCAAGCGTCGCAGTAGTGGTCGGGTGACGCTACAGGATGTGGCCGATTACGTCGGCGTTGGGGCCATGACCGTGTCGCGCGTAATGCGCACACCTGAGCTGGTTTCTGAAAAAGTCCGCAGTAAAGTGGAACAGGCCGCCCGCGCACTCGGCTATGAGGCCAGCCCGGAGGCCAGTGAACTGGCAGCCCAGAGCGGTACGCGCGTAACACTTCAGGATGTTGCCCGCCATGCAGGCGTCGGACCGATGACGGTTTCACGCGCATTACGTGATCCGAGCCAGGTGTCTGATGCCTCATTAAAGAAGATTCAGCAGGCTGTTATCACTCTCGGCTACGTGCCCAATCAGGCCGCTGCCACGCTGGCCTCATCCCAGCTGCATACGGTAGCGGTGCTCTATCCCTTTCAGCATGACCGCGCCAGCACCCGTTTTGTTCAGGCATTGCAACAAACCCTGAGTAAACAGCCTTTTCAGCTGATTATGGCCTGTCATGAATACCATCAGTACGGTGAAACGCCGCTGGTAGAGAAACTACTGCAACACCGCCCTTCGGCGCTGGTGCTTTTTGGTGCGCAGCTGTCAAAAAAGACCTGCGACCTGATTGAGTCCGCAGAACTGGTAACGGTAAATGTCTGCGGCGCAGAGCGTTTTTCTGCTGATATCATCCTCGATATTGCCATCAACGACGCCGCCGAACGGCTGACCACACATCTGCTGGACAAAGGCTACCGCCGGATTGCTTTTATTGGTGCGCAGACTGATAACCGCCTGCACAAGCAGCAGCTTAACGGCTGGCATAAAGCGATGATGGCGCACTATCAAAATGCCGATCTGATGATTACCGTTCCCGATGCGCCCAGCTTAGAGTTTGGCCGCTATGCTTTGGGCCAGCTGCTGCAAAATCAGCCGGATCTGGATGCAATTATCTGTAGCCATGAGGAGATAGCCTTCGGCGTGCTTTCGGAGTGCCAGCGGCGGCTGCTCAAAGTTCCCTACGATATGGCGGTGGCATGCCTCGACGGTTCAGCCAATTGCGATCACACCTTTCCGGCGCTGACCTCAATGCGCCTTAATTACGAAAAGCTCGGCCATCAGGTGGGTCAGCGCCTGATGGCAATGCTAGATGATGCCCCACAGCCGCTGGAAGAGCAGGTAAAATTCAGCCTTGAGCCGGGTGCCAGCAGCTAATTATGGTGTTATCTTCAGTAAATCTGTAAGACAAACGTGCACACGATTCAAGGAGATAACATGACTTACCCCGTAGCACGATCCCTGACCGTCACTGAGGCGCTCGACAGCCTGGAAAACCATTACAACGCGGCGGTAGAAGCCCTGCGCGACGCCATTAACGCCTTTGTTGCTGATGGCAGCCTGCCCGATGCGACACAGCGTGCAGCAGGTCTGTTTGTCTATCCGCAGCTGCGCGTTAGCTGGAACGGCATCGCACCTTCACAACGTCTTACCCGTGCCTTTGGACGCTTTACCCGCGCCGGAAACTACAGCACCACCATCACCCGCCCGGCACTGCTGCGCCACTATCTCAGCGAGCAGCTGTCAATACTGACCAGCGAATATCAGGTGCAGATCGATGTGCTGCCGTCAGAGCAGGAGATCCCGTTTCCCTATGTGATCGACGGCTCCAGCCTGGCCCTGGATCGCAGCATGAGTGCCGGTATTGCCCAGCATTTTCCTACCACTGAACTGTCGCAGATTGGCGATGAAAATGCTGACGGCCTGCTGCCCCCGGGGGAGACTTTCCCGCTCTCGCACTTTGATGCCCTGCGCACCGATTTTTCGCTGGCACGTCTGCGCCATTACACCGGCACCCCGGTAGAAGATTTCCAGCCCTACGTGCTTTTCACTAATTACACGCGTTACGTCGATGAGTTTGTACTGTGGGCCTGCGCACAGATTGCTGACCCGGACTCGCCTTACCAGGCACTCTCCTGCGCAGGTGGCATCACGATCACTGGCGATACACCGCACCCGGAGCAGACGGTTTCCGATCTGGCGTGGAAAAAGCATCAGATGCCCGCCTGGCACCTGATCGCCAAAGATGGCCAGGGGATTACGCTGGTTAATATCGGCGTTGGCCCGTCAAATGCCAAAACTATCTGTGATCACCTCGCGGTGCTGCGCCCCCATGCATGGCTGATGATCGGCCACTGCGGCGGGCTGCGCGAAAGTCAGAGCATTGGTGACTATGTGCTGGCACACGCCTATCTGCGCGACGATCATGTACTGGATGCGGTACTGCCGCCTGATATTCCTATTCCAAGTATTGCTGAAGTGCAGCGTGCGCTGTATGACGCCACCAAACTGGTAAGCGGAATGCCGGGAGAAGCGGTTAAAGAGCGCCTCCGCACCGGCACGGTGGTTACTACCGACGACCGCAACTGGGAGCTACGCTATTCTGCTTCTGCGCTGCGCTTTAATCTCAGTCGCGCCGTGGCGGTGGATATGGAGAGCGCGACCATTGCCGCACAGGGTTATCGCTTCCGCGTTCCTTACGGCACCCTGCTCTGCGTCTCCGATAAGCCATTGCACGGTGAAATTAAACTACCGGGCCAGGCAAACCGCTTCTATGAAGGGGCGATTTCCGAACACTTACAGATTGGCATTCGCGCCATTGACCTGCTGCGTGCCGAAGGCGACCGCCTGCATTCACGCAAGCTGCGCACCTTTAACGAACCGCCTTTCCGCTAGCCCCACCTGTGACACCTGTCACTGATACAGGTGTCACATTTTATGCTCTTTTCATCGTTCCTGTAACAGAAATTTAAGTTTAATACTTATAAATCAATGAATTAAATAAACAATTCATTCTGGCATGCTTTTCGCAATATGCAGCCCTGAGTTCCTGCACCGGCCACAATGTATGTGGTAATGGACAGGTTTTTGACCAATCTCAAGGGAAAAGAAGATGAAAGCAGCACGTTGGTATAAAGCACATGACATTCGCATCGACGATATCGAAGAACCTCAGGTTTCCGCAGGCAAAGTAAAAATCAAAGTAGCCTGGACCGGCATCTGCGGCAGCGACCTGCATGAATATCTTGCTGGACCGATCTTTGTCCCTGTAGATAAGCCTCATAAAATCAGCCACGATATTGCCCCAATTGTGATGGGACATGAATTTTCCGGTGAGGTGGTGGAAGTTGGCACCGGCGTCACTAAGTTCAAAGCTGGCGACCGCGTAGTCGTTGAACCGATTCTCGCCTGTCGCGAGTGCGAAGCCTGCCGTGAAGGCAAATATAACCTGTGTGGCGACCTCGGTTTCCATGGCCTGTCCGGTGGTGGCGGCGGATTCTCTTCCTTTACCATGGTTGACGAGCATATGGTTCATCGTATGCCGGACGGCCTCTCTTACGAACAGGGCGCGCTGGTTGAGCCTGCCGCTGTGGCGCTGCACGCCGTACGCATGAGCAAGCTGAAAGCCGGAGATAAAGCAGCGGTATTTGGCGCTGGCCCGATTGGGCTACTGGTGATCGAAGCACTGCGCGCGGCGGGCGCTTCAGAGATTTACGTGGTGGAACTGTCCCCGCAGCGCGCTGAAAAAGCCCGCGAACTGGGCGCTAACGTGGTGATTGATCCCAGCAAGCAGGACGCCGTAGAGACTATCCGTGAGTTGAGCAAGGGTGGTGTGGATGTTGCTTTCGAAGTGACCGGCGTGCCGGTAGTGCTGAAACAGTGTATCGACAGCACCCGTTACGAAGGCGAAACCATCATTGTGTCGATCTGGGAAGGCGAAGCGTCATTCCATCCGAATAAAGTCGTACTGGCAGAACGTAACGTAAAAGGCATCATCGCCTACCGTCACATTTTCCCGGCGGTTATGGAGCTGATGACTCAGGGCTATTTCCAGGCCGAAAAGCTGGTTACCAAACGCATTGAATTAGACGATCTGGTAACAGAAGGTTTTGAAGCGCTGGTGAAAGAGAAAAATCAGGTGAAGATCCTGGTGCGTCCACCGCAATAATCCCACGCTAATACCATGGGCGAGGCTGGCCTCGCCCCTATTGTAAACGCGCAATCAGCGCATCAATAACCTCATCACACAAACCGCTACTCCCTGCCGGCAGCATCTGCGCCACACTCACCGTTTTCGACGCCTGATAACAGTGCCCGCTGCCCAGTATCGCCTCAAACTGATTAGCCAGCCGGTGTGCCGCCGTGAGATCACAATCCACCAGCAGCACCGCATGCGCCAGCACCACATGGCGGCGCGGCGCATCCGCCTCACCCGGGATCGCCCGCCAGTATTGGGCCGTTCCGGCGATCTTACGCGCCTGCCGACCTTCGCCACAGGCAAGATTAAAACGCCCGTCACAGAACGAACCCTCCACCGCCTGCCAGCCAGTAACGACGCCGAGACTGCGCAGCGCATCGCTTAATATGCCGCACAGGTAACGGTATACATCCTCTGCCGCCTCACCAAAAGTGCGTTCGATGGGCCAGGCGAGGCTGAGATTAATAATCCCCGGCCCCTGCGGCACCAGCCCGCCGCCGGACTTGCGTAAAAATACCGGACACCCGGCAGCAGCATACTGTGCCCTCACTTTATCCAGGTTGCTGAAACGTTTATAGCTTGAGGGCACCACCAGCGACTGTGGCCCATGCCAGATCTGCGCCACCTTGCGGCCTGCGGCAGCCAGGGTAAACAGCCCGTCTTCCGCCACGGCCGGGTCAGGGCAGAATAGCAATCGCCCGTGGGGGAGTGAAAACGGGCCGTTTCCGGCCACCGGGGTTTTGACTTTTATTATCATTGCTCTCCGTGGCCCTGCTATGCGGGCAGAGTATTTGGAGACTGAATACCGTAGCGCTGCATACGGCGATAGAGTGTCATACGGCTGATCCCCATCTGGCGCGCTACCGCGCTGTGGTTCCAGCGTGCAGCGTGCAGAGACGCCATCAGCCGCTGCGCCTCCTCCGGCAGTGCCTGTTCAGTTAGCGCGCCCTCCTGCGCCAGCGTCACAGGAGCTGTTGTTCCGATTCCCTCCGGCAGATCCGCACTTTCAATCCGTTCACCTTCAAACATCGCCACGGCATAATCCAGCGCGTTACTCAGCTCCCGCAGGTTACCCGGCCAGCCATGCTGGTGCAGACACTGGCGGGCCGCCTGCGACAGCGACGCTTTTCCCGCCAGCATCTTATCAATTAACCAGTCGAGATCGCTGCGGCTGCGCAGCGCGGGCAGAGTAATACGCGCCCCCTGTAAACGATAGAACAGGTCAGCGCGGAAACGCCCCTGCTCCACCAGCTGATCCAGCACATGATGAGATGCTGAAATCACGCGAATATTAACCGCCACCGGACGTGAAGCCCCGACCGGCAACACCTCCTGCTCGGCAAGTACACGCAGCAGTCGCGTCTGCATCTCCAGCGGCATATCACCAATTTCATCAAGGAACAGCGTGCCGCCGTCCGCTTCCTGGATCAGGCCGCGTCGTGCCTTATTTCCGGCCCCGGAGAAACTTCCCGGCAGATGACCAAACAGTACGCTTTCGATCAGCGTCGGAGGAATAGCGGCACAGTTCAGCGCAATAAACGGCTGGGAGCTGCGCTCGCCGGACTGATGAAACGCGCGGGCAAAATACTCTTTCCCACTACCGGTTTCCCCCTGAACCACCACATGCAGCGGCGCATTCAGCAGCCGTGCAGCGCGCTGTAGCTGCTGCTGCAATGCCGGATCGCCGCCATTCAGTGCCGCCAGCGGCGCAGGTAAAAGTTGCGCTGAGGTATTGATCACCGGACGTTCAGGGAGCCTTGCAGGCTGCACCGCCGTCACATACAGCCGTTCGCCGCTGTTCACGCGCTCCAGCGTACCCTGACGCCCGCTGGCGCTGGCCAGCCAGTCCGGCAGGCTGTTAATTGAGGTATTAAAAAGCTGTTCGATGGGCATCCCGAGCAAGCTACTGCGCCCGTGCGGTGACGCAGCTTCAATGCCAAGCTCCTGCTCCAGCATACGCTGTGCGCGGTGGTTATGGCCGATGAGGCGGCCACGGGCATCAAAAGCGATCAGGTAATCCGGGCTGACTTCGACAAATGGAGATGCCGGGCTGAGTTTCAGCACCCAGTCAGTGCGATGACGATGCTCAAACCAGGCATTTTCAATCTGATGGGCATGCAGCCGGGCAAGCTGTAATGCCAGCTGCTGACCGGATTTTGGCTGCGGCGAGGTGAGCGCGGAGATATCCAGAATAGCGTTGAGCTGCCCCTGCGGATCGAACAGCGGCACCGCCGAACAGGAGAGCGCAATATGAGTAGCGTCAAAATGGTCATTGTGATGCACGGTCAGCGCTTTTCCGGTTGCCAGCGCCGTACCTACCGCACAGGTTCCCGCCCAGGCTTCCGACCACTGTGCGCCGAGGAACAGTCCGGCGCGGCGCAGGCTGATTTCAGCGCTCTCATCGCCCAGATAATCCACCGTCACACCCTGCGCATCGGTCAGTAATACGACATAGCCTGCGGGAGCTATCTGCTGGTACAGCGCGCTCAGGCCATGCCGGGCAATACGGCGAAACTCTTCCAGATGCTCGCGGTGCTCGCGCAGCTCATGCCAGGGCAGAATATGCGCCGCCTGCATCCGGCTGGGATCCAGACCATAGCGTTCAACGCACCGCTGCCATGAGTCCCGAATCGCCTGATCGTGCTGACACACTGCCCGATGCTGCGCATTATCGCTGACGCTGGCTACTACCGTGGCAATGTGTTCGCGCTGGCTTTGATTCACGACAATCTCCTGTGGAACATACGGAATAGTGACCTTCTGGCTGTCACACTACGCCTGTCAGCCATAAAGCGATATTTTTTAACAGACGCATAGCTGAAACAAGTTTTTCACGGTGTAACAGGGCATTCTGTGATCGCGCGCATGAAACTGTGGCGGTCAGCCCCGGCCTGCGCGGCAGAGGCTGACGATAACTGTATCAGTGCACTGTTATTTGAGGTTACGCCTCATCATCGAGGTGAAATTTATGTACCAGGCGATGCGCAACTGGAGCCAGCACCATGCCGAGCGTGGTCATAAAGACGAAGCTGGTAAACATGCCGTAAATAGCGAAAAATACTTTTCCGGCGAGATTTTGTGGCACGAGATAAGGGCCGATTCCATTGGCGATAAAGGCGCTGTTCAGCGTCGCATCGTGCCAGGTGATATCGGTATCGAAAAGCATATGGCCCGCCATGCCTGCCAGCAGGGTGATCATCACCAGCAGTACCGCTCCTCCGAAATGTAATAACAGGCGTTTTAAAAAATCCCTGAAGGGAAGCAGCGGCATATTACGCGACTCATACATTTTCTCTCTCCTTTGATGATAAATCCTGCGGTCAGTTCGCCCCCCTATCTTAGAGAGATTTAACTAAAAAAATAGCCACCCTCATGGAGTGGCTAACAGCAGAAAATATTCCCCGTCACAACCGGGCCGGGCCGTACGCTTACCAGCGGTAATCTACGGAAGCCACCACGCTGCGCCCGGTACCATAGAAACAGGCGTAGGCGTTGCTACAGTTTGATACATAGTGCTTATCTGCCAGGTTTTGCACATTAAGCTGAAGTTTTGCTCCCTTCAGGGAAGGCACCGCCTGCCCCAGCTCATAGCTCGCCATGGCGTCATACAGCGTAAAGCTCGGAACATCGTACTCACCGATACTGTCCGCCGGGGATTTACCGACATAGCGCACACCGCTGCCAAGCGTAAAGCCATTCAGCGGGCCGCTGAGGAAGCTGTAACTGCCCCATGCCGATGCAGAATGGGTTGGTACACCGGCCGGACTATGGCCGCGCTCCTGTTCTTTGGTCGTCTCTTTGGTGACAACATCAGTGTAGGTATAAGCGGCAGTGAATTTGATTTCCGGCACCGGCTGCGCGTGCAGCTCCGCTTCGAATCCTTTCGAGTTAACCTTGCCTGTCTGCTCATAGAACTGAGTAGTGGAGTTCAGGGTTGTCACGTTTTTCTGATTGATATCAAACAGCGATAACGTCAGCGCCGTATTGCTGCCTGCCGGCTGATATTTAATGCCAAGCTCGGTCTGCTCTCCGGTGGTCGGTTTCAGCGGATCGGCACCCGGCGCGCTGGCCTGTAAGGTGGGTTCGAAAGAGGTGCTGTAGCTGATATACGGCGACAATCCGTTATCAAAGGCATACAGCAGACCTGCACGCCCCGTAAACTGATTATCGTTGTAGGTCTCATCGCTGCCATCACCGGTATAGGAGACCGTATGCACCTGCGACCAGTCATGACGCCCGGATAACAGCAGGTTCCACTGCTGCCACTCCAGCTGATCCTGTAAGTAAACACCGACCTGATTCAGGGTCTTCTGAGTATCGGAAGAGAGCAGCAGCTTGCTTTCATCAATATCAATATGGACAGGATTGGTCCAGTCCAGCTCGTAATCCCCTGAGCGATCGCGCCACAGCTTACTGTTAACGTGACTGTAACGATAATCCAGCCCGCCAAGCAGAGTGTGCTCCACGCTGCCGGTACTGATCAGCCCTTTTAACTGGTTATCCACGCCCATCTCATTGGTCAGCACCTTATCATGTTGCGGGATACGCGTGATGGTGTGGTCGTTTGCACCCGTGGCGTTATACACCAGATATTTATACTCTTCCTGGCGGTGGCTGTAGCGCAGGTTCTGTTTAAACGACAGCGCCTCGTTAAAGTTGTGTTCCAGCTCATAGCCGATGGATGTCTGCTCACGGGTGGAGCGATTGAAATTGGTTTCGCTGACGTTAAAGTCATAAGGCACATAGCCTGCACTGGTGCTGAACAACGTTCCGGCGCGCGGATAGAAGTTACGGGCGCCCGCTTCCGGCTCGTACTGATAACTGGTCAGCAGGGTGAACGTGGTGTCTTCGCTGGCAAGCCAGGTGATCGCCGGAGCAATCGCCATGCGCTGCTGTTTATTGCCCTTCACAAATTCATGTTTGGTAAAGGCGATACCGTTCAGTCGATAAAACAGCGTGTTGTCATCATCCAGCTTGCCGCCAAAATCAAACGCTGCTTCCGCGAGATGCTGATTACCCGTACTCAGTTTAACTTCATGAATACTCTCGGCCGTCGGGCGCTTGCTGGTCATCACCACCAGGCCACCAGGGCTGACCTGGCCGTATAAGACGCCCGCCGGGCCGTGTACCATCTCCACGCGCTCCATCAGCCACGGATCCAACTGCCCTGACCCACCGCTGGAGCTGGAAAGACCATAGTGCAGGCCGTCCAGCAGTTTTGGCGCGTAACGGAAGCCCCGGCTGATAATTTCGTCGTTACGGTTAGAGTTACCGCGATAGTTTGTGACCACCCCGCTGGTGTAGCTCAGGGCATCAGACACTGAAGCTGCCGCCTGATCGTCCATCTGGTCGCGGGTGACGACCGAAATCGATTGCGGCGTTTTTCGCAGTGGCGTTGGCGTTTTGGTACCAGACGCGCTCTCTTTCGCCACAATGCCGGCGTTGCGTGCGGTCACGCTTTCCGACGTTTCCGCCGTTACGGTCAGGGTATCGTCACCGGCCGACTGAGCCACAGGCGCGGCCAGCAGCGAGGAAGCCAGCAGCAGGCGTAAAGCGTAAGGCCCGGAGGGTAATGCCACGCCAGGTCGTGCCTGGGTTTTTATCTTATTCACCATATTGTGTTATCTCGTCTGAAACAGCCTTGTCTACGAAAACCGATAAAGCCCGCCAACCCATTAGCTTTGCTGATTGGCACTGGCTGACATACGCAATGGCACGGATCGTCTGCGTCCGCACGCATTCTCCCTCAGCTAAAAAAAACCTTACTAAATGCAGAGTTACAGCTTTATCCAGCTAAGTTGCGCTGCATATTAATGCAAATGTAAATCACTCTCAATAACATTTGCATTAGCATTTTTAAACTCAGAAATGACTGGTACAGATAAGGGAAAGTAACAATATGTAAACAAAGAAGAAATGGCGTGTCTTGAGTAACGCCTGGAGGTAGCTGACTGGAGTGGTAAAACAGAAAAAAAATAGCCACCCCGGCGAGGGTGGCTAAAGGATGATAATAACGCTGTACAATAATGATGATGTTTAAATAAGAATATACACTACCCGTTTACCAACGGTAGTTTACCGATGCTACGAAGGTACGGCCTGCGCCGTAGAAGCACGCCCACTGACCCGCACAGGATGAAACATAGTGTTTATCCGTCAGGTTCTGCACGTTAAATTGCAGGGTGGTTCCCTTCAGAACCGGAACGGCCTGGCCAAGTTCATACTTCACCATTGCGTCATACAGGGTGTAATGCGGTACATAGTATTCACCGATATCATCGCCCGGTGCCCGACCGATGTAACGCACACCCGTACCCACAGTCAGACCGTTCAGCTCACCGTGCAGGAAGCTGTAGCTGGCCCAGGCAGAAGCCGCATGACGTGGGATCGCGTTCGGGCTGTGACCAACCTTAGCCTCATCTGTCGAACGTTTAGTCACTACATCGGTGTAAGTATAGGCTGCGATCAGCTTGATTTCCGGCGTTGGCTGCGCATGGATCTCGGTTTCAACCCCTTTCGAGTTGACCTTACCAATCTGCTCGTAGGCATTGACCAGACGGTTATAAGAGCTGACGTTCTTCTGGTTAATATCAAACAAGGAGACGGTCATCATCGCGTTGACCCCCACTGGCTGATATTTCACCCCAATTTCGGTCTGCTCACCGGTCGTCGGTTTCAGCGGATCGGCACCTGGTGCAGCCTGTTCAAGCACTGGCTCAAACGAGGTGCTGTAGCTGACATACGGTGAAATGCCGTTATCGAAAGCGTAGAGCAGCCCGGCACGGCCAGTAAACTTGCTGTCGTTATAGGTGATATCAGATCCACCCGGTGTAAAGTCCTGGTTTCTTACCTGCGACCAGTCATTACGGCCAGAGAGCAGCAGGTTCCAGTTATTCCACTCCAGCTGATCCTGTACATACACGCCGTACTGATTCAGGGTTTTTTTGTTATCAGTTGCCAGCTCTAACAGACTTTCGTCAACGTCAACATGGCTCGGATTAGTCCAGTCCATCGGATAACTGCTGCCGTAGTCACGGTACATTTTGCTGTTGATATGGGAGTAACGGTAATCAAAACCACCCAGCACCGTATGCTCCACAGCACCGGTATTAAACAGCGCCTTCAGCTGGTTATCGACGTTAAACTCGTTGGTCATCGCCGTTTCATGCTGCGCCATACGCGTCATGGTACGATCGCCATCATCCACGTTATAAACCAGATATTTATAGTTCTCGTTGCGGTGGCTGTAACGCAGATTTTGAGTAAATGATATCGCCTCATTAAAGCTGTGTTCCAGGCTGTAGCCGATGGAGGTCTGCTGACGCTTTGACTTGGCAAAATCGGAGTCGCTGACATTAAGATCGTAAGGCACATAGCCCGCAGCGGTTGGATAGAGCGTACCGGCACGCGGCAGGAAGTTACGTGAACCGGCTTTCGGATCATCCTGATAGCTGGTTAACAGCGTAAAGCTGGTATCTTCGTTTGGCAGCCAGGTAATAGCAGGGGCGATGGCCATACGCTGCTGTTTGCTGTCTCTCACAAACTCGTTTTTGGTGCTGGCAAGGCCGTTCAGGCGATAGAACAGCGTATTGTCATCGTTCAGCTTACCGCCGAAATCGAAGGCCGCTTCGCCGTAGTGTTTATTACCCGTACTGAGCTGCACTTCATGAATGCTTTCTGCCGTCGGGCGTTTGCTGGTCATCAGCACCAGCCCACCCGGGCTGACCTGGCCATAGAGCACCGATGCCGGGCCGTGAACAATTTCAACGCGCTCCAGCAGCCACGGATCCAGCTGCCCGGCACCGCCGTTGGAGCTGGAAAGGCCGAAGTGCAAACCATCCAGCAGTTTTGGTGCGTAGCGGAAGCCACGGCTGATCACTTCATCGTTACGGTTGGAGTTACCGCGATAGGTTGTCACCACACCGCTGGAGTAACTCAGCGCGTCCGCGACGGAGTGAGCATCCTGATCATCCATCTGCTCGCGGGTGACCACTGAAATAGATTGCGGAGTTTTACGCAATGGCGTGGCGGTTTTGGTGCCTGAAGCACTCTCTTTTGCCACGATCCCTTTGGTAGGCGCGGTAACGCTCTCCTGGGTTTCTGCGGTGACCGTCAGCGTATTATCGTTATCGCTGGCCGCCTGTGCGGCGGGCATGATAAATAACGCTGACGCCAGTAATAAACGCATGGTGTGTTGGTCAGAAAATGCTGCAATACCTGGTTGTGACTGTTTTTTAATCTTATTAAACATGTGCTGTTATCCCGTCTGAACAGACTTGCCGATAAAAAAAACCGTTAAACCCTGCCAATTCATTAGATGCACTGATTGGCTGGAGCCCAGTTTAAGAATCACGTTCGCCACTCCTCTCGTCGATTCTTCCCACCCCCCTAAGAAACCCCTTATTTACTTACAACTTATGGGCCCATTAGAAAGTTGTGCCGCATCTTATTGCAAATGCAAACTATTCTCAATAGTATTTGCATTAGCGCCGTTTACTGTAAGATGAATTAAAGTCTCTCCATTTAAGTAATTAAATGTAAATAAAGGAAAATTATCGTGACAATACGGCACAAAATATGGCCGCTACGTCAGCCAGCAGGCACTGCATCACAGCGGCTGGCGGCCGATAACGTGGGAGAAGAAGCCTGGTGGCAGCAAATGGCACAGGATGGCACCCCGCTGGTGGAAGCCTGTAACGCAGGAATCGTTAAAATGAGCTTTTTCTGGCGCGATCCGGCTGGGGATGAAAACCATTCAGCGCTGCGTCAGGTGTATGTGGATATCAACTGTGTCACCGATCACCACAGCCCTCAGCCCCAGAGCCTGCAACGCCTGCCGGGTACCGATGTCTGGCACTGGTCAACGGAGATTGATGAACACTGGCGCGGCAGCTACAGCCTGATTCCGGTGACTGCCGATCGGCTGCCGCCTGCTTTCAGTAGCGATGACGACACACGCCGTAAGCAACAGCGCGAATGGTGGATTTCACTGTTCCCGCTGGCGATTGCCGATCCGTTAAATCGCAGTAATGCCCATCTTAACAGCCGTGGTCATGCCCTCTCTGCCGCCCATATGCCCGCCGCGCCCGATCAATCCGCGTGGCACGCGCTGGACAGCGGCCAGGCCATTCAGCCAGACAGCCACCAGCTTCAACAGTTTACCTGGAACAGCACACTCCTCGGCAATCAGCGCCGTATCTGGCTCTACACCACCGGCAGCAGCTCAACGCCGCAAGAGCGCCCGCTGGTAATTTTGCTCGATGGTCAGAACTGGGTCAGCGGTCAGCCGTTATTCTCCGCGCTGTGTGCCGAAACCGACAGCGGCCACCTTCCTGCCGCCTGTTGGCTGTTTATTGATGTGATTAACGGCGAGTGGCGTGAAAAAGAGCTGCCGTGCAATGCCCGCTTCTGGCAGGCGGTACAGGAGGAGCTGCTGCCGCTGGCCCGCAGCCGGGCTGAATTTAGTGAGCTGGGCGACCGCACCGTTGTTGCCGGGCAGAGCTACGGCGGCCTGGCGGCCATGTATGCCGGGCTGCACTGGCCTGAGCGCTTTGGCCGCATCCTCAGCCAGTCCGGCTCGTTCTGGTGGCCAAATTTCCGCCTGGTAACCCATTTTTCTGAGTCCGGAGAGCATGAGATGGGCTGGCTCACCGGCCAGGTCATCAACGGCGAACTGCCCGCAGGCCGCTTAAAAATCTTCCAGGAAGCTGGCGATCGCGAAGGCGATATGGCCTGGGTTAACCAACAGATACGCCAGGCGCTGCTCCCCGTCGGGCACGATATCAATTTCCGTATTTTCTCCGGCGGGCACGATGCCCTGTGCTGGCGCGGCGGGCTGCTGGACGGCTTACGCTGGCTGCTGGCCGACTTTAACTCTCCTCCATTCTCTGGCAAGAACAGGTAATAACCATGACTGAACAACAAAACCCCTTTGATGATGAAAGCCTCGACTTCCTGGTACTGCTTAATGCGCGCCAGCAATACAGCCTCTGGCCAGCGTTTTCGGACGTCCCTGCCGGGTGGCAGAGCGTCGCTGGTCCGCAAACCCGCGCCGAATGCATCAGTTACATCGAAGAAAACTGGCAGGATATGCGTCCCGCCGGGCTGAAAACAGCCGGTTAATCCGACGCTGACATTACCGAACATTCTCTTTTTTTCGATTTGCCGACAGGAATTGCCACCGTGTCAGAAGCTCAGATCAAGCCTGAAATAGAGGCTGAATTTACCGAATATCCTCTGGTTGCCGCGCAGCCGGGTATCTGGATTGCCGATCAGATCGCCCATCAGAAAAACACTTTTGCCGTTGCTCACTACAGTGAACTGCATGGCGATATTGACTGCCAGATGCTGGATGCCGCCATCCGCCAGGCAATGTCAGAAGCGGACACCGTACAGGCGACGTTCTGCCTGGCCGAAGACGGCAGCGCCGTGCAGCGGCTACCCCATGCGCGTACGCCAGAACAGGTACAGCCTGTTGAATGGGTAGATTTCAGCCAGCGCAACGATGGTTTGCAGGCGGCGCACCAGATGATGCAGGCCGACCTGGCCGCCGATCTGCCTGCCGACGGTGAGCGCCCGCTCTACCGCCAGCTGATGATCCGCGTCAGTGAAGATCGCTGGTTCTGGTATCAGCGCTATCACCATCTGATGCTTGACGGCTTCAGCTTTGAAGCCCTGACACGTCGCGTGGCAGCCATATATCAGTCACTGCGCAAGGGTGATTTGCCCTCACCGTCACCGTTTATCTCGTTTGGTGAAGTGGTCGCAGAGTACCAGGCCTGGCAGCATTCACCCGCCTGCGAGCGAGCGGCGCTGTTCTGGCAGCAGCATGGTGAAAACTATCCAACGGCTATCTCACTCTCCAGTGAGTCCTTTAGCGGCAGCAGCAGTGCGCCTCTCAAACAGCAGGTGACGTTACCCCCGGCACTGCTGGCGGCGCTGGCTCACCAGTCCGGTATGCAGGAGAGCGCTCCGGCAGAAATTGCCAGCGCCCTGCTGGTAGCGTATCTGGCGCGCATCAGCGGTGAGTCACGCCTGAGCATCGGCTTCCCGTTTATGCGACGTATGGGTTCCGCCGCGCTGGCCGCCACGGGTCCGGTCGTAAACGTCCTCCCGCTGCTGCTGAATATTGCAGAGACCATGACGCTGGCCGAAATCAGCCAGACGTTGCAAAACGAGATCAAGCTGGTGCGCCGCCATCAGCGCTACGAAGCTGAACAGCTGCGCCGCGATCTTGGCATGGTAGGCAGCAGCCAGTCGCTGTATGGCCCGGTGATTAACCTTAAGGTCTACCACGATAGCCTGACGTTTGACGGTATTGATGCTATCAGCCATACGCTGGCAATGGGCCCGGTGGACGATCTGGAGTTTGAAATCGGCTTCCAGCTCGGGCAACTCCAGGTGACACTGGTGGCCAATAGCGAAAAATATGACGCGCAGACTCTGGCCTGGCACGGCGAACGTATTGCTTTCCTGGCGGAACAGCTGGCGCAGCAGCCGCAGCGACCGCTGGCATCGCTGGCGCTGATTGCCGACGATGAGCAGCAGCAGATCGCCAGCTGGTCGCAGGGGATCAGCGTGACGCCACCGCAAGGTGCCGTCTCTATTCTGGCTATGTTGCAGCGTCAGACAGAGGCCCGGCCGGACGCCGTGGCCGTAGCATGCGGTGAAATCAGCCTCACTTACGGTCAGCTCTCGGCCCGGGCCATGCAGCTGGCACGTGAGCTGATAGCACGCGGCCTCGGCGCGGAAGATGTGGTGGCTATCGGTATTCCGCGCTCCGTTGACTCGCTGGTGGCAATCTTCGGCGTACTGGCGAGCGGAGCTGCCTATATGCCGCTCGATCTCGACTATCCGCGTGAACGCCTGGCGCTGATGTGCGATGACGCGCAGCCTCAGCTTATTCTGACCCACAGCAGCACCGTCGCTCAGATGCCCGAGGGCAACTGTCTCTGTATTGATGAGGCCGCCATGCGCGCCGCCTGTGATGCACATGCAGCGACCCCGGTCAGCGACAGCGAGCGCCGCGTCGCCCAGCGCGGTGAGCACCTCGCCTATATGATCTACACCTCTGGCTCCACCGGACGCCCGAAAGGGGTCATGAGCACCCACGCCGGACTGCTGAACCTGTTCCTCTCCCATCAGGCCAATCTGTTCGGCCCGGCGATTGAGAAATTCCACCGCAGCCATCCCCGCCGGATGCGCACCGGTCACACCGCTTCCTTCTCGTTCGACTCCTCATGGGAACCGCTGTTCTGCATGATGATGGGCTGCGAGCTGAATATTTTTGATGAAGAGCTAAGGCGCGATGCCTGGGCTCTGTTGCAGAAGATGAAACAGGTACCGGTTGATTTACTGGATATCACCCCATCCTTCTTCTCACAGATGATTGATGCCGGACTGTTTGAGCCAGAAAGCCACCGCCCGGCGTTTGTGATGATCGGCGGTGAAGCCGCCACCCCTACCCTGTGGAAACTGATGCAGCAGCACCCGGAGCTGGAGATCCATAACTACTATGGCCCCTCCGAATACACCATCGATACCCTGGGAGCCAGCGTGATGGTCTCTGACCAGCCGGTGATTGGCCGCCCGGTGGGCAACACCCGGGTATGGCTGCTGGACAGCAAACTGCGCCCGGTTCCGGTAGGCTGCGTTGGCGAACTCTATATTTCTGGTACCGGGATTGCCCGTGGCTACCTGCGCCGCCCCGATCTGACCGCCGCACGCTTTGTGGCAAACCCGTTCCTTGAGGGCGAGGTAATGTACCGCAGCGGCGATCTGATGCGCTGGCGCAGCGATGGCCAGCTGGCATTTATCGGCCGCGTCGATCACCAGATCAAAGTACGTGGTTTCCGTATTGAACTGGGCGAAGTGGAAAATGCGCTGGTGGCACTGGACGAAGTGAGTACCGCCGTGGTGATTGCCCAGCCTATCGGTGCCACCAATCGCCTGATCGGCTACTGCTCCGTCAGTGATGATGCCCTGCGCGCCGACGACCAGCTGTCCGCTAAACTGCTGGCAAAACTGGCGGTGACCCTGCCCGACTATATGGTTCCGGCCATCCTGGTGGTGATGGATGAGCTGCCGCTGAACGTCAACGGTAAAATTGATCGTCAGGCGCTGCCTGAACCGCAGCAGATGGCGTTTAAACCGGGTCGTGAACCGGATGGCCCGCAGGAAACGCTGATCTGCCAGGCGATCGCCGACCTGTTAGGGATGGAGCGCGTCGGCGCTGACGATGACTTCTTTGCACTGGGCGGCGACAGTATCTCCGCCATGGGGCTGGGTACCGCCGCCCGACGCGCCGGTTATCTGCTGCGCCCCCGCGATATCTTCGCCCAGCGCACCCCGGCACGCATGGCGCAAAATATGCAGCCGCTGATCTCAGGCACGTCGATCAACAAAGTTAAACAGCACGGTGCGATTAGCGGACTGCCCATCCTGCACTGGTTTAACCAACATGGCGGAATTAACCAGCGTTTCGCCCACGGCGTATATCTTCAGGTGCCGGCGCAGTTGCAGCGCCCCCAGCTTGAACAGGCGCTGACCGCATTGAGCAGCGCCCACCCGGCTCTGGCTGCGTTTACCCGCGACGGACAGCTGGTCGTGGGTGAACCCCGCCCTGCCGGATTTACCCGCTGGGTTGAGACTCAACCTCTGCATGATGCGCCTGAAGCCTGCGCAGAAGATGCCTTTGATGCCGCAGTGACACGCCTCGACCCGGCAAACGGCGTGATGATGCAGGCGACCCTGCTTCAGCATAATCAACAGAGCTTTGGCCTGGTGCTGGTGATCCACCACCTGGTAGTGGATGGCGTTTCGTGGCGTGTGTTACTGGAGGAGCTGCGTCAGGCAGCGGAAGCGGCTATCAGCGGTACCCCGCTGACCCTGCCGCCGGAAGAAACTTCGTTACATGACTGGTCTGCCGCGCTGTTAAGCAACGTCTCGCACCGTGCCGCTGAACTGCCGTTCTGGCAAAGTATGTTACAGCCTGCGGTACCGCGACTCGGCCAGCGAGCGCTGCACGCGCAGGACATTCACAGCGCGCTGAAAGAGAAGCGCACCCTGCTTGACGGCAGCCAGACTCAGGCGCTGCTCACCACCCTGCCGCAGCAGTTCCGCGCCAGCGTGGAAGAGACGCTGCTGTGTGCACTGTCGCTGGCGCTCATCGACCGCTTTAAGGTCAGTCAGCTGCGCTACACCCTCGAATCTCACGGCCGCGCCGAGCTGACGGGCGATTATGACCTGGCCCGTACCATCGGCTGGCTGACCGCCGAATATCCGCTGCTGGTGACACTGGATCAAGGCGATACCGGCAGTCTGCGCGATGCGCTGCGGGCAGTGAAAAGCGTGCTGCGGGCAGTACCGGATCGCGGCGTGGGCTATGGTCAGCTGCGTTATCTCGATGCGGTTCGTGCCCCTCAGCTACAGCCGCTGGCGCAGCAGCACGCGCCGGAAGTGCTGTTCAACTACCTCGGGCGTTTCAGTGCGGGGGATGGCCTCTGGACGCCACAGCGCACGCGTAAACATTTCCGCGATGCCTTTGCGGTATATCAGTCTCCGGAGATGCCACAGCTGCACGGCCTGGAGATCAATATCTTTGTGGATGAGTCCGGAGAGCAGCCACAGCTGGCGATCAACTGGGGCTGGCTCAATGGGGTATTCAGCGAAGAAGATATCGATGCCCTGCATCAGGCGCTGGCTGCCGCCAGCGATGCACTAAGTGATTTCGCCCGTCGCCATCCTCAGCAGGCAGCGGATACCTTAGTCGCGGCGGAAGTCGCTATTGACGGCGTCAGCCAGCAGGACGTGGTGCAGCTGGGCAAGCGTCACGGCCCGCTGGCCGCAGTATTGCCGCTGCTGCCGCTGCAAAAAGGACTGCTGTTCCATGCTGCAACTGCCGACAACAGCGGCAGCTATAACTCACTGACGCGCCTTACCTTTAGCGGCGCACTTGATGAAAACCGCCTGCGTGCAGCGCTGGATGCCGTCGTGCGCCACCATCCGCAGCTGGCGGCACGTTTTGACAGCGAACAGGCGTTACAGCCATTGCAGCTGATCCCGGTATTGCCAGCGGAACAACACCTCTGGATGCTGGATCGCCAGCAGCTGCCTGCGATGTCAGCCACTGAAGAAGCCGCAGCGCTGCTGGCGCTGGAGAAAAATGAGCTGGCGCGGGATCTGTTCAGTCAGCCGGTAATGCTGCATGCGCTGCTGGTGCAGCATGCTGACAGTGCCCGCTTTACGCTGATGCTCAATGCTCATCACCTGGTAGTGGACGGCTGGTCTACGCCGGTGATCTTAGGCGATCTGTTTAGCGCGCTGTATCACGGCCCGCAGTCGCTGACCCCGCACCGTTTCAGCTACGCAGATATTGTCCGTCAGCTGACCGCTCGTGATGCCAATGTTTCGCGCCAGCTGTGGCAGCAGGTATTGCAGGATGCACGCCCGACGCTACTGTTTGGCGATGCAGCACACAACGGGCCAGTTCACGACCTCGATCTGGTACTGGATCCGGAACTGGAACGCGGCCTGCTGGCACTGTGCCGCAGCCGTGGGCTGACGCTGAACAGCGTGATGCAGGGTATCTGGGGGATGCAGCTGGCGATTGAAAGCGGCCATCAGGATGTGGTGTTTGGATCCCCGGTCTCCGGGCGCTTCGGACAGATCGATGGTCAGGAACATCACCCGGGCCTGTTCAGTAACACCCTGCCGGTACGCATACGCTTTGACAGTCAGCGTCCGCTGCTGGAGCAGCTCGCCGACCATCAGGCACAGCAGATTCAGCTAATCGAACATGACGACCTTGGCCTGGGCGAGATCCAGCAGCTGGCGGGCAGCGGCACGCTGTTTGATACCCTGCTGGTGGTGGAGAACTATCCGGACAACGCCGATCTGTTGCAGGGCCATAACGGGCTGCGCTGCGACCAGATCAGCAACCGGGGTTACACCCACTATCCGCTGACCCTGCTGGTACTGCCCGGCGAACGTCTGCATCTGCTGATGGAGTATCGCGATGCGGTGCCGCATCCGCAGCGCTTTGCTGACCGCCTGCTGATGCTGCTGGCACAGCTGGTGGCTCAACCCGATCTGCCGCTGGCACGCTGGCAGCTGCAAACGCCTGATGAACAGGCGCTGATTGCCAGCATTAACAACACCGCTTACCCGGTGGCAGCAGGAACCTTGCAGGGGGCGATTGAGCAGCAGGTTAAGCGTACACCTGACGCACTGGCGCTGCTGGACGCCGAACACCGTCTGACCTACCGTCAGATGCAGCAGCAGGCGCGTTTGCTCGCCGACCGCCTGATTGCCGCCGGGGTAAAACCGGGCGATATCGTCGCCGTCGCCCTGCCGCGTTCGGTGCGCCTCAGCCTGGCACTGACCGCCATTCTTCAGGCCGGTGCGGCCTGGCTGCCGCTGGATACTGGCTATCCGGATGACCGTCTCGGCTATATGGTAGCTGATGCCCGTCCGCGTCTGATTATCAGCGAAAGTTCGTTAGCCGCGCGCTTTGCGGAAATGGGGCCAATTCTGGCCTTTGACCAGCTGGAAGATGCCAGCCGCCAGCCGCAGCACCCGCTGCCCGCCGCCGACTCACAGCGCCCGGCCTATGTGCTCTACACTTCCGGCTCTACCGGGCGGCCGAAAGGCGTCGTCGTGGGCCAGCAGGCGATCGTTAACCGCCTGTGGTGGATGCAGGATGAGTATCCGATGGACGCAACGGATGTGGTATTGCAGAAAACACCATGTAGTTTTGACGTCTCCGTCTGGGAGTTCTTCTGGCCGCTGATGGTCGGTTCTCAGCTGCTGATGGCCCCGCCGGAAGCCCATCGCGATCCGGATGCCCTGGTGCAGCTGATCGAAGATTATTCCGTGACCACCATGCACTTTGTGCCTTCGATGCTCGCAGCCTGGGTTACGGCACTGGAGAGCCGCGACGGCAGCGATAAAGGCTGCCATAGCCTGCAACGTGTATTCTGTAGCGGTGAAGCGCTCTCCTGCGATCTGGCAGCCAGCTATGAGGCGCTGATCGACGCTCCGTTGCATAACCTGTACGGCCCGACCGAAGCAGCGGTGGATGTTACCTATCATCCTGCCAGCGGTGAAAGCTTACAGCAGTGCCACGGTGCAGGCGTGCCGATTGGTTACCCGGTGTGGAATACCGAGCTGCGTATCCTTGACGGACTGCTGCGCCCGGTTCCCCCTGGCGTGGCAGGGGATCTCTACCTGTGCGGCGTACAGCTGGCCGAGGGCTATCTGTATCGTGCTGACCTGACCTCACAGCGCTTTGTTGCCGACCCGTTTGCCGACGGTGAGCGGATGTACCGCACCGGAGATATCGCCCGCTGGCTGGAAAACGGTGCCGTTGAGTACCTTGGACGCAGCGACGATCAGCTGAAAATTCGCGGTCAGCGTATTGAGCTGGGCGAAATCGAGCAGGCGCTGTTAACCCTTGAGGGGGTGGCGCAAACCGTGGTGGCCGCCCGCGAACTGGGCAGCGTAACGACAGCAGGTGCCGATGCCCGTCAGCTGGTTGCCTGGCTGATTGCCCAGCCCGGCATGGAGCTGGACACTGCGGTGGTGCATCAGCAGCTGGCGCAGCGCCTACCGGCACATATGCTGCCGGTAAGCTACGTGCTGACCGACCACTTCCCGCTAAGTGCTAATGGCAAGCTGGATCGTAAGGCGCTGCCATCGCCGCAGGTAGCACAATCCGCAGGCCGTCTGCCGCAAAGCCACCATGAACAGCTGCTGGCTGCGCTGTTCTCCAGCCTGCTGGCTCGCGATACCGTGTATGCCGACGACGACTTCTTTGCGCTGGGAGGCCACTCTCTGCTGGCGATGCGCCTGGCTGCGGAGTTGCGCCGTCGCCTGGAGCAGCCGCTCTCTATCGGGCAGATAATGGCGGCACGCAGCGTGGAAAATATGGCACGTCTGCTGGATGACAGCGCCAGCGGCGTTAACGCAGAGAGCCGTGCCAACGGTGAAAGCCTGCCGTTCCGCAGCGGCAAAGGGCCAACGCTGTTCTGTATTCATCCGGCTTCCGGCTTTGCGTGGCAGTACTCCGGCATGATGCGCCATCTGGGGGGTAATTTCCCGATTGTTGGCCTTCAGTCACCGCGACCTGACGGGGTGATTGCTGCCTGTGCCAGCGTGGACGACATGTGCGATCGTCATCTGGCGACACTGCGCGCTATTCAACCGCAGGGGCCTTATCATCTGCTGGGTTATTCACTGGGAGGCACCCTCGCCCAGGGCATTGCAGCACGTCTGCAACAGCAGGGCGAGCAGGTGAAATTCCTCGGCCTGCTGGATACCTATCCGCCGGAAGGTCAGGACTGGACCAGCCCGTCAGAAGAGGATGCACGTGCAGAAGTGGCGCGGGAGGAGGCTGAATTTATGGCAACCACCGACGATGACGCGCTGCTGCTGGAAGAGAAAGCCGCAATGTTCAGTACTATTGTCGCCAACTACGCGGATGCAGTGCTGCGTCTCAGTACCGCCACTACCCCGCGTTTCGAGGGAGAGGCCACGCTGTTTGTGGCAAAAAATACCCTGCCGGAAGGCATGGATGTGCAGGAGAGCTGGGCACCCTATATCCGGCAGCTGCACGTGCATGAGCTGGCGTGTGAGCATATGGATATCCTGTCACCGGAAACACTGGTCACACTGGGGCCATTACTGGCCGGGCTGATGGAGGAGTGTAAGGATTTAGCGTAACGCGAGGGGCCGGATATCTCCGGCCCTGTCTCTTCTGAATCGGGCGAAGCATATCTCGTCCTGTTTAACACCCCGCCGGGCGACATAATATTGTCGCCCTTTTTTATGGCTGGTGATAACGACCGCAGGGAACAATCATTGGCGTATGCGATACCGGATCGTCAATCACCACGCTGGCCATACCAAATACCTGCTGTACCAGCGGTGCATCGACGATCTCTGACGGTTTGCCCTGGGCAATAATTTTCCCATCCTGCATCACAATCAGATGATCGGCATAGCGACAGGCCTGATTTAAATCATGCAACACCGCCACCAGCGTATGTCCGTTCTCCTGATTTAACTGACGGAACAGATCCAGCAGCTCAATCTGGTGGGCAATATCCAGCCAGGTCGTTGGCTCATCCAGCAGCAGCAGCGGCGTCTGCTGCGCCAGCACCATCGCCACCCAAACCCGCTGACGCTGGCCGCCGGAAAGCTCATCAACGCTACGATCCGCCAGCCCACTGACATTGGTCGCCTGCATCGCTACCGCTACCGCCTCACGATCCGCAGTGCTCCACTGCTTCAGCAGACTTTGATGAGGATAACGGCCACGTGCTACCAGATCGGCCACGCTGATACCCTCAGGCACAATCGCATGCTGTGGCAACAGCCCGAGCTGACGCGCCAGCGCTTTGGTGCCCATCTGATGAATATCATGACCGTCAAGCAGCACCTGACCGCTTCGCGGTTTCAGCAGGCGGCACAGGGCGCGCAGCAGAGTAGACTTGCCACAGGCGTTCGGGCCAATAATCACCGTAAACTGGCGATCGGGGATCTGGACGTTAAGCTCGCTGGCGATCACTTTTTGATCGTAGGCCAGCGTCAGCCCGGCGGCCTGAAGACGGGGGGATAAAGTGGTATCCATGATTAACGTCGTGACTCCCTGATAAGTAACCAGATGAGATACAGCCCGCCGATGCTGACCGTTACAGCCCCCACCGGCAGTTGTATCCCGTTAAAAGCATGCTGGGCGATAACATCAGCTGCCAGCAGCAGCAGTGTGCCGGTAGTGGCAGCGGAAAAAAGCGGAACGGCGTTAGCCCCGGTCAGGCGACGCGCAATCTGCGGCGCGGCCAGGGAGATAAACGCAACAGGCCCGGCACTGGCGGTAGCAATTGCCGTGAGGATAATTCCGCACAGCATCAGCCACAGACGGCTGGACTCGGCATTAACACCCAGCGCCCGGGCGCTGTCATCGCCCATTTCCATCAGCTGCAAACGGCGGCCAAGTAACAGCGCAATAAAGAGAGTCAGCGGCACCAGCAGCAGCGCGGGCTGGCTTTTCACCCATGTGATGCCGTTCAGCGATCCGGCCCCCCACAGCGCTGCGCTCATGGCACTCTCCAGCGAGGCGCTCACAATCAGCCAGGTATTTAACGCTGCCAGCACTGCGCCCACGCCAATTCCCACGATAATCAGCCGAAAACCAACAATCCCCTGACGCCATGCCAGCAGATAAACCAGCGCCGCCGAGCCGATACCGCCTGCCAGTGCCCCCGCCGCTATCTGATAGTAACTCCCGCCAAACGCGATAATCATCACCAGCGCGCCGGTATAGGCCCCGGTGTTAAAACCGACCACATCCGGGCTGCCGAGCGGGTTACGGATCGCCGACTGGAAAATCGCCCCGCTCACGCCAAGACCGGCGCCAAGCACCAGCGCCATCACCGCACGCGGCGCACGCCACTGGCTGATAACGGTGATAAATCCGTGTGGCCCTTCCCCGTGCAATGCCTGCCATACCTGAAGCGGGCTGATATTCAGCGTGCCGTAGCACAGCGCAAACAGCACCAGCAGGGCGGCCAGCAGCATCAGCACCAGGTTCACCCACAACACCCGTGACGCCAGGCGCAGATTCAGCCATCCATCGGCACGACCAATCAGTAAAATTTTATGCACTTTTCCTTAATCCCTGGCCTGTCTGGCGTTATTGTCGCAGTCAGTTTGAACCCGTAGAGCGTGGCAAAACCGCAGCGTACACCCGGTACGTGAGGATTGTACTCGCGGAGCGCTCGCCCTTCGGGCCGCCCTGAAGGGCGTTCAAATTACGCGTAATTTGTGAGCACTGCCCGGGTTCAGAATGACAAGTAAAATAGCCCATACCATTAGGCGTTATTGTCGCAGTCAGTTTGAATCCGGCCAGCGCGCAAAAACCGCAGCGTACACCCGGTACGTGAGGATTGTACTCGCGGAGCGCTCGCCCTTCGGGCCGCCCTGAAGGGCGTTCAAATTACGCGTAATTTGTGAGCACTGCCCGGGTTCAGAATGACAAGTAAAATAGCCTAATTCCTGCGCTGGCGAACCAGCCAGATCAATACTGGAGCCCCAATCAATGCGGTAACAATCGATACCCGCAGCTCCCCTTGCGCCATAAAGCGCCCGGCGATATCGGCAGTCAGCAGCAACACCGGGGCCATCAAAAACGAGTAGATCAGAATCCAGCGCTGATCCGCCCCCACCCACCAGCGGGCAACGTGGGGCACCATCAGGCCAACAAATCCAATTGGCCCTACCAGCGCCGTGGAAGAACCACACAGCAGCATTACCGCCAGCAGCGCCAGCAGCCGGATCAGCACCACTCGCGTCCCCAGCGCGGCAGCAATATCTTCTCCCATGCTCAGGCTGTTAAGAGAGCGCGAAGCCGCCAGCGCCAGCACGGCACCTGCGATAATTGCCGGGGCGACCAGCATTAAATTGCCTGTAGAGCGGATATCCAGCGTTCCTGCCTGCCAGAAGCGCAGCTGGTCAAAAGTCTGCGGATTGAGCAGCGACAGTGACGAAGTCAGGCCGCCCAGTACCGCGCTGAGTGCTACTCCGGCCAGCGTCAGACGCACCGGATTGACCCGGCCACCGCTCAACGTGCCTATCGCCCAAACCGCAATACTGGCAATCAGCGCCCCGCCCCAGGCAAAGCCCAGCCACCCGGCCATACTGCTGACGCCAAACAGGGTAATGCCAATGGCCATAGCAAAGCTGGCTCCGGCGTTGACACCGAGAATCCCCGGGTCTGCCAGCGGATTACGCGTCAGCGCCTGGATCACTGCCCCGGCGCCACCCAGTGCCAGACCAACGAGGATGCCGGCCAGGGTACGCGGCAGACGGGCATTGAGAACAATAATGCTGTCAGCGCTGGTGACCTGCCCGGACAGGCTTTGCCATACCAGCGCAGGCGGAATTGATTTTGCTCCCAGCATCAGGCTCGCAAGAGTGACCACCACGAGTAATAACAGGCAGATAATGACGCCGCCGCTGCGCGAAAAACCTTGCGAAAGCGGGGCCGTACGCGGGGAAGTTTGTTGCAATGACATCCCTGAGAAATCCTCTTCATATGCAAATGAATATGAGTATTATTATCATTAACGTTACTAACCAAATATGTTACCATGCGCTCCGCCAGAAAAACATCGGCATCCATCGCGCCGCACCGGATAGCTGTCCGGTCGCCAGGCACCGGCTTCATCAACTACATGGAAACCCATGGCTAAGTCCTCCATTCTGCTTGATTTCAGCTTACTGAAAAATAACGCCCATTTTCGTGCCATCTTTTGTGCCCGAATGCTTTCGGTATTCTCTCTCGGCATGCTTGCCGTCGGCGTACCCATTCAGATTCAGGCCATGACGGGGTCTACGCTGCAAGTGGGTGTAGCGGTGATGCTCGACGGCATCGGGATGTTTATCGGCCTGATGCTTGGCGGCATCCTTGCGGATCGCCTCGATCGTCGTAAGCTGATTCTGTTTGCTCGCGGCACCTGCGGTATCGGCTTTGCCGCTCTCAGTCTGAATGCCTTTCTCCCGGCACCTTCCCTGTGGGCGCTTTATCTGCTGGCTGCCTGGGATGGATTCTTTGGCGCGCTGGGGATGACGGCATTAATGGCGGTGATCCCGCTGCTGGTGGGCCGCGAAAATCTTGGCGCTGCGGGTGCGCTGAGTATGGTGACCGTGCGCCTTGGAGCGATTCTATCCCCGGCGATTGGCGGGGTAATTATTGTCGCCGGTGGCGTAGGCTGGGCCTTTGCCGTGGCGGCGGTGGGTACGCTGGCGACGCTGATCCCGCTGGTGCGCCTGCCGTCACTGAAGCCGGAACCTCAGGAGCCTGAGCATCCGCTGCGTGCGCTCGCCAGCGGTGTGAAGTTTGTCTGTCAGCAGAAAGTGGTGGGATCCGTGGTGCTGCTGGGGATGCTGGTGAGTATTGTCGGCGCAGTCCGTATTCTGTTTCCGGCGCTGGCCATCGGCTATCACGCTGATGCATCTGCCATTGGACTGATGTATTCCGCAGTGCCGCTGGGGGCAATGATCGGCGCATTTACCAGCGGCTGGGTGCCTCGTCACGGGCGACCGGGAATGCTGGTGCTGGTCAGCGCTACCTGTGCATTTCTCGCTATTGCATCACTGGGGCTGTACAGCCACTTTATCCCTGCACTGCTGGCGCTGGTGGTCTACGGCTACTGCAATGCGATTGCTTCGCTGCTGCAATATATGCTGATTCAGCACCATACTCCTGACCATCTGCTGGGCCGGGTGAACAGCCTGGGAACGGCTCAGGATGTAACCGGGGATTCGGTGGGTGCGCTGGGCCTGGGCGTACTGGGAAAACTGTTTACGCCGATGGTGAGCGTGCTGTCGTTTGGTGCGGCAGCGGCGGGCGTAGCGCTGGTGCTGGCAAGTCTGGTGGGTACGTTGCGGCGAGCATCGCTATCAATGGCGGAGCCAGAAGAAACAGCTGAAGAGACGGATCCGGTGACGAATTCTTAACGTATTGTTTTTCCGTCACGCGCCGGGCGAGGCATGCCTCGCCCCTACGGGTAAACATTAGCAGGCATGCCTCGCCCCTACGGGCATTAGCAGATATGCCTCGCCTGGTGAGAAACTAAACAAGTCATGCACCGCCCGCGTATCGAAGGATTAGCGCGATTTAAAATGCCGCTCAATACTGTCCAGCATATTGCTGGCGCTGTAATAATCCAGACGGAACGTATCCGGACCCATCGCATAGACCTGCCCCGACGTCACCGACGTCAAATGCTCAAGAAATGGATTAGCCCGCACCCGCGTAACCGTGTCATCGTCTGCTGAGAACAGCAGCATACTGTTGCCGGCCAGCCCGGCGGCCATATTCTCACCCGCCAGCTGGATAACATCGTTACGCTTGCCCATGCTGGTGCCACCCTGCACTCCCGCAGGCGGTATCGCGAGGGTAAAGCCCAGTTCTGACAGCAGCTTGCCCTGCGCAGAGGCCGGGGTCCACAAATTCACACCGCGACCATCCTCATAATATACCAGCGCTGAAACTGGCTGTGGCGGCAGGGTTATATTCTGCTTCACCGCCTGCACTCGCTGCTCAAAACGATTAATCGCGGCGCTGGCATCTTGCTCATGTCCGGTGATCTCGCCTAACTGCACCGCCAGCTGCTGCCAGCTCTTATCGCCGTAGTCGATAACCAGCGTGGGCGCTATTGCAGAGAGCTGATCGTAAAGCTTTAACGCCGAATCCCCGCCGGTAGCGGCGATCACAATCAGGTCAGGTGCCGCAGCGGCAATCGCCTCAGCATTCGGTTCGGTAATGTATAGCGGCTTAAGATTCGCTTTCTTCGCTACCGCGCTCCACTGAGTGAAAAAACCCTGATCGTCGGAAACCGTACTGTTACGGCTGGTGCCGCCGGAGCCTGCCAGCGGCGCATTAATTGCCAGCAGCGTACCGGTAATGGTGACGCTGGTGGAGACAATACGCTCAGGGGGCCTTTGCAGCGTCAGGGGCCCTTTAGGCGTTTGCAGCGTGCGCGGCCAGCCCTGCTGCGCGGTTGGTGACGCATCGGCAGGCACGGCCGCCTGCGCGGAGGCCGGTTGTGACGCGGAGTACTGTGTTGAGCAGCTGCGTACAGACACCACGAAGATAAGCGCAGCAGCAATCAGCAGTCCGCACAGTACCGGGAAGGAGAACAGTTTTTTCATCTTGGCCATTTCTTTGCAAATGAGTCTTATTATCATACATTTAATGGCGGGGAAATTAAATCGGTTATGACGGCTAACGACGCGCGGAACAAACAGCAGAAGAAGAAAAAGGCCGGGAGCATCCGGCCTTACTGATAAATTATACTTTCATCCAGCGCCCTTCGGCGGCAGAAAGAGCAATTGCTTCCAGAACCTTCGACACCTGTAGACCTTCGGCAAAATCGGGCCACATGCGATCGTCGGCGGCGATGCCGTTGATCAGATCGCGCACTTCCACGGTTTTTTGATCGTTAAAACCGATACCGTGGCCTGCCGAGATACAGAACGCCGCGTAGTCAGGGTGTGCCGGACCCGTGAGAATGGTTTTGAAACCCTGACGACCAGCCGGATCATCATGAATATAGAGTTCCAGCTCCGCCATGCGTTCCTGAGTGTAACGAATGCTGCCTTTTGTGCCGGTAACTACATAGGTCAGCCCCATTTTGCTGCCGCAGGCGATGCGCGAGGTTTCAATCACCCCGTGGGCACCGTTGGCGAAACGCAGCAGCGCACTGGCCTGGTCTTCATTCTCGACGTCACGCAGCTGGGAAGGATTTTTCGGATCCGGACGCTGTTTAATCACCGTCATCATATCGCCGCTGACCTCATCAATGTTACCCACCAGGTAGTGGGCCATATTGACGATATGCGCGGCCAGATCGCCCAGCGCGCCTAAACCTGCCAATGCTTTCTGACAGTGCCAGTCCAGCGGGGTATTCGGATTCGCCAGATAATCTTCGTTGTGCGTGCCGTAGAAGTGCACCACTTCACCAATCTCACCCCGGGCAATAATCTCTTTTGCCAGCTGGCTGGTCGGGTTTTTCATATAGTTGAAACCCACCAGAGTTTTTACACCGGCTTTTTCCGCTGCCCGCACCATCTCTTCAGCGTCGGCCACATCCAGCGCCAGCGGTTTTTCGGAGTAGACGTGCTTACCGTGACGAATGGCCTCCAGCGCCATCTCTTTATGCAGGAAGTTAGGGGCGCAGATATCGACCACATCAATGTTTTCATCTGCTACCAGCTCGCGCCAGTCTCCGGTTGAGCGGTTGAAACCGAGAGTCGCCGCCTGAGCACTTGCCAGCTCCGGATTTACCTCAGCCAGCATTTCTCGCACCAGTTCCCCTTTCAGGTTGAACACCGTCGGTGCCTGAGAGTAGGCAATCGCATGGCAGCGTCCGATATAACCGGTGCCGATCAGGCCAATTCTGACTTTTTTCATGGTAAATCCTTAGAGTAGAGAAATAATGGAACAAAAATTCAATATCCATGAAATGTATATTTCATAAGATTGCTATTCAACGCCAGAATGAAATAAACGTGATCGCTCTGACGAAAATGAGTGCAACGCCACTGCAAGCCCCGTTGTGTTCTGTAGCACAATGCGCAAAATCATAATTTTTGTGGATAAAATCACATAACGTAGCGAGATGTGCTGCTTTATTCAGCAGTTGAATCAAAAGGGTGAAAACAGGCTTTGACATCCCCTGCCCCGCTGGATATGATGCGCCCCGTTCCAACAATTCCTCTGTAGTTCAGTCGGTAGAACGGCGGACTGTTAATCCGTATGTCACTGGTTCGAGTCCAGTCAGAGGAGCCAAATTTGAAAAGCCCGCTCAGGGAAACCTGAGCGGGCTTTTTGTTTTTGTTTCATCTGTGCTGCTTCAGAATCAGATTTTATCCATCAAATCTGGTGAGTCTCCGCCAGTAACCAACGTTCGAAAGCGTGCAGCGCAGCTTCATTGCTTCCAGTTTCGGGCGGCTTAACTAAACAGAACTTTTTGCTCAGTAATCCAGATTCTGGCCAGGGGGCAACAAGCTCCCCGCTCCTTAACTCACTTTCTACGTACATGCGCGGCACCATTGCAACGCCCTGCCCTGAAAATGCAGCAGCAATGGCCATTTCATGGAGATCATAGCGAACTCCATGCGCCGGATTATCAAGCTCAATCCCAATTTCCTTCGCATATCGATGCCACACGTCAGGATTCTGGCGCCGGTGAATTCGCGGCAATTCGTTCAACTGCGCGATGTTGTCATTATCCTTTAACAGCATTGGGTGACATACAGGCAGCAGCGTTTCCTGGAAAAGAAACTGTGTATGCATACCTGCCCATGCAGGGTGATCAAAATGAACTATGGCGTCAAAGCCACTATCGGTAAGAATGAAGGGTTCAGTTCTGGCGGCAATATTCACCGTGATATCAGGATGCTGCGCGTAAAAGCCGCGCAGGCGAGGAATCAGCCAGCGGCTGGTAAAGGTCGGCAGGGCTGCAATATCCAGACTTTTACTCCCTTCAGGCATGCCCATAATCGACTGGGTATCTCTTTCGAGCCGTTCGAGTGTTTCGCGTATCTTCTGCGCGTAGCGAGCACCAACCGGGTTGAGCTTTACACGACTGCCAGTGCGATCGAACAGCTTGCAGTTCAACATTGACTCAAGGCGCGCTATCTGCCGACTAATCGCCCCCTCCGTCAGTGACAACTCTTGCGCCGCCCGGGCAAAACTACCGTGTTTTGCAGCGGCATCAAAGGCCAGCAGGGAACGGCTACCTGGAATTTTTTTACGCATTAAGTTGACCTTTGCTCTGGCTGATGGAGTGAGCCTTCAGTGATTAAATGTCATCACAGGTTGAAATAATATCGTTTTAACGCCGCAGAAACACTGTATAGCATGATGAAACGTCATCAGACAGGGCGTGTCGCGCCTGCTCGTTATACATGTGAGGTACTTATGCACCCGTTTACTTTCCCATCCTGCCAGATTGGCGATTTTCAGATAACCGCCCTGAGCGATGGCACCATGGCAGCTACGCTTGATGTGCTTTCAGGCATTGAGACCACTGAGGCTGAGAAAATTCAGCGCAGCGCCGGAATCGCAAATTATGGCCATATCCATATCAACTGTTATCTCATCTGTGGTCGCGGACGCACCATTCTGGTTGATACCGGGGCGGGCGGGCACAATAACGTGGGGGGGCTGCTTCGGAGCAGACTTGAGAAGCTCGGCATCAGCCCTGATGATATAGACACGGTATTATTGACTCACTGCCACCCCGATCATATTGGCGGCTTGCTGGATGAAGAGGGAAACCAAATTTATAAAAATGCTGAACTGCATCTTCACCCTCTTGAAGCTGCACACTGGCAGGACAATGAAAAATTAGATAGAGCTAATGAACGTGGCAAACGTAATTTTATGCTGGTTCGTCGGATCTTAAACACATATGCCGGGAAGGTACGTCTAATTGATCAAGGCGAGATTATGCCGGGCATTCTCCCTGTATGGCTGCCGGGCCATACGCCAGGTCATACCGGCTTTCGTATCCATTCGGATGAAAAATGTCTGTTGATATGGGGGGATATTGTCCATTTTCCACATATTCAGTCAGCACAACCGGCCATATCCATCATGTTTGATGTCAATCCTTCTCAGGCCATAGAGACAAGAAAAAAAGCGCTGCGGCTGGCCGCGAATGAAAAATTGATCATTGCGGGGATGCACCTGGATCACACAGGCTTTGCCAGCATCCAGTTGTTTGAGAATGAATATCGTATTGTCCCTGCCGAATAAGCCCGGATTGAACAACAGGTGTATGCTCTGTTCCGCCCCTATCAGCAAGGAGCGGAAGTTCAGCTGCACCGATGCTCACGCAGCACACTTCACGTCTCTGTAGATTCTGCGTCAGACATAAAAATGAAAACGATTATCTACTGATCCTTCGGACTATCAAACCCCGAACCGGTCAGCGTAGCTCTTACATGAGGAAGGCTCTGCGGATAATTTTGCTGAATGAACTCAATCATTTTTTCCCGCACGTAGCAGCGTAAATCCCAGGCCGTTGGGGAATTCTGCGCAGTCATCAATAATCTGATAGTCATGGTTTTGTCCGTCGTTTCAGTTACCTGAAGCACCTGAGTCTGTTGATCCCAGAGTTTTGTTTCACTGAGGACTTTTTCAAAATGCTCACGGAGAGGAGCCAGCGGCATGGAGTAATCGAGATAAAGAAAAACAGAGCCTAATATCTGTGCGTTATTACGCGTCCAGTTCTGGAAAGGATTTTCTGTAAAGTATGTAATCGGCAGCACCAGCCGGCGCAGATCCCAGATACGTACAACGACATAAGTCAGGTTTATCTCCTCTATCCAGCCCCATTCATTTTCGACGACAACAGCATCATCAATTTTGATAGGTTGCGTAAAAGCTATCTGAATCCCGGCAAACAGGTTAACAAGCGACTTCTGGAGGGCAAACCCAATGATTATTCCGGCAACCCCTGCGCCAGCTAAGATTGTCGTGCCAAATTTTCGAAAGCCGGGAAAACTGAGAAGTATCAGAGTAAGACAGAATAATACGAGCAGGACAATAGCGACTTTTTTTACATATATTATTTGAGTGCGAATTTTACGGGCACGGAGATTATTCGAAAGATTAATATCATAGCGAATAAAGAGCATATCCTGCGCGACATTAACCAGCCGAATCAAGATGGAGCAAAATGATAATATAATAAAAATATTAAGAGTGGAGGTTATAAAGCCAAGGGAATTTGGCTGAATATTAATATAATTAACCCCTACATTTATTAACAGTAAGGGAATGAAGAGAAACAGTGATCCACGAAGATGTTTTTCAAGTGACTTGAAGAGCTTCCGGTCACGACTCTGCCAGTAGCGGATGAACCTGAGAAGTATAAACCGGGCCAGGAAGCCTAGCGCAAGTGAAAGAGTGACGAGCAATACCGCAGGCACCCAGACAGGAGCACCAGATAACTCATCGAATATCATTAGCATTCTTTTCCCTTATATTCATTCAAAAGATCTGATTTTCAGATCGGTAATAAAAATTCAGTAACCGTTGTCTTACCGGTTATCTGCGGAGTAAATGGTGAACGCATATGAGTTTATGAAAAATACAGTTAACTGAATTTGTTAACATCAAAAAAACCTCGAAAAGAAACCGATAATTTAAGCGTAGCATAAATGCAACCCACTGATATTAATTACGTTGCATACGCGTCCCCCGGGCGACTCACGTCGTCTATCAGGGCAGCAAGTCGTCGGTTTTTTCCGGTTTCAAAAAGCGCAGATTAACGATAGCGCCGTCAGTGGGGACGGTTTCCAGCTCGCTCACATCCATCCCCATTCCTTCGGGCAGGCTGAGGCTGTCCACCGTAATACGATTAACCCGCCAAGGGGTCAGATAGCTGACCAGCAGATCGCCGCTGGCACTGGTGGTGGAGCCGAACTGGTTATAAAAGCCGATCCCCGCCGAGCCGGGCACCTGAACCAGCGCTACGGTGCTGCCCAGCATCTGACCAAAGGCAACGCCCTCCTGATACAGCAACACGCTGCCGCTGACGTCGCCATGATAATCGCGCTTCGTGCCGCTGCGATTCATGCTGAGGTTCAGCTCCCCGCTGTTGTACTGATAACCCAGGCTGGTTTGCAGGGCATCGTTCCCGTGTTCAGTATGCTGGGCGGTCACGTCATAGCGCAGGCTGAAATCATCCAGCGCCGAACCGTTGACGTTTACCCCGTGAGTGTTCTTATCCCGGCTGGCAAGATCGGAAACCAGCGCGAAGTGACTGACGTGGCTACCAATGCTAAACGGAATGCTGATGTTGATGCCCAGCGTCGATTCCGGCGCATAGTCAGCGTAGCGGTCATATCCGCCGTACAGCGAGACATCCACCTCGCGCCAGCTGGCGCTCAGGCTCAGGGTGAGGCTGTTGCTGCCCGACTCGCGGCTGCGCGACTTCAGCCAGCGCCAGGAGAGACTCAGGCTTGAGTCTTCATTGAAGTTTTGCGTCAGCTCCACCTGGCTTTCAAGGGTGCGCTGGGTGGTGTCATCATCCCAGCCCCAAGGCAGCAGCGAGGCGCGGTTTAGCCGCTCCTCAAGGGAGCGGTACTGGCTATTGCGGGGATACCACTGAAGCTGGGCGTTGAGGCTGGTTTCGGTCTGAAAGAAGGCTTTCGCATAGCGCAAGCGCCCGACGCTGCCGCTGAACCTTTCCCCCTGCTGGCTGTAGTGTGCGGTGCGCACGTCCGAGGAGAGCGACCCCCACTCCCCCATATTACCGCCCATTCCGACCATGTGGCTAAAGTAGCTCTCACCCTGCTGCACCCCGCCAAACAGCGTGGTGTGGGGTGCGATGCCCCAGGAGAGCGTACTCTGCCAAAAGCGATCTTTTTCCAGCTCCACGCCGTGATAAGGTTTATAACGCCCGGCGACCAGCTCGTAGCTGAACATGTCATGCTGTACCAGATTCGGCATGATGGAGTATGGCAGCAGGCGAGTACGCTCGGTGCCGTCGCTCTCCTGAATGGTCAGCTCCAGGTTGCCCTGCGAATCCGGAGGGTAGAAATCACGAATAGTAAATGCCCCCGGTGGCACATGAATGCGGTAGACGCGTTCGCCGTTCTGGTGAATGGTGACTTCCGCTTCGCTGCGGGCATAGCCGTTAATCAGCGGCATATAAGGCCGCCAGCTATCCGGAAACATTGCTTCATCGCTGGCAAGGGAGACGCCGCGATAGGACATGCTGTTAAACAGGTTTGACGAGGTATAGCCATCGCCAATGTTCAGGCGCGAGCGCATCGAAGTAATGCTTCGCCACAGGGAGGCTGTGTTGCTGTAGGAACCATGATTTTTGTCGGCCTCACGCCAGAAGGTGTTCTGGTAGCGCGCCCGCCACGGCCCGACATTGAGGCCGTTTTCCAGCACCAGCGTGGCGTCAGTGCCGGGAGTATCCCAACTGTACTGCGCTCTTTTGTTATCCACATCCAGCCGGTAATTGACGAACAGCGCATTAATGCCGTCATCCCAGCGACTTGTGCTCACCCCGTTTTGCTGCGCGTTAAAAGCCTCTTCAGGGAATAGTAACGTCAGCAGATTGGCAGCCGGGCGATACCAGAACCGTAGATAGAACTGGTTTGCCGAGGCAGCGGTCAGACACTGTCTGCTATTCCAGTGCAGCTTATCAACAACGAAGGGTTTTACGCCCCACTCTTCAAGCAGAGGGCGCGTCAGGCAGGGGACACCGGCATAAATATCGAGAAAAATAGATCCCTTAAAATTATTGTTGAGAATGACCCATGTTTTTTCATTAGCAGACGCTGCCGTTACCGTCAGTAGCAGCATGGTTATCAACGTTGCGTGGCGAATCGCCATCATTACGTGAACAAACATCGCGGATAGCGTGAGCTACCCGCGATAACGTTCGCTAAAACTTATTTCTGCAGTGCAGCCAGTTCAGCGCGAGCCTGGCTCAACTTCTGCTGAATCTCACGCAGATCAGCCTGTTTCTCAGCCAGTTTCTTCTGGTATTTAGCGACCTTCCTGGCATCGCCTTTTGCTTTTGCTTTACGCAGGTCAGCCTGAACGTCAGCGATGTCCTCACGTTTTTTATTTAGTTTTTTCTCCAGCTTGTTCACATCTTTCTGTGCACCAGCCAGCACGCTGTCGTTTGTGCAGTGTGCTTTCACTTCAGCCAGCGCTTTTTTCAGGCCAGCAACTTTGTAAGTATTGCCGTAATACTCAGCAATTTTAATCTGTTTTTCCAGCGCAGCGCTTTTCGCGGCACAGTTCTGAGCGGCCTGTGCGGAAGCGGAAGCAAACAAACCTACGGAAGCAACTACCGCCAGAACGGAAATTAATTTTTTCATCATCTTTCTCCTTTGTTGATGTATTGCCTGGGGCAAATGCTCCAGGCAATCTCCTGCGAACAAAAGAATACTGCAACGGGGATAGCCAGAACGATGCAGACGCGTCCTCATCTTATGTAGGACGTGGATTACAGATCTCATCTGGTGTCGTGCCACTCCTGTAGCACGACACGAAGCTGTATAAGCTGCGCTTCAAGGCTGCGCACTCCCTCACTGTCCGGGGCGGCTTCCTGCATTTCACAGGCAGCCACCAGCGCCGGTACGCCAAGTAGCTGGATCCCGCCCCGCAGCTTATGAAGCGTCTCGCGTAAAGAGGTATCCGGCGCGTCGTGCCATGCGCGTAAGCGGGCAAGAGTTTCATCCAGTACCGAAATCTGTAGCGAGAGAAATAGTGCCAGATTCTCCCCTTTCAACAGCTCCGGTGGCAGTTTATCCGTCATGGCCCGTTGCGGTATATCGGGGTTCGGGACGGGGCTGCTCACTGTCGCCAGCAGATCCGAAAGCATATTAAGCGTCATCGGCTTGAACAGGCAGTCGCGCATACCGGCCTCCCGGGCCTCTTCCCGGACGGCTTCACGGGCGTCAGCGGTCGAGCCAAAGACAGGAACGCCCGGGTACTGCATGTGGATGATATGCGCCAGTTCAAAACCGCTTATCCCGGGCATATTGCAGTCGGTGATCACCGCGTCAGGCCGGGTATGCTCGAGTTTTTCCAGCGCCACTTTCGGGCTTTCAGCACTGATGACCTGATGGCCGAGCCAGCTAAGTTGCTGGCGTAACTGCATTCTGCCCGCCGGGTTGTCATCGACGATCAACACCACCAGTGAGGCGCAAGGCTCAGGCGTTGCAGGCTGAAGGACGGAGCCCGCAGGCAGCCCGGCCATTACCGGCAGCTTAAGGCGTACCGTGACTCGGGTACCCTTGCCCGGCTCGCTGTTCAAATCGATACTGCCACCCATCATCTGCGCTAGCGTACGGCAGATATATAGGCCCAGCCCGCTCCCCTGGGCGACATTCTGACTGTTACCCTGGGCGAAGGGGCGGAACAGCCGCACCCGGGTGGCTTCGTCAATGCCCTCGCCGGTATCCTCCACTTCTATGTGCAACAGCAGATAACCGTCGTCACACCCGTCAAGCTGCACACGCAGGGTTATCTGGCCGCGTTCGGTGAACTTAATCGCGTTTCCAGCGAGGTTAACCAGAATCTGCCGGAAGCGGCTGCGGTCGACCAGCACGTCCAGCTGGAGATCGGCATCCAGCTCCAGCACAAACATCAGCCCTTTCTGAGCCGCCATGCCTTCGAACAGCATCGCCGGTTCTTCTATCAGCTTAATCAGCGACGCCCGCTCAGGGCGAAGCACCAGGCGGCCCGACTCAATGCGCGACACATCAAGAATATTACCAATCAGCAACAGCAGAGCCTGGGCTGCTTCCCATGCAATACGCACCGACTCACGGTTTTGCTGTACCTCGCCGGGACGCTTCATCACCAGTTCCAGCATCCCCAGGATCGCGCTGACCGGAGTGCGGATCTCGTGGCTCATAGTGGTGAGAAACGCGCTCTTCGCCCGGCTGGCGCTGGCGGCGCGTTTTCGGGCTTTGCGCTGGGCGGCAACAATCGCCAGCATACGGCGCTGGTGGCTTTGCTGGCGGCGATAACAGCAGCCAGCGACGAGGGTGAGCAGCAGCGCGGCGACCACGGCAACCATCAGCGCCCCATTCAGGGCGACCTGCTTTGATCTATTGGAGGCGAAGCTGTTTCCGGCGTTGCCACCGCGGGTAAGAGCGTGTAAATCTTCCGGGGGAATATTGATCAGCGCCTTATTGAGAATAGCGATCAGCGGCCACGACTGACGGGATGCGCCGAAGGAGAAGCGCATAGAATCGATATCGATGCTGCCCAAAATACGCAACGAGGCATACTCTTTATTCTCTAACAGGGTGTTGGCGACTATCAGCGGCATCGCCATCATCTCGCCGTTACCCAGAACCATCCGGTTAAGCCCGTGTCGCCAGGTATCGACTTTCTCCGGCTGGCCGCCGCTCTGCTTACGCAGCCACTCCTCAGGGGACTGACCGTCCAGGCTCAGAATCCCGGGGTTTACCGCTCCCGGCACGTGCTGCGCGCGACCAACCATCACCCAGGAGTTATAGAGCCAGGTGCGAGTGGTCAGCAGCTCCGAGCGCCAGATATCCTCCTGGGTTACCCCTGCGACCAGATCTTCTTTGCCCGCCTTCACTGCCTTCAGCGCCGCCCGCTGGCCTGGATAACGCTGGATCACAAAGGTAAACCCGGTGCGAAGCTGTAACGCGGTAAGGACATCGGCAATGATGCCCCGTAGCTTCCCGCTTTCATCAAAAAAAGCCACCGGCGGGTTATCCTCCGCCACCGCCACCCGGATGCGTTTGTGCTCGTTGATCCATTTATGTTCCAGCGAAGTATAGACTGGCTGCTGTTCGCTCAGTGAGAGCGTGATGCCGCCCTTCCAGCGGCGATGGATCCCCACGCTGGCGCTTTCCGGCAGCGCGAGCATCACTTTATTCAGCACGTTGATCCAGGTTTGCATCTGCGGCATTGCCGCAAAGGAAAAACCGGAAACAGGAAATGGCGTGGTGAGGGGGTGGATCATTAAGTTGCTGATACTGGACTGGCTCACAAGATAACCAGCAGTGACACTGTCACAAAAGAAGAGGTCGACCTTGCGAAATGCCAGGGCCTCAAGCGCATGGCGCGGAGAGTTAAATGAGACAATCTCTGCCTGCGGATAGCGCTGCTGCACCCGTTGGGGATCGTAGCCCGGCGCAATGGCAACCTTTCTGACCGTGTCATTGCGGATGGCTGCGTTATTCACCACTTCAACGGCAACGTTGGGGCTGTAGGGGTGGCTCAGTATCAGCCCCTGGTTACGCTGGTTATCGCTGGCCCGGGCGATGAAATCCGCCTTGCCTGTACGCAACGCCGCCAGCGCCTCGTCATAATTTTCGTAGCGGATAACCTCCATTTCGATACCAAGATTATCCGCCGCCAGACCGATAAAATCGGCGTTGATGCCGCCGTAGTCGTTCAGCCCGGTGGTGATGTCATAAGGAGGCGACATCGGCAACCAGACGGCGAGACGGATCTTGCGGTGCTCACGCACCCAGCGCCACTCGCTGGCGCTGAGGCCCGGATTCGCAATTGCCTGCTGGCTGCGGGCGAGGAGCTTCAGCGGCTCCTGTGCCGCTGCGCCGTGAACCATGCAGGCGATAACAAACAGCAGCAGCCAGCTAAGTATGTTCATGGTCGCCCTCCCCGAAAATCAGGGCGATAAGCTGGTTGAGATTGTCACAGCCGCATTTTTGCAGCATCCGCACTTTATAAGTGCTGATGGTTTTGTTACTGAGCATCAGCAGATCGGCAATCTCCTTATTGCTTCTGCCCTGCTTCAGATAATTCAGCACCACGATTTCGCGATCGGAAAAACGTCCCAGCAGCGTTTCAGGTGCATCGCTTTTTTCACTGACCATCGCGGTTTTATAGAGGGTACCCTCGGGGAAACATTGATAGCCCGCCATAATCAATCGACACAGCGGTTCGACGTTTTCCAGCGGCATGTTTTTATTGATAAACCCTTGCGCCCCGGCCTGAAGCGTACGCAGGGCGAATATTCCCGCAGGCTGGCTGGTAAACACCAGGATTTTAAGATTTGGAAAGTGCTGCTTAATTCGGGGCAGCAAATCGAGACCGTCCGCGTGCCTGAGTTCGAGATCCAGAATTAATAATTCGGGGCGTTGCTGATGCAGCTGTGCCAGCAGTTTCTCCCCGGAAGAGGTGGTGACGACCATGTCACCTTGCTTTTCCAGCAGCACCTTCAGTGCAAAACAGATTGCCGGATGATCGTCTACGAGCAAAATAGAAATCATACTACTCCCTGTACTTTCGGCGTCGTATAGTCTGACGCCAGCGCTCTCCATCGACAACAGGGCGTTATGATAGTCAACGCCCGGAGAAATCGATATAGCATATTTAAGGATTTACTTATCGGGGTTAATAGCGTTACGGACAGAGTAAAAGATGACGCGAGAAATAAGGAGCAACGCGGCTAAATATCAGATTTTTTAATTTGATAAATGTCAGCGGGATTATTTCCTATTTGGGATATGAGATGTCCGCTTCTGAGACGAAAGCCCTCCTGAGCGGTTGATGCCTTAACCGCGCGAAGATTTCGCGGATAGTCCACGTTTGCGGCCTCCCTCATTTTAAAAGGCTGATGACATCGAACAGGTCAATTTCGACAGCGATCGTCTGTGTATGGCTATCCCCAAAGATCACCCTTTCAGTAAGCGGTCAGACCTTACGCTTGCGGATCTTGCAGGAGAACCCTTTATTTTGTGGCCAATGCCTGAGGGGCGGAGCTTTCATCTGCAGGTTATCCGCCTTTGTGCTCAAGCCGGTTTTGTGCCGATGATTACTCAGGAAGCACATGGAATGCATGCCGTCTTGTCATTGGTGTCTGTGGGAGGAGGTGTATCTGACGTTCCTCAAAGTATGAGTGGCTTTCGAGGTGACCAGATTAGTTATCATCCCTTATCGGGTGCTGAAATTGAATTCGGTCTCGTCATCGGCTATCGCCACTTATCGCCATCAGCGCATGCCTTCGTTCTTTCTGCTGAAGAGAAGCAACAGGGTTTATCACCTTCACTATGAAAATTTACCAGCCGGCTGAGTGTTAATCTTTTGAAGGTGGTAGTAGTGAAGGACTGTCTGTTTCTGGCACTAACCAGCCCACTAAGGTGGAAAATGTTGGCTATGAACGAGGAGCAGACGTTCGCGATTCTTATTACTGTTGGTTAAAAGAGAACTCCCGGACAGGTTAACGAGTAGCACAGCTATGGATGAAGCAGGATTTAATGCTGATGTGATCGAAGCCGCGTTAGCAGATAACATAAAAATGAAGTTCGTAAGGCATATAATCGCTATACGTACCTGGAGCAACGTATAGGTTTAATGGAATGGTAGGGGATTTTTTCTGGCAACAGCACTGATTAATTAGTATGCGCATAATAACATTGGTAAAACTTTGACAGTTATATCAAATGAGTGTATATATAACCCCGCATTAGCGAACCGCTTTTTTGCAACAATCGGCTGAGATTACTTGTCTTTAATTGACTAATGCCGCAAGGCGCTTAGTTTGACTAAGCTATTCGGGAGAGGGCCCCGCGCACACCCCTCTCTCGGCTACGCAGAGTAGAGTTGGACGGTAAGCTCGATCATGGGGATTATGGCAGTTGTCAGTTATAGCCGATAAAAGCAACATAACCCCCAGTCCTCTTTATTCGAGGTGATCGAGCTTATATTGTATAAAGGATTATAATGTCTCTTCATATACGCCATACTAAAAAGAACACTGTCTCCGCAATAAACTCTATTGATTCATTATGTTCGACTCTGAGTATAACAAGATCCGAACTTGAAACAGTGTTAACAACTCCTGATCAAGAAAGATATACTTCTTCTGAAGTTGAAAAAAGTGATGGTAGTACAAGGAATGTTTATAATCCAAAATCATTGATTAGAAAAATTCAACGTCGCATAAACAGGAGGATATTTAATATATACACTCCGAAAGGACGAGAAAAAAAGAACCCTCCTATTATTTGGGCATCGTATCTATTTGGTTCAATTCCAAATCAATTTTTGGATGAAAATATTGAACAAAAAGATTACATTGCATGCGCGCGAGTTCATTGCCAATCGAAGAGCCTTTTAAAAGTAGACATTAAAAATTTTTTCGATAATGTTCAAGCAATACATGTTGAGAGTATTTTCTCTAATTTTTTCTTTTTTAGCGATGATGTATCAAAGGTTTTGACAAATATCTGCTGTTATGAGGGACATTTAGTGCAAGGAGCTTTAACGTCAAGCTATTTATCTTGCTTATGTCTACATGACGTTGAATGGAAGATTGTTGATAGGTTATCTCGAAAGAATTTAAGGTATACTCGCTTAGTTGACGATATAACAGTATCATCAACTGTGTCTAATTATGACTTTTCATATGCAAAAGATATAATTATTAATATGCTACATGAGAAAGATTTACCTGTTAATTTAAAAAAAACCCAACAGTATTATATATCGACTACTCCATTAACAGTTCACGGATTGCGTGTTTCATTTTCCGAGCCTCGTCTCCCTTCAGATGAGGCAAAACGTATTAGAGCATCCGTGCGCAATATTGAAAGCTTAGCTGCTGAAAGAAATTACCGTACAACACATGCTTATAGAAAGGACTTCAACAGATGCATGGGCCGAGTAAATAAACTTAAGCGAGTAAATCACTCTCAATATGAAAGCTTAGTAAATCGACTGTTTAAACTTTTCCCTTTACCATCAAAAAAAGATCTTGATAGAGTGTCTATTTCCTTAGCCAACCTTGAAGATGATTTTCATAAAGGCAAGCATGATACTTATTGGTATTGGAAAAGATATCATAGAGTACATGAGCGCATAAACATTTTACAACGAACCTTTGTGCGTGAAGCTACTATATTTCGCAATAAAACAAAAGTTATAAAACCGAGCTATATACAATAATCTTCAGGTTAAAGTAATGAAAAGTTTTTTTAAAAGTTATATCCTTCTAAAAAAAATTAATTCACACCCTCTTAGAACCTTGCTTCTATGTTTGATTGCTATCATTTCTCTGGGCACTATATTTTTTGTAACTTCATTTATTTCAACTGGAATGCAAGAAGGTTATTTTAGTCGAAACTTTTGTTTCCATAACACTTGCATTTTAAATTTCACCAAAGGCTACTCCCAGTCGATATTAATATTACAAGCAACTTTCATAATATTGGGATTAGTAGCAAGCATAGGTGGTATAGTTGTTGCTTTGCTTGGGTATACTAATAGTGTCAGCGTGTCAGCTCTCGGCAACCATATATCGCACTTTAAGATATTTCAAGAGTACTTATCATACGAGATAAATAAAAGAGATCGTCTATCCGCATCTTCATTTGATATATTCAAATGGTATAATATTATTTTTAACAAGTCTCGTTCTGGCTCGACATCCATATCTGAAGACTATTGCGAACTGATTATAAAAATAAACAACGCTATAAGTAACTCAAATACTGCATGTACACAAGCCAAATCAGGTTCTTTCTCTTACGTAAAGCATCAAAATAATATCACAACCTTGCTTCGAGATTTTGGAATAATCCATCCTCGATTGCCTAGAAATGATTACTATGAGGTTGAAGATCAAGTTTTTGAATTGATAAATAATATAAATAGAGAGTTTTGTTATTCATCATCCATAGAACCATTAGTAAAAAGACTGTATAGATAATTATTACGTACAATTAAAGTGGCTAAATATTTACTGAATCATTACCAAGAGCGCGCAGTACCCTCCCCACCACGCACGATCGCTTCTAGGGGCGCTTTAGGGCCGGATCTGATGGTTGTCAGAATAACCAGATCATCGAAGCATAATGAATATCTCCTCCGCTGGCCAGATGAACAGATAGCACATCACCATTTATTTACATAAAGCTGTGGAACTGTCCCCGGATAAGATAAATACCACTTCATCGTTCGTTATAGGTGACTACGGGTTAATCAATACGATTGTGGTTGATAGAGAAACAGATGAGAAGTGGGTTAGTAGTATTTAAGAAAAAGGCACCACGATATGAAAGCGTCATTATAGGTAGCTGACTAATTCATCCAAAAATGAATATGTCAGCTTTTGGCACAGAACGGACGAGGAGCTGCAGGCCCGCTATGAGCGAGGAGTGGACATTTCGGCTTGAATTCTGAGCTCGCTTTCTGATTTTTGGTTTAAATATCGGAAATTGACCTAAAAATTTACCTGTCTCATAGGTTCTAATTGCTTAAGAAAATCCAAGATACTTAAGCTATTATGCTGATTATATTTGAGTCAGGGGTAGCTTCGATTTTGGAGCTTCAGTGCAATTGTTATCATATTCGAAACAAGTATTTTTAGTAATGCCTCAGACTAATCATCAGTAGGTGAAACATCAGGAGTGTAAAATTGATCATAAGTACCTTTTTGATACCAAAATAATTTACCTTGTGGCCGTACAATCTCAGTTAGAAACTTATCACCTACGGCTGTTCTTTTTTTAAGAGCTTGCTCTTGAAGCTTTTTAACTATGATAATCATTTCTTTAATTAAATCTTGGGAAAGGTCAGGTTGCCTTAATTCCGTGTAGAGTTGAGGCTCCATATCAGAATATATATCAGGATGCAGCACTAGACTTACCTTTACACTTTCAAAGCCAATGCCACTGTGAGCTGTGAAGTTATGCCGCATTTCCATAATCGTGTCATGAGTTTCTCTGTGCTCTTCAGGAACGTTAACTCTATCATACTTAAGCCCTCTACCTTTGCTTGCTGTGAAGCATTTACCGTAGAAAGTTAAAGCCGCAACAAAATAACCTTTAACTAAATCCATTTGCTGTGGGTTTTCGTATCGAGCAAAAGGCCCTGGATTTATACTCTCAATCTCATTTAGCCATACAAGTACGCTGCGTAAATCCTTCTCGATAAGCGTATAACCAGCATACTGTTTAACTAACTTTTCCTCTCCGACCTTTACAACCGGCGCTCTTTTACCTAGATAATAGTAGTGATGGTGTCCTTCATAAGCGTGAAAATCGATTTCTTTAACAGTCCAACCATCAGACATTGTCTTTTTTGTCACTCTACACATTTTCATTCATTCGTTTTCCTAAACTAAAAATTTATCTATACGCTATCTAATATATCGTTCTGATCTCTTTTAGAGAAGTAGTAAAATTTCACTCTCCAATACACATCATTAGTTCCTATCAGTTCTTATATAAATGGGTTTGCAACGCCCGCTTCTGGCACTGAACGGACAAATTTGTGCCGTCTAAGGTCTTAGAGCCTGAAACAGAAGTTGGTGACTATAAGATGGCTAATAGAGGCGCGACGATTCATTCACCGTATTCAACAGCCTGAGCAGCGTCTCAAAACATCCATCCCAAAGGTTAACCGCCCAATGATTTATCACACTCATAACAACCTCTATAAACATGATGGCATAAGGAGGCAAGTGTGACAAAAGCGTTAGATTCGCTCAGCAAACAATCAGAAATTGGAAGATGAAACTATCTTTCTAAATCAAAAAGCCAAATAACTTACGAAATGTTAAGAAGTGATGGTATTGTTTTACATAAGGGGGAGAGCCCCCTGTAGTCGAGATAAATAAATTTAATGTTGAACGCTATGAAAAACCGGCGATATCCTGCTCAAGCTCTTTGACAGAGGAGACAATTTTGTAATTAAACATTCTTACTACTGCCGCATTGCTTAGCTTACTTGCTTCTTCAGTTCCAACCCATAAAGAAACTATCGCTCTTTGTTCCTCGACTGATAAATCATCAAAGTTTGGGATGTATTTGTGAGAGCTTTTATCCCCTCGATGCCACTCGTAGAATGTTTTAATTAGTGATTTCGGTTTAATAATATCTTTTACTTCAAACCGCTTAATCAACTTTGTTATAGTATGATTAACGGCTCGGAGCTGGGTTGTACTAGATATTTGAGAGAAGTAAGCCACCCACCCCATACGCTTCCCATCAAAAACACATCCAGTAATGCGTAAATTAAGCTTCCATTGACAGTAGGCTATTGCCCGTTGTTTATCTTTATTATTTTTTGCTTTAGCTAATGCATGTCGATAAGCGGTAAATATTTTTGCAAGTGATGATTCAAAGCGCAATATACTATCTTTTTTGATTGCAATCCCTTTTTCGCTTACCCCATAACCTAAAAAATTAAAAACCTCACTCAACCCCCCAACTTTTGATTTTGAATCAACGCCACCAATGGGATGTGGGGAAAGACCTATATATTCCAGTTCGCCTATAATTGCATCAGCAACTTCAGCAGATTTTCCAGACTTGGTAAGGATAAGGATGTCGTCTACATAACGTTTATACCAAATATTTGGAATGAGGCTGATTTTTTCGTCAATATTTTGCAATGCAATTTCCGCTAAAACATTGGAAATAGATAATCCTTGAGGTACTCCGGTTCCATTTTTCATTGAACCTTTACTTCCTGTAGACTCACTGACTGTCGGAGTTGAAATAGCATTACTGATAAGTGTTCTGAACTCAACTTTTCTGATCTTGTTTTTTATCGAGCTTTCAATTAATTTGTGGGGAATAGAAGGGTAAAAATTTTTGAGATCAATTTTAGCAAATTCGGTATATTGTCCAGAGTCAATAGCATCTTTAAGTGATTCTATTACTATTTGTGGCAGTGATAGCTTTGCATTCGGAAAGACTTCTGAGAGAGACTCACATAGAGCTCGAAGAGTGATTCGGTCTCGAACAGTTGGAATAGAAATCTGTCGGGGAAATGAATATGCCCCCTTCGATACTAACTTTTCCTTATAGGCAGTAAATTTATAGCTTCCATCAGTAACTTTCCTAGCAATCAATGACAATTCAGTAGCATGATTTTTCTCAAAACCATTTGGTCTAACTCGATCAATGCCAATAGCACCTGACTCTTTAATTTTGTCGAAATAAATTTTCTTTAAATTTTTTACTGTAAAACATCTCTTAAAACTACGCACAGCACTACTCATAGAGGTACCACGCAACTATAACCGGGGTAGTATAGAAAATGAGTAAAACAACATACTTGAACACTGTAAAAAAATATACTTGGAAATATTCCTTTCTCCCTGGCTGCCGAGACGTCAACTGTAATGCATTGCGTACACGGGACGTCTTATCGTCCATATCTCGGTGATTTTCCACATCATTCATTAACTCATCATATTTAACGATATCGTCTGGTTGAACGGCATTTCTTGTATTTATAACATTGTATAAATGTTGCAATGCCAAATAATTTTTTCGCATATTCAACGCCCTGCCGCGGAAATCTCGATTTGCAACAGACAGCGATACACCAAGCAATGCAATAGACAAAATCGCGCCAAAAATATCTGTATTTTTACCCAGTAATGTTGGGTATCGAATTGCAACAACTGCTAACGCAGCACCTAAGATAGCGTACCAAACCAGAAGAAATTGCGAATGTGTATCCATCCATTCTAACCGATGGTGTGCCTGAATCCGTGCCTTATAGGTAAACCATACCTTGTCGAGCATGAACATCTCCATGTGAAAAGGGGAGAGAGACAGGGAAATTTGAATACTTATTGAACATCCCGCAGGATCAGTGAGCAGAAGCTCAACAGCTTACGCTGTTCTTTATCAGAGCCGCCCTTACCAAAAAGTAAGAGGAAGAACCTGTCTCTCTTACTATAAGTTATATCACCAACCCCAATAATAAATCAACTTAATATCATAGGGTTAAGTTGAAAAAGTTTCTTTTGAAATACCTCAACTGAGGATTGTTGCATATATTAAAGCAAGCGAAAAAATATTGGCCTGTGCCCCTCCAATTAATGCGGTGCAGATTTACTAACATCCGCTTCTGGCACGGAGCGGACAGCCTGACACTGTGGGGTCTGCTACGAGCGAGGATCGGAAGTTAGCAACTCCAACAACTACAAGACTAACATTGAGTTGTCTTACCCAACGGGGTGCAGGTCAGGTTTACTGTATCGGCTGAAAGTCTATGGTAAATTTGGAGTAAAACCTGCCATACAGATTTGGTAGAACCAAAATAGATACTCAGGAGCCTATAGAATGCTAAACAGGCAAGTCAGGCAAATCTATCCTCTACAGGATAAAGATACCCAAACGGTGGTATTTAGTGATTATTCTCACTTTCCGAATATTGTTCTGCTTGGTGATCCTGGTGCTGGAAAAACGCACCTCTTCAAACAGTTTGCGGCATTGCAAGAGGCAAAATATCTTACAATACGTCACTTCTTAAGTGGCGTACCTATTGATAATCAGAAAACATTATTCATCGATGCATTAGATGAGAAGAGGAGTGCCAGTAACAGTAGTGACGTTGTAGATGACATCGTCCGTAGGCTTTTTTCCCAAACGCCACAAAATGTCAGAATTTCTTGTCGCTCTCAGGATTGGTTAGGCGAATCAGACTTGTCAGCATTTTTACCCTATTTTGAGCAGACTGGAGGCTATGTTGTTTTACATTTGCAATCGCTGTCAAAAGAAGAGCAGACTGCGATTCTACAAGCTAATGGTGTAGAACACCCCGAAGCGTTTCTGGCTGAAGCAGAAAAACATGCCGCCAGCGAATTTCTTTACAACCCACAAAATCTGCTAATGCTGGCTGAAGCCGTTAAAGAAGGAAACTGGCCCCGTACAAGGTCTGAACTTTTCCACTCTGCAACACAGTTCCTTTTAACTGAACATAGCCGAGAGCATACGCGGCTAACTTCAGGAATTTATACCTGCGACGAATTAGAGTATCCTGCTGGATCGATTTGCGCGTTGCGCATATTGAGTGATGTTTCCGGAGTTTCTCTGCTTCCGAACGATATCCGACCAGAATACCCCAGTTCCAGAACCATCTCGTTCTTCTCACATGAAATAATTAGAGCAGCGTTATCGAGGCGGGTTTTTTCTGCCGGAGATGAGCTTGAGACTGTTGAGTACAGCCATAGGACAATTGCTGAGTATTTAGCGGCAAAATGGTTAGCCGGGATCGTTGACAAAGGGCTACCCATGGGACGTTTGAGAAGTATGCTGGGATTTGAGGGGTATCCGTCTTCAGAATTGAGAGGTTTACACGCATGGCTAGCGGTCTTTTTACCACAATACGCCCAGGTATTCATTGAAGCCGATCCTTACGGCGTTCTGACCTATGGCGATGCAGCTTCATTACCGATAGCGGAAAAAAAAAATCTATTGGTGGCGCTGTCAAAACTTTCAGAACGTGACCCTTGGTTTAGAAATCATGGTCTCAATTCATATCTGAATGGCTTCGCGACGGTAGAGATGGAAGCTCAATTGCGACAGATAGTCCGCGATCCTCATTCGTCATTTTCTCTGCGGATGATCGTTTTGGAATCCTTATCGGTGGCAACACCGATAGTCGCACTGAGTGATGACTTAATTAATATTGCCAAATCGGAGGATTCATCGTATGCGGAAAAAGAGGAATCAATAACGGCATTAATCCATTTTGGAGTGTCTGGTCAGAAATTTTCAGTACGTTTTTTTTCGGAGTTAAAAGACAAAAATCACGATAGCATCCGGTTACGCAACCATATCATTCAGTTGCTTTATAAAGATTACTTTACACCGCAGGATATAGCACAACTGCTGATTGATACATTAAACATAACCAGTGAGCGATTACCGATAGGCGCGTTATGGCGGCTGAATAATATTGTACCGACTGCTGATCTGCTCGCTATCTTTGAGCATCTCGAACGGTACCACACCGCTCACAGTAAATACTGGTATTCTTCAGCTAAAAATCATTATGAGATTGTGCATTTTCTGAAAGCTGGATTATTGCAGATACTGAGCGAGAAGAATGGTTACAGCACATCTCAGATATGGTTGTGCCTAAAAACGTTCTATAGCTACTCCCATAATCACCACTATGGCGGTTATGACAATGTGCAGAAATCTATCGTTCAGGAGATAAAAAACCGTAGCTGGCAATATGAAGATATTATAGACGCCGCCATTCTTTCATTTACACGCTATAACACTCATTACGTGTTCTTACATGAATTTGGTGGAAGCACCTTCCATCTTATTCCTGATGAAATTTTGCTGGCACGTTTTATCCACTATTTATCCCATGCTGAAGCTGATTCAGAAAAAATTGAATGTATTTATCGACTGACATTTCCGGTCCTTTACCGATGTGCCAAGCCATCCCAAGATACGTTTGAATTTCTTTCTGCGTACTGCCATTTAAATGTAAAGTTGACTACTGTGTTTGAGACTTCCATCGTCTGCGAGATTGACGATTGGAGAGTAAAACATAATCTTAACAAAATAGCGTATGAGAAAGAACGAAACGCGGCGCGTTATGAAGATAGGCACAGTTTCGAGTTATGTCGTCAGGAAATTGTGTCGGGCCAACATTTGGAGTGGCTCAAACATATTTCCTATATTTACTATTCGAAATACAGCGATGTTGATGACAAATTGATGCCAGTGCAGCGCTGTGCAGACATATTAGGTGCCGCAAACGTCACTGATGCGATATCCGGTCTTTTAGCGATTTTAAATCGTTCAGATCTGCCCACAATTGACGAGTTGAATTGTGCTTTACTGAAGAGGGAGTATTACGGATGGTGGTATGCAGTACTGGCAGGAAGCGATGAGTTATTTAAAAAACATACTGATGTTACACAATGGAACGAAGATTTATTAACAACGCTATTGGCTCTGGATGTGATATTAGCACTTTTCACCAAAGACAATAATGTTGTAAGTAATTATTCATTACCGTGGAAAAAGGATGTGATACTTAACAAAACAGCATTTTTCATCAAAACCTATTACCACATTATCAATTTCTGCATTAATAATCAGTTGCAAGATATCCGTGCACTTAACTATCTGTTAAATGATACCTGTATTCCAATCGACTATGCCGTTCCTTTAGTTATGAGACTAATTAAAGAACACCCTGACGATGTTCTCCATTTACAAAACCTGGTGGGATGGTTGTTAGCGCATCCTGAGAGTCATGCAGAGTTGTTGCAGTTATCTGAGTTGATGATAGCGCAAGCCTCAAAACTTAAAAATCCAAGTTATCAAATTTGGCTTTTATGTACTTATTTATTCGCTCCAGACCAGTGTCAGGATCTATTTTTATCTGAATCAAAATCCGCGCCTGAAATGATAGCGCTCATTCGTCAACTAGCAGGTAAGGCGAAAATAGGTCGTGGGAGTAGTGAGCAGCGTTTATCACTAACACAATTGGAAGCGATCATCACTGTCTCTGCTACTCATTTTCCTAATGCAGATCGCGTTGCAAGAAACGACTCTAACTCAGCAAATAATTGGGAGTATGCTGATTTTATCAAAAGATTGATTGATGATGTTTCATCTTTTTCCTCATACGATGCCGGTGAAGTATTTGAACGTTTACTATTACTGCCAGAATGTACAAGTTACCGGGGTTATCTCTTGCACGCCCAAAGCAATCAGAAGGTGCGGTATCGGGAATCACAGTTTCAACACACTAACTGGAAGCAAGCGTTGAATACGCTTAAAAATAAGATCCCAGCTAATGTAATGGATCTCTATGCGTTATTGTTAGATCAGTTGCAGGATATCGCTAACCGAATTACTTATGAAAATACCGATATTTATAAACAGTTCTGGAATGAGAATGGCAATGGTAAAATTTTAGTGCCTAAGCCTGAAGAGAGCTGCCGGAATTTTTTTCTGGAGCTGCTTAGAGCACGACTCCATCCGTTACAAATAATCTGTGAGCCCGAAGGCCACATGGTTTCGGGTAAAAGGGCTGATATCATCATTTCACTTCCAGGAATAAAAATCCCCATTGAGATAAAGCGTGATTATCACCGGGACGTCTGGAGCGCGCTTAACGAGCAACTTGACCAACTTTATACTACCAATCCCGATGCCGCAGGCTACGGCATCTATCTGGTCTTCTGGTTTGGTGCTTCTCGACCAAGCGCTATCCCTCGCCCGGCGAAAGATACGCCCCCCCCAGTAAACGCCACGACAATGGAGGAGATTCTTAATGAAGCTGTGCTAATGGTTAAGCGAGACCGCCTGTCTGCAATAGTAATTGACGTATCAGGTGAGGCTAATTCGACAGTTGAAACGCAAAAATCATCTATGTAAGGAAAATGAATCATGATTACAAAAGAACTTGTAGATGAAAGCCTCAATATTCACCGACTGGTTGATTGTGGTGATTTTGACCTGGCATACCAGCAATCCGTTGTATTCTTGGAAAAACTGGGGAAAATAACGATCAAAGGTGAAAATTATTTTATAGTGCTGGGGAATGTGGCTGGCGGTCTTGTTGATATTGGGCAAATGAGCAACCATAAAAATGCAGCAGATCTTGGTTTTAAGCTGATGGATGATAACAAGGAAGCATTAGCGCATGTACAAGGAGAGAGCCATTTTTATTATAATTATGGTAATGCCTTGTCTAATAAGATAAGTGTCGATAATCCTCGCGACCACACATTCCAGTCAATAGAAGAACTTGTTTCGTTAAAAAACATCTACTGGCGAGCCTTTAGATTCTCCTCACAAGAGAGCGAAGAGTTTCAGGCGGAACTGTCCGTTAATCTGGCCAATTCGCTAAGAAGTCAATTTAGGCTGAGTGAGGCACTGAGATATTATGATCTCACTAATCGCAAGGGATTAGATATACCACAGTCTTGGGTCAATCGTTCTGCCGCGCTCATTGAGCTAAACCTTGTTTCATCTTCATACTCTATTAAACAATTGAAAGAGATACGAAAAGGTTATATTAATGCATCTGTTTCCAAAAAAAAACCTCCACAATGGGAATCATTCTATCTTGGACGCATAGCACAAACAAACGATAAAATAGAAAAATGTATATCAGCAGACGGCGAAACGGACAAACATGATGACATGCTCACGCAACAGGAGTTTGACGCATTGAGTGCATACAGGCAATTCTGCCTAATAAATCATCTGACGCTGTCCGAGCACGGTCTTTATTGCCCCTGTGTGGGGAGTGCCACCGATAATCTTGTCATCTCTTCTTCTGGTGTAACCGGTGATTTTATTATTCCAATGGAGATGGCTTTAAACCGCTTTAAATCGGAATTTTCATTTGCCCGCCATCTCTATTTTGAATACCTTTACCCTCAGGATACGGATGAAATTAAAGAAGAATGCCATTTTCTGGAGTTACATAATGACGAGATCTTAGGCATTGATATTGAGAAGATCAGAACGGCATTTCGTCTGTGTTTTGGTATTCTCGATAAGATTGCGGTATGTATCTGTGAACTTCACAAAGTTTATCCACCTGCAAAGAAAGGCGGGTTACAGAAACATATCTATTTTCAAAACTTCTGGCAGTTAGACGTTGATAACAGAAGACAACGGTTTGAGGATATAAAGTCACCTGGACTTTTAGCATTATACAGTATTGCTACTGACCTGAATAAAAATAAAGGTGGCGAATTGGCTTTTTATAAAGAGTGGCGCAATGGTCTAGAACATAAATTTTTGGTGGTACACAAAAGTGATAAAGCAGAAGATCTTTACCAGTCTTATAAATTGATTAAAGATATTCTTTTTATCAAAGAGGATGAGTTTATTCACCATTTCGATCAGTTGATTCAGATTACCCGTTCAGCAATATTTTCATTTGCCTTTATGGTTAGATATGAAGGTGAGAAACAAAAAAAAGAGAATATTCCTTATATTACCAATGAACTGCATATGAAGAAGTATTCGTCAGAACCTAAGTAAAAGGAAGCAAGCGAAGCACTATGTAAACCCCGCTGCAAAACTACCCATCCACTATTAGAGAGTCTTTGGCACTCCAGCTTCCGCTCCTGGCACTAACCCGCCCGTTAAGTTGGGAAATATCCGCTATGAGCGAGGAGCGGACAACAGATAAAGCGTCAAGGGGTTAAGAAATCCCGCTGTTTTTTTCAAGCCAGCCAACTGGTTCAGCTGGCCGTCATGTGAAAGCGGTGTTATCTGGTGAGTGGTCAGGTCAGCGCTACCCGCACCTTCAGTCCAATAACCAGTGTGGCGATAAACATTATGCACCCAGCGGTGATGAAAACACCGGTTACACCACTGATACCAAAGAGTAAGCCTCCCAGCGCAGCACCGGCAGCAATTGAAGACTGAACAGCAGCCACTACCATGCCGCCGGCGGTTTCAGCCTGATCCGGAACGGAACGCGCTACCCAGTTTGACCACGCAACGGGCACGCCACCAAATGCCAGCCCCCATAACGCGACGAACAACATCAATCCTGTTTCCTCAAGTGGCAGTAAAATCATACTCAATGCCGCTAAACCGACAACCGCTGGCATCAATATAAGGGTAAGGCGAAGGCTTTTCTCCATCAACCACCCGGCCAGCAGCGTACCGATAAAATTAGCGACACCAAAGCCAAGCAGTATTAATGACAGGCGATCCACATCAAGTTGAGCAATATTTTCAAGAGCCGGACGAATATAGGTAAACAGCGCATACTGGCCAGTATGAGCAATCACACATCCCGTCATTCCCACCGCGATGCCGGGACGACGAAGCAAATCCATGACAGATGCCGTTATCATCATTTTACGCGGAGCCATACCAGGAAGGGTAAACAGCTGAAAGAGCAGTGTCAGTACGCCTACCGCAGTTGCCGCGAGAAAAGCACTACGCCAACCATAAAGCCCACCTAAATAGCTCCCCAGCGGGATTGAAACTACAGTACCGACGGCAATACCGCTAAAAATAATTGAGAGAGCACGCGGGACGCTTTTCGCAGGAACCAGCCGCATAGCTACGGCCGCAGCCATACTCCAGAAGCCTCCCAGCGCGATGCCCAGCAAAATGCGCATAACTAACAGAACAGCCAGACTGGATGAAAGTGCGACAAGCAGGTTGGAGGCAATCATCAGCACGGTAAAACCAAGCAAAACATTTCTGCGATCATAATTACGCGTCAGGCGCGGAACCATCAGGCCAGCAAACAGCGCCACCACCGCCGTTACCGTCACAGCCTGACCAGCAAGAGCTTCGGTCACATCGAGATCGGCGGCCATGGGTGTCAACAGGCTGGCAGGAAGATATTCTGCAGTCAGCAGGCCAAACACGCCCATAGTCAGTGAAATGACGGCCATCCATGCGGATTCTGTCGGTTCCGTACTATTCAAACCAGCGGATACAGCTTCAGTTGCTTCATTTCTCATAACACACTCTTCTTGGGGAAAATTACAGCTCCAAGTCTAGAGTTGTGCAGCTGGACGATCTATGATGCCACCTCTTGATTTTTTACCCGAAACTCTGATTATGCATGAGAATAAACATTTTGCCCTGTCATCCGAACTCATCAGTGAACTGCTGCTGGAAATGCGCCTGCGCGGCGTGCAGTATCGCCGTTTACAGACTGGCTCTGAGTTTGGCATTGGTTTTAGCAACCGAGCGGGACACGCCTATTTTCATTACATCGCCGTGGGTACTGCTCTGCTTCGCACAAACGACGGTACGTTGCACGAGCTGAAAGCAGGAAGCATGGTATTCATGCCGCAGGGTGAGGATCATCAGCTTATATCGGATGTCAGCCGTCCATTTCAACATATCGACACGTTAGGCGCTGCTCCTTTAGGGGAGGCCGTCAGCGGAATCAATACTTGCCCGAGTTCGCATCCGACACCCAGCACGGTTCTGTTTTATGGCTGTATGGAGTTTGATCTTGGTGGAATGCAGGGTCTTGGTAAACTGATGCCGCAAGCCATAGTGGTTGAGGCAAATGAACAGCTCTATCCGGGGCTGGTTCCAATTCTGGGCGCGATGAAATTTGAAATCTGTTCCGGACGCGCTGGCTTCGCGGGCATTCTGGCACGTCTCGCAGAAGTGGCGGCTGCCATGATCGTGCGCGGATGGATCGAAAACGGCAGCGAGAACGCCGCTGGCCTTATTGCTGCATTACGTGATCCACGACTTGCCCGGGCTATTCTGGCCATTCATCGTGATACGGGTCGGGAGTGGTCTGTTGCTGAACTTGCTGCTCAGTCGCATGTGTCACGTTCTGTTTTTGCTGAACGCTTTAAATCAGTTATCGGCATACCTCCCCTGCGCTATGCAAGGCAGGTGCGAATGCGCATCGCAGGTCACTGGATTATTCACGATAAGCTCTCAATTGACACGGTTGCTTTACGCCTCGGCTATGCCTCACAGGCAGCGTTTAGCAGGGCTTTTAAGCGCATCAATGGATATCCGCCCGGCGCTATGCGGCATCGACCAGCGAGAAGCGGGAATACAGTAACTGAGTGAACATTATCTTTATCATCTGCGGTTTTACTACAGGAGGCCGATCTCAACTGAGCAGGCATTTTCGTGGGCAGTTCAGGGCGTGGGGAAAAGGCGAAAATGGGAATTTATCACCGCAGACATGAGGGGCTAATCTCCTGAAGCAATAGCGAAATCCTGCGTCAATGGTGTTCAGCAGGATTTCGCCAGAGTTACCGTCAGGACGGTGTCAGATTTTAAGCATTTTCACCGTGCTATCCACGTCGATCTCATCTTCCGAGAAGATTAATGTCGTTCCCTGGAAGGTGGTGATCGCCAGTTTTTTCAGCGTGCGCATTTCATCCGGCTGACTGGTTGATTTTGGCCTGATACTACTCATCAGAATCCCCACCGACAGCACCGTATTTTCTTTATCAATGCGCGCATCGACAGGCACTTCTTCGCTATACACCAGGTAAGACTTAATCGACTTGAGCTTGAGGCGCTCACCCGCGATATAGATATAGTTGCTTTCCGGGGCAACTTTCACCGCATAAGCTGACAAACCCTTGCTGTTGGTGGTGGGTTCGAAAGTGACAGCCGCGTCTTTCTTAATCAGCTCAGGGTTGGCGACCTTAACCTCATGAAAATAACGGTTATCACCATTTTCATCTTTGATAAATCCAAAACCTTTATCTTTAAACCAGGTTGTGATCGTTCCGTTCATCGCCATTACCGCCTACTTAATCGTTTATCTGCTCAATTTTTGCAGCGCGCAGTGTAGAACACATTGCCTGCGGAGACTACGCCCGGATTTAAGTCTGGACGATAAATTTCAACGCTGCCAGGGCACAGCCAGATTCGCCTGTCGGCTAAAAATTGGTTATTATCCGCAGCCACTCCTCTGCCGGGCAGCCTGATGTCGACAATTTTTGATAATTTTATTGCCCCGCCGTGCCACGACGAGATAGAAATTCTTTATCAGGATGAGCATCTGCTGCTGATCAATAAACCCAGCGGGCTGCTCAGTCTGTCGGGAAAAAATGCGCAAAATCTCGATTCGGTGCATTACCGGCTGGTGCAGAGTTTTCCCGGCTGCACACTGGCTCATCGCCTTGATTTTGGCACTTCAGGGCTGATGGTGATTGCCCGCAATAAAGCGATCAATGCCGCACTCTGCCGGCAGTTCAGCCAGCGCACCGTGACCAAGATCTACAGCGCACTGCTCTGCGGGCATGTAGCGGACAATGAAGGCGTGATCGACGCGGCCATTGCCAAAGATCCGGCGCTATTTCCGCTGATGTCGATTTGCTCCGTTCACGGCAAGCCTGCACGTTCATGCTATCAGGTGGTTGAGCGCTTTTATCAGACGTCAGAGGATGGAACCTTACTGCCGTTGACGCGGGTACAGCTCACTCCGGAGACCGGCCGCACTCACCAGCTGCGCATTCACTGCCAGCAGCTGGGCCACCCTATTTTGGGCTGCGACCTGTACGGTGGCCGCCTGCTGCCAGGCACCGGGCAGACGCCGCGACTGATGCTTCACGCCAGCGAATTGCACTTTGAGCATCCTGTCAGCGCAGAGCGCATCGCCGCCCGTCATGCCAGCCCGTTCTGAATTACCACATCAAATCATCTGGCACTTTAAAATCAGCATACGGATCGTCTTCATCCTGCTCTTCCTGACTCAGCGCGCTATTTAAGACAATGCTGTTTGCATCTCGCTGCGCAATTTTGTCGGCTACGCTGGCAGGAATAATCGCGTACTGTTTCTCGCCGCCGTTATCCAAGGCCAGACCGGCAATAGCAAGACGCCCGTTAATCAGCTGAGTCTGCGTTAACTTATCCACCATTATTTTTTTAATCACATTATCGTCGGTGAAGTTAAAGCCGATATCGCCTTTTGAAATCTCAATTTTATTCATTTCAATCAGCTGCTTCACCTGAGCTTTATATTCTTTGGCTAAAGCAGCCTGTTTTTGCTGTTCGCTGAGTTGTTTATCGCGCTCGATCTGCGTTTTTTTATTTTCTTCCACAGCTTCCCGTGCTTCACGAGCCTGAGCGCGTGATTTTTTAGCCGTTCTCTGAACCTTAGCCATTTTTTTACTGGAGACTAATCCCGCTTTTAGCATCTGCTCTTGCAAGGTGAGTTTTGTCATCTTTGTGTCTAAATCCGTTAAATAATAAGTGGAACTGTACCTGTTATTTGCGAGGTAAGGCTACTCATTGCCCCACTGGTTCAGGAAAGTTGCGATATCATCAATACGCTGCGCGTTGATTCCAGCTTCACTGGCCATCTCCTGCTGCGCACTTTCACTGATCTCTTCGTTGTTCATTAAGCGGGTGATCAGCAGCTCGAAATAGCGCGCCAGGGGGTCGCGTTCTGACTCGCTGACCGGCGATGAGGATTCCGTCGCATACTCATCGGCGATATCATAATATTTTAGCGGGATGTCATTGTTCATAAGTCGTCTCCAGGGTTTACGCCTGTGTCAGTTGCTGCATGTATTGTCTGAGCGGGATAATATCATTCTTGCTGAAATTTTTCTGGTATCCATAGGGACATCGCCCTGGAAAGTACGTTGTGAGGCACTATGACTGCGGCATTAATCCACAGGGCGGGGCGATAAACAGAGGCGATGTAAAAAGGCCAACTAAAAAGCCCGCTTAAGTTTACCTCAAGCGGGCCGGGTGCTGCTGCCATATCAGCCATCAGGGCCGGGTAACAGCTCTCAGATATCGAAACGATCCAGATTCATCACCTTCGTCCAGGCGGCAACAAAGTCTTTCACAAACTTCTCTTTGGCATCGTTGCTGGCATAAACCTCTGCTGAAGCCCGTAATACCGCATTTGAACCAAACACCAGGTCGGCACGGGTGGCAGTAAATTTAACCTCACCACTCAGGCGATCGCGCCCTTCAAAATGCTCACCAGAAGAGTCGGTCGCTTTCCATTCGGTGCGCATATCAAGCAGATTGACAAAGAAATCAGTATTCAGCTGCCCCACATGGTGGGTGAAAACACCATGCTGACTCCCGTCAAAATTGGCACCCAACGTACGCAAACCGCCGATAAGTACCGTCAGTTCTGGCACGGTGAGCGTCAGCTGCTGTGCTTTATCGATCAGCAGATTTTCTGTCGACGTGCTGCTGTGCACGCTCCGATAGTTGCGGAAACCGTCTGCTTTTGGTTTCAGCAATTCGAATGACTCGATATCAGTCTGATCCTGACGGGCATCGACACGCCCCGGGATAAACGGCACTTCAATCTCCACGCCTGCCGCTTTCGCCCCCTGCTCAACACCAACCGCGCCAGCCAGAACAATCACATCTGCCAGCGATGCTTTCTGGAATGAGCGCTGAATCGCCTCCAGAGCGGGCAGTACTCGGGCAGCAACGGCGTTAACCTCCCAGCTCCGCTGCGGCAGTAGCGCCAGCCGTGCACCGTTGGCACCGCCGCGTTTATCACCGCCACGGAACGTGGCAGCCGAAGCCCACGCCACCGAGACCAGCTCGCCGGGGGTCAGACCCGCTGCGGCAATTTTTTCTTTCAGCTGCGCAATATCCGCAACGGTCGGGTGACAGATCGGTGCGGGCAGCGGATCCTGCCAGATAAGATCTTCTTTCGGCACTTCCGGCCCGATGTAGCGCGCTTTTGGCCCCATATCTCTGTGCGTCAGTTTGTACCAGGCTCTGGCAAAAGCTTCGTTGAACGCCTGAGGATCGTTATGGAAACGACGGGAGATTTTCTCAAACTCCGGGTCGAATCGCAGCGTCAGATCGGTCACCAGCATGGAAGGTTTATGTTTTTTCGACGCGTCAAAAGCATCCGGAATTACCTCCGGGGCATTCACGGCTTCAAACTGGATCGCCCCCGCAGGGCTGCGCGTCTGCACCCACTCATATTTGAAGAGGTTTTCGAAGAAGTAGTTGCTCCACTGCGTTGGCGTCTGTGACCAGGTCACTTCCAGACCGGAAGTAATGGCATCGGCACCCACACCGCTGCCATAGCTGCTGGCCCAGCCCAGGCCCTGTGCTTCAATCGGCGCGGTTTCCGGATCAACACCAACATGGGTGGCCGGGCCTGCGCCATGGGTTTTACCCAGCGTGTGACCACCGGCAATGAGCGCAACGATCTCTTCGTCGTTCATCCCCATATTACCGAAAGTGGCACGGATAGCCGGGGCAGCGGAAGCGGGATCGCCACTGTGATTCGGGCCTTCAGGGTTGACATAAATCAGCCCCATTTCGGTGGCACCTAACGGCGACTGCGCCAGTGATTCAGGATGACGGTGCTCCAGCCAGGTGGTTTCGTCGCCCCAGTTCACGTCAAGATCTGGCTCCCATACATCTTCGCGCCCGGCACCAAAGCCAAAGGTACGAAATCCGGAGTTTTCCAGCGCTACGTTGCCTGCAAGAATATAGAGATCGGCCCAGGAGATTTTTTGACCATATTTTTGTTTGACCGGCCACAGCAAGCGACGGGCCTTATCAAGGCTGACGTTATCGGGCCAGGAGTTTAGCGGTGCAAAGCGCTGCTGTCCGCGTCCGGAACCGCCGCGTCCGTCAACGGAACGATAGGTACCGGCACTGTGCCACGCCATACGGATGAAAAGTCCGATATAACTGCCCCAGTCGGCTGGCCACCAGCTTTGTGACTCAGTGAGCAAGGCTTTGATATCGGCTTTGAGCGCAGAATAATCCAGTTTGGCGAACTCTTTACGGTAATCAAATGATTCATCTAGTGGATTGGATCGGTTTGAATGCTGATTCAGCAGATCAACTCTCAGCTGATTTGGCCACCAGTCACGATTGGTGGTACCGCCGCCTGAGGCCTGGTTAGCATTGCCCTGATGGAAAGGACATTTCCCGGCAGAAGCTTCTCTTTCGGCTTCAACAATGGGTTTTGCGTCTTCTGCTGCGTCATCAATGGAATTGCTCATGCTCACACTCCTTTAAATTATCGTCACCGCTACTGTATACGCGGACGTCGCCAGCACACATCTGTATTGCCCTATGTATTTGATAGCCCTTACCTGGGCTTTTAACCGATCATTTATATAATAGCCATTCAATCAAAAAGGTTATCCCGGACAGGACACAAAATGAGAAAAGCCCGCGTAAGTTTCTTTACGCGGGCTTTTTGCTATTTTTTCGTAGCGCAGCAGGTTACTCCAGTGGGATAAACTTCAGCTGGCTCAACGGCTGGACTTTCTCTTCTCGCACCATTTTGTACTCGGTGTCCGGCCCCAGCCAGCGGTTCCAGATGCTGTCGATTTCACCGCTCTTCTCCATCGCCATCAGCCCGGCATTCACTTTAGCCAGCAGCGCCTCATCGCCCTTTTTCATCCCGACGGCAACCGGCTCCAGCGCCATTGGCTCTTTGACGATCGCCAGCTTGATATTATCCGCTGCCGCGCGGTTAACCAGCTGGGTGGCGGTCATCCCGTTGGTGACAAAACCTACAGATTTATTCTGTTGCAGGGCCAGGTAGGCTGAGGCGGTATCCTGGAAGGTCACCGGTTTGGCCTGTGCCATACGGATGGACTGCTCTGAAGTAGAACCTTTGGTTGAACTCAGGCGCTTGCCTTTAAAGTCCGCCGGGGTTTTATCAGCATTAGCGCTTTTTACCACCAGCACCTCTTTAGCGATGTAGTACGGGTCGCTGAACTGGATCTGCGCGGCGCGGCTTTTGGTGTAAGCGAGGTTAGCAATCAGCACATCAACACGTCCGGTGGTCAGCACTGCGATACGCGCCTCCACGGAAACCGGCATCAGGTTCACCTTTACCCCCAGCTGCTTTGCCAGCGCCTGGCACAGGTCAACATCCATGCCCACCAGCTGGCGGGTTTTGGGATCCGGTGAGGAGAACGGTGGCACATCAGCATAGACGCCGCAGTTAAGCTGCCCGCGGCTGGCGATATCAGAGAGCGTATCGGCCTGCGCAGACAGGGTGGCACTCAGCAGTAAAGGCAGGCAGATCGCCCACGACAGCGGAATTTTTTTACTCATATTCAACAGACTCCGTTAATGTGCAGGTGAGATCAGTGCTGACGCAGATCCGTCAGAAAACGTTGGGCGCGTTCATGCTGCGGCCGGGTAAAAAAGTCTTCAGGGCGGGCTTTTTCGAGGATCCTGCCCTCATCCATAAACCAGACGGTGTCCGCGACTTCACGGGCAAAGTTCATTTCATGCGTCACGCACATCATGGTCATGCCGTCGCGGGCCAGGCCGCGCATTACGTTCAATACTTCCCCGACCATTTCCGGATCCAGCGCGCTGGTCGGCTCATCAAACAGCATCACCGGGGGGTTCATCGCCAGCGCACGGGCAATGGCTACCCGCTGCTGCTGTCCGCCGGAGAGCTGCGCTGGCCAGGCGTTGGCTTTATGCGCCAGGCCCACACGTTCGAGCAGTGACAGCGCCTGCTGTTTGGCTTCACTGCGTTTCATTCCCAGGACTTTCACCGGCGAGAGCATTACGTTATCAACCACCGACAGATGCGGGAACAGGTTAAAGCTCTGAAATACAAAGCCAATTCGTGCACGCAGTCTGTTCTGCTGAATGCCGCTGCCGTGAATATCATGGCCGTCAAAGACTATCTGGCCGTCCTGAATTGGCTCCAGCCGGTTAACGGTACGGATCAGCGTCGATTTGCCAGAGCCGGACGGGCCGCACACCACCACCACCTCACCGCTATTCACTTCCGCGTTAAGATCTGCCAGCGCGTGATAGGCGCCGTACCACTTATTCACCTGATTAAACCGGATAATCGGATTCATGCCTTACTCCTCAACAACGGGTTTGGTGACCAGCAGCGCGCTGGATGTGGGCGAACTGACCGGATGACTGCGGCTGCGTTTCTCTGCGATGCGCCGCTCCAGCCGGTTCGCCAGCCACGTCAGGCTGAAACAGATGACGTAATAACTGAGAGCCACAATGGCAAATACCTGGAAGGGTTTAGTCAGCAGCTGGTTATTGACCTGATTGGCGGCAAAGGTCAGTTCCGGTACGTTAATCACGTAGCCCAGCGTGCTGTCTTTAATAATCGATACCAGCTGGCTGACCAGGCTGGGCAGCATGTTGTAGAGCGCCTGCGGCAGGATCACCAGGCGAAAGGTTCGGGAATAGCTCATCCCCAGCGCACGTGATGCCTCGTACTGCCCCGGCGGCAGCGCCTGAATCCCGGCGCGCACAATTTCTGCGATATAGGCACTTTCATAAATCACCAGGGTCACCAGCATGGTGCCAAACCCGCTCAGGGTATGGCCGAGCAGCAGCGGCAGGCAGAAGTATGTCCAGAACACCACCATCAGCAGGGGAATGCCGCGCAGCACGTAAACCCAGGCGGTGGCGGGCCAGCGCAGCCAGCGATATGGTGAGATGCGCGCCACACTCAGTATGACGCCGAGCGGCAGTGCAAACACAATCGCCAGTACCGATACCAGCAGCGTACACAGCACCCCGCCCAGCGGGCCGTTAGGGTATTGCCCCATCAGGAACAACATGCCGTTCTGCTGTATAATCGTCAGCATTTCCATCATCAGACGTTACCTCGCATAGACACGTTGGAAACGTTGCGCCAGCAGCGCACCCGCGCCCATCAACAACAGTGAGAAGAACAGGTAGCAGAGCGTCGACACCAGGTAAGCCTCAAAGGTACGGAAGGTGTAGTTCTCAATTTCCCGCGTCACATAGGTGAGATCCGCCACACCAATCACCATCGCCAGACTGGTGTTTTTAAACAGCAGTACCGTGTGGTTAATCAGCGCAGGCAGCGCGTTCCGGATGCCCTGCGGCAGGATAATCAGATGCATAGACTGCATATATCCCATACCCAGCGCGCGGGCGGCTTCCGTCTGCCCGGCGGGGGTGGCGCGCAGGCCGCTGCGGATATCCTCGGAGAAATAGGCCGCCTGACACAGCCCCAGCGCCAGCAGTGAGAAGACAAATTCAGCGTTGAAATCGTTCAACCAGATCTGCACGGACTCCGGCAACAGCGTAGGAATGGCGAAGTACCACATCATCAGCTGGATCAGCGTGGGCACATTGCGGTGGTAAGAGACATAGGCCGCCACCAGCCACTGCAATACGCGCAGGTTACTGAGGCGGATCACCACCAGCAGCATCGCCAGTACCATCGCCAGCAGCCAGGAACCGAGCGCCAGTTGCAGCGTCAGCAGCATACCGTCGACGATCATCTGCCCGTACTGACCATGCAGAATGACGCTAAAATCGAGTGAACCGTTCATCGTCGCTTGCCCTCAGTTGTTCTGCTGACTGTCAGCGGGTGGCATCACCTGGACGCATGGTGGACAGCCCGCCCGGCACCTGGAGTGTCGGGGTGATCTCGATATGCCCGATATTCACCGCCACCGGGGCCGCCAGCGCAAACGCTACGGTATCAGCAATGTCTTTAGCCTCTGGCAGTTCGAAACCATCGATAAACTGGCGGCGGGCACCCTCTTTATCGCCGGACACGTTGCCGAAAATATCGGTGGCAACGCGGCCCGGGCAGATCTCAGTGATACGCACACGTTTGCCATAACAGTCGACGCGCAGCTGGCGCGACAGCGCATGGACGCCCGCTTTGGTGGCGTGGTAAATCGAGTTGCCACCAAAGTTATAGATCGCAGCAATCGAGGTGATGTTGATAACGTGGCCGCAGTCGCGCTCCATCATGCCCGGCACCAGCAGGCGGCACAGATGCAGCACGGCGCGCAGGTTCACATCCACCTGGGTGTCGATATAGTGCTCTTCCGCGTTAAGAATCGATCCCGGATGGGATACCCCGGCGTTGTTGACCAGAATATCGATTGGCAGATTGCGACAGACTTCGGTCAGCGCATTCACATCCGCGACGTCCACCACATGGGGAATACAGCCGGTGCGGGCCGCGAGGCGCTCAAGCTCATCACCGCGCCGGGCCAGAGCATGTACCACAATGCCCTCTTTACACAGGCGCTCGACAATCGCTTCTCCCATACCGGCTGAAGCGCCGGTGACCAGGGCAGTTTTGTAATCTGAAAAAGGCATAATGCACTCCTGTTATTTTTCTGGTGTTTTGACTCTATCCCCCCGGGCTTGCCAGGGGGTAAGAGGTTAAGCCTTTGTGGCAATAAGCCGTTCTTATATCCTTCATACTCCAGGCTGCTGCTGCGTTGGCTACATACCGGTCTTAACGGACTTTTTGTTGTGACAGCGACCTGATTTCTACACCACTTTCCACGATATCCCGGCGCAGACGCGCGATCAGAGCCAGCGCCCCCGGGGTATCGCCGTGCAGCAAAATCGAGGAGATGTTCATCGGCAGCCGCGTGCCGTCAATGGCGCTGACCGCGCCGTTTTTCAGCAGGTCAATCACCCGCTGGCTGACCTGTTCGAGGTCGTGGATCACCGCCCCCGGCGTGCCGCGCGGCACCAGCAGACCGTTGGCCTGATAGGCGCGATCTGCCAGGAAAGTGCAGGCGACGTTCAGCCCCAGCTCACGCGCACAGCGCTCTACGGCGTTGTCAGATGTGGTACTGATAATTAATGTGGGATCGAAAGCGCGCACTGCCTGCAACAGCGGCCGTGCCAGCGATTCATCTTCTGCCGCCATATTACCCAGCGCGCCGTGAAAGCTCATATGGGTCAGTGGGTAGTCGGCAGACCGCGCAAAGCCGGCCAGCGCTCCCAGCTGATAGGTGACAAAGTGTGCCAGGGTTGCCGGTTCGATCTGCATCCGTCTGCGGCCAAAACCCTGTAAGTCCGGGAATCCAACGTGAGCGCCGAGATCGACGCCGTACTGTTTAGCCAGCGATACGCTGCTGGCCATGATTGCGGCATCCCCCGCGTGGAAGCCGCAGGCGACGTTGGCCGAGCTGATAAGCGCCATCAGTCCGGCATCATCCCCCAGCCGGTAGTCGCCAAACCCTTCCCCCAGATCGGCATTAAGATCGATGCTGCGCATGGCTCTGCTCCTCTGTCTGTAGCTGCATCAGCGGCTGGTCATACTCCACCGACTGCCCCTGCTGCACGTCAATTGCTGTGATAATTCCTGCCTGTGGTGCGCGCACCGGCAGGCAGATCTGCCCGACCTGAAGCAGCGCCAGCAGCGCCCCCTCCTCTACCGGCCCGGGATCTGGCCCGATGTTTTTGCCGCTTAACGGATCCTGTAGCCAGATACGGCCCGGCATCGCTGCGGTGACGGCAACCCGGTGCACCTCTGGCTCTGGGGCCGCCAGCGTTTCCGTTACCGGCGGCTGATACCCCGGCGGGCAGGTCATCCGAATGGCATACTCCGCACTGTTAATGTGCAGGCTGGTCAGCCCGCTGCGCTGCATTTGATATACCAGGCTCTGTAACTCTCTGAACGCTAACATCGGCTCTCCTGTTAAATGATCAGCCCGCACTGCGGCGGTAACGGTCAATCTGGTAACAGAGGTCATCCAGCCAGCGCTGCTGAACCTGCTGTGCTTCCTGCGCCCGGGCCAGATCCACCTCAACAAAACGCACCTGGCTGCCCACCGGCACCTGCCCCAGCAGCCACATATCAGCATCAATTACCGTCCCCAGTTTTGGGTAGCCTCCGCTCGGCTGCGCATCGCGCATCTGGATAATTGGCTGACCGCTGTGGGTCACCTGGATAACGCCGGGAATAATGCCGTGAGATCGCATTTCGATTGGTTCCTTCGCTACCAGCCCGTCACCTTCCAGCCGGTAGCCGTAGCGGTTGCTTTGTGGCGTGATGCGCCACTGCTGCCGCCAGAAACGCTGCACCGACTCCGGGGTAAACAGCGGATATTCGGCAGCGGGCAGCACGCGGATCTGCGGTACCAGCAGGGAATCAGCCTGCAATGCCAGCCGTGGTGAAGGGATACCAAAGTCACTCGCGCCGCGATAGTCAGGAGAGCATGCGTTAAGCCGATCGCCTGCGCTGAGGCCACGCCCCTGCCAGCCGCCGAACTCCCCGCGTAACTGGGTGCTGCGCGAACCCAGCACGCGCGGCACATCCACCCCGCCCGGCAGATGCAGATAGCTGCGGGCGGAAAAACGTGAAGCATTCAGCGTCAGCACCTCCCCGGCGCTGGCCCGTGCAACCCACCACGGAGGGACGGGCCTGCCATTGAGCGTGGCCTGTCCGTCGCCGCCGCTTAGGGCAAATACCCCAGCGCGATGAAAACGTACGCGGAAGGGAAACAGCGGGACTTCAATCACCGCGTCATCCGGATGGTTGCCCAGCAGTGCGTTACCGAGCCTGAGCGCCAGCGGATCCATAGCCCCCGCCGTGCCAACGCCATAATGCAGAGCACCGAAACGGCCGCTGTCCTGCACGCTACTGAGCGGTGTGGTGCGTTCTATCTCGATCATGCCAGCACCTTTTCTACGCGAAAACGGATGCTGTCACCGGGCTGTAAGCGTACCGGCGGTGCAGCATGAGCATCAAAGAAGAGGAAGTCGGTACGGCCTATGGTGTTCCAGCCGCTTGGCCCGGCAGAAGCGGAAACGCCGGTCTGCACGCCGCCAATGGAGACCGAACCACCGGGAATACTCTGTACCGGGGTATGGCGGCGCGGAGTGGCAATCTGCGGATCCATATTGCCGAGATAGCAGTAGCCTGGATGGCTGCCGAGGGCATATACCGGATAGAGTGGTTCAGTGTGGCGCTGAACGATCTCCTGAATCGTCATTCCGGTATAGTCCGCCACATCGCAGATATGCGGGCCGGGTTCTCCGCCATAGGTAACGTTCAGTTCAATCACCCGGCCTGAGAAAGTTTTGCTTTCGCCGCGCTGCCACTGGCGCAGCAGCTGTTCCGGCAGTGATTCCGCCGCGCTCCATTGCGGAGTGAACACCAGCATCAGATTGTTCATCCCCGGAACCACGCCGCGAATAGCGGGCAGCTGTGCGCTGTAGTCTGCCAGCGCCCAGATGCGCTGCTGGTTAGCCAGAGAGAGTGCTCCCGGCGCTTCAAACAGCAGCGCATGGGTTCCCAGCCAGCTGATTTGTGGCGTCTGTAACTGACCTGCTGGATCCATTCCTCATCCTCAACATCATATCCGTCAACGGAAAGCCCGACATGGGGTCACTGTAGCCCGGTCGTTCTGCCAGTCTGTAAGAGGGTTTCGCTTTAGGGGGATAAGACAGACTTATTACTCTTTAACTTTTGACTGCGAGCTGGTTGGCTGCACCCGTTCCCCCAGCCACATAGCGATCTATGCTGCCAGGGGGTTGCCGCCTGCCCGCCTCTCGAATCATGTTGAGTCAATAACTGTGTACCGCGCAGATGATCCGGGTTCAGTACCCCGATCGTATGGCCCTATCCAACCAGCGTCAGCGGGCGGTTATCCTGAGTACGCTCTGCCATCAGCGCCAGCAGAATCTTCTTCACTGCCTCGGCAGGCTGAGAGAGCGGGAGATGGTCGGAGGTGCAGAACGACAGCGGCGCCTGAATGCCGGGGTCAACAATTTTCGCCATACGGGCATGGGCCTGCGCCACCATATTGCGCGCGATGGACTCCGGCAGAATGGTGGAACCGAGATTGTTATCCAGCGCCAGTGCCAGCGTGGACGCCGATTCGATTTCACATTTCACGCTGTAAGAGAGGTTTTTCTGCACAAAGGCTTCATCCACCAGCTTGCGCATAATGTTGTATGGGCGCGGCAGAAACAGCTCCAGATGGGCGATCTGTTGCAGAGTTACGGTTTTGCCGAAACTGGCGCTGGCCTGCGGCGTGACCAGATAGAGATCCTCTTTCATCAGCGGGATAAATGCCAGTCCATGCACCTGGCGGTTGCCGTAGAGCACGGCCATATCCATGCGCCCGCTCATAATCAGCTCGCTGAGAGTGGTACCAAAGCTCTCATTAAAATAGAGCAGAATGCCGGGATGCTGTTTGCGCACCTCTTCCATCAGCGGCAGCGCCAGCAGCGAAGCGGCAGTGCCGGGAGCCAGGCCGACTGAAACCTGACCACTCAGCGCCTGCCCGGCACCATCAATCGCACTTTGCGCCTGTTCGCACTGGCGTAAAATGGCCTGGGCATGTGCATAGAGAATATTGCCCGCCTCGGTTGGCGTTACGCCGCGTTTGGTGCGGATCAGCAGCTGTTGTTTGACTTCACCTTCCAGCGAAGCCAGCTGCTGGCTGAGAGCCGGCTGGGCGATGTGCAGAATATCGGCTGCCTGCGTCAGACTGCCGACATCGACAATTTTGATAAAGTATTTGAGTCGTCTGAGATTCATAATGACTTCCTCTTCTGCACTTCGCTGGGATAACTATTGGATGAAATGGAATATAGCAAGATCCAGACCACTCTGAGGGTGAGCGCCGACACATCAGCAAAGTTAATATGTAAAACAGTGAGATAGATCGCCATATTAACCGTTTTTTAACATGTTTTTCTCTTCAGTTTGTGATGCAGCCCTGCACCATTAAATGGCTTTTGCTTATGGCCCTGCCCCATCCATAAGCTTTCGCTCTTGAATCAGAACAAACTCCTCTTAGCCGAATACACCCGCATGTTCGTAACTTAAGCTCATTACGCCACCGACCGGAGTGTTGTCATGAGTGCCATCCATATTGCTAATCGCGTTACCCGTATTAAACCCTCTCCAAGCAGTACCGCATCCGATCGCGCCAACGCGCTGAAACGTGCTGGAAAAGCCATTGTAAACCTGGTGGTAGGCGAGCCGGACTTTGACACTCCGGCAGTTATCCGCCAGGCCGCCAGCGCCGCCATTGAGCGCGGTGAAACCCGCTATACGCAGAACAACGGCACCCCGGCGCTGCGCACGGCAATTGCTGAGAAGTTTCTGCGTGAGAACCGTCTGACAGTTAATGCTGACGATGTCATCGTGACCAACGGGGCTAAAAGCGCCATCTTTAATGCTTTTGCTGCCACGCTGGAAACCGGTGATGAGGTGCTGATCCCTGCCCCGTACTGGGTCTCTTATCCGGATATGGTGCTGGCCTGCGACGGTCGTCCGGTGATTGTCACCTGTAGCGAACAGGATGGTTTTAAGCTGACGCCGGAAAGCCTGCGGGCCGCGATTACCAGTCGCTGCCGCTGGCTGCTGATTAACTCCCCTTCCAATCCGAGCGGAGCCAGCTACACCCGCGCCGAACTGCGGGCGCTGGCCGATGTGCTGCTGGATTACCCCCATCTGGCGATTATGACCGACGATATCTACGAGCATATCCGCTATGACGATGCGCCCAATGTGCATCTGCTTGAGGTGGAGCCGCGTCTGGCAGACCGCACGCTGATCGTTAATGGCGTCTCAAAAACCTATGCCATGACCGGCTGGCGCATCGGCTATGCCACCGGGCCAAAAACACTGATCGCTGCGATGGGAACGCTGCAATCACAATCCACCAGCAATGCCAGCTCCGTCAGCCAGGCCGCTGCACTGGCAGCACTCAACAGCGGCACCGAATTTATTACCACCAGCCTTGAGATCTACCGCCAGCGCCGCGATGACATCGCCGCCCGGCTGAATGCGATCCCGGGACTCAGCTGTCGGGTACCGGAGGGTGCCTTCTACCTTTACGTTAACTGCGGCGGTCTGCTGGGTAAAACCACGGCGGCAGGGCAGCGCCTGACTACGGATAATGAGGTCGTGCTGTGGCTGCTCGACAGCGCAGGCGTAGCGGTTGTTGCCGGTGCGGCTTATGGCCTGTCGCCTTATTTCCGTCTCTCTATCGCCACCGATTTACCTGCCTTGCAACATGGGGCAGAGCTGATTGCCGCCGCCGTTGCCAGCCTGAAATAAGCGAGGATTATAATGACTGTTGGAAACCGTATTTTCTTACAACGTAATTTACAGGCTGCGCCCTATGTTGAGGCGTTTCGCACCCTGCCCGCTGCCGTAGTGGCTGACTGCATGAGCCGCCTGCCAGCGCTCACCTGCGATATCCGCCTGATGAGCAATCCGTCACATTCGGTGATGTGCGGCCTGGCGGTAACGGTAAAAGCCCGTTCCGGCTGTAATCTGATGCTGCATAAAGCGATGGATATGGCAGGAAAAGGGGATGTGATCGTAGTCTCCAATGAGGGCGATCGCAGCCAGGCGCTGATGGGGGAAGTGATGACCACCTGGGCACGTCAGCGCGGTATTGAAGGGTTGGTACTGGACGGTTCAATTCGCGACATCGAAGGCATCAGTAAGATGGATTATCATCTGTACGCTGCCGGTATCACCCCGGGCGGGCCGTTTAAAGATGGCCCCGGCGAGATTAATGTGCCCATAGCCTGCGGAAATATTCATGTATCGCCCGGGGATATTATTCTTGGCGATTACGACGGTGTGATTGTGATTCCGCGGGAAGATGCCGCACAGATTCTTGAGGCCGCGCAGGCATATTTAATTGTCGATGAGCGGAATTTTGCACTGGCGCAGCGTGGCGAGCTGGAGCGCGAATGGATTGATCCGTGGCTGGCGGGAAAAGGAGTTGAAGTCATAGACGGACGCTATCAGGGCTAGCATCTGAATACCGTACATTTTCAAAAGCAACAGGCGAAGCATGCTTCGCCCCTGCAAAAACACAGTGCCTGGACGGTATCATCCAATCGGTGTGATCGCCCCTTCCCCCTTAAACCAGCCCGCCAGATTATCCACCACATTCTGCGCCATCGCCTGCCGCGTCTCTGCCGTGGCACTGGCGATATGCGGCGTCAGCACCGTATTGTTCAGTGAAGCAAAACGTGAATCAATTCCCGGTTCACTGTCAAACACATCCAGACCTGCGCCGCGAATGCGCTGAGTTTGCAGTGCCTCAATCAGGTCATCCTCATTCACCACCGCGCCACGCGCGACGTTAATCAAAATGCCCTGCTCACCCAGCGCGCTGAGGATCTCCGCATCCACCATTTTGCGATTACGCGCATCGCCCGGCACGGCGAGAACCAGAAAATCGCTGAACTGCGCCAGCTGATGCAGATCGCCAAAACGCTGCCAGCCCGGTTCATCACTCTGACGGCTGTTGCAGTAACCAATCTGCATATCAAAACCAGCACAGCGCCGGGCAATGGCGGCACCAATTTTGCCAAGTCCCATAATGCCAACGCGTTTACCGCTCAGTTTATTTCCCAGCTGAGGAGGGCGTTGCTGCCAGGCGCCGCTGCGTAGAAAAGTATCCTGCGCTACTATCTGCCGGGATGTGCTCAACATCAGCGCTAACGCCAGATCGGCTACGTCGTCGGTAAGAATGTCGGAGGTGATGGTCACCGTGATATTGCGATCGCGGGCAGCAGCGAGATCGATCGCATCGGTGCCAACGCCAAACACAGTAATCAGCTCCAGTGCGGGCAAGGCGGCCATCAACTCAGCCGCCAGACCGACATCACCCCGGGTGGCAACGGCCCTGATCTTGTGCCCATGCTGGCTAAGAAATAAAGCCACGTCAGTCTGCTCATACAGACGATGGCAGTGATATTGCTGGTGCAGAATCTCGCTGAGGTCCGGCATTAGCGGCTGAATAATCAGAATTTCCTGTTTCATTGCGGGTTACCTTTATTATTAACGTGAGGGTAAGAGGGAAGCACGTTAATAACCTGGCAGAAATTCACTGCCGATCCTGCAACGTTATACTTATCGCATAATAAGCCCGGCTTATTGCTGTGCAGCAACCAGAATGGCAGACTGATTCAGCACACACAGCAAATCGGTCGCGCCTCAGGTAGCTTATTGTGGTGCCTTTCTCCCGCTGTTTTCTCACTTTACAGGTTGATTATGTCTGCACTGTTTACTCCGTTTACCCTGAAAGACGTCACGCTGCGTAACCGCATTGCCGTTCCTCCGATGTGCCAGTACAGCGCCGAAGAGGGGCTGACCAGCGACTGGCATCAGGTGCACTATCCGGCAATGGCACGCGGCGGCGCCGGGCTGGTGATTGTCGAAGCCACGGCGGTGTCGCCGGAAGGCCGTATCACTCCGGGATGCACCGGACTGTGGAACGACCAGCAGGCAGAAGGCATGGCGAAGATTGCTGCCTCAATTAAAGCGGCGGGAGCTGTGCCGGGCATCCAGATCGGCCATGCCGGACGTAAAGCCAGCGCTAACCGTCCATGGGAAGGTGACGACCATATCGCCGCCGGTGACAGCCGTGGCTGGCAGACTATCGCCCCTTCTGCCATCGCTTTCGGTCATAACCTGCCGCAGGTACCAAAGGCGATGACGCTGGACGATATCGCACGGGTGAAAAGTGATTTTGTAGCGGCAGCGCGCCGCGCACGTGACGCCGGATTTGAATGGCTGGAGCTGCATTTCGCCCACGGCTATCTGGCCCAGACCTTCTTCTCCGTCCATGCCAACCAGCGTACCGATGGCTACGGTGGTGATTTCGCCGGACGCAGTCGCTTCCTGCTGGAAACGCTGGCCGCCGTGCGTGAAGTATGGCCGGAGAACCTGCCGCTGACGGCTCGTTTTGGCGTGATTGAATATGACGGACGTGATGAAGAAACGCTGGCTGAATCAATTGAACTGACGCGGCTGATGCGTGACGGTGGGCTGGATCTGCTCAATGTCAGCGTAGGCTTTACCATTGCTGAGACCCAAATCCCGTGGGGATCTGCCTTCCTGGCTCCGGTAGCGGAGCGCGTGCGCCGTGAGGCCGGTTTACCGGTAGCATCCTCCTGGGGCATTGAAGCACCGGAGGTTGCCGAGCGTGTGATTGCCGAACAGCAGATGGATTTAGTAATGATCGGTCGCGCGCACCTCGCTAATCCGCACTATCCATATTACCTGGCGAAAAAACTCAAGATTCGCAGCCCATCCTGGGTACTGCCGGCACCTTATGCGCACTGGCTGGAACGCTACCGTTTAGGGGAGTAAACGCCCTCGCTGAGATGGCCTCTCTTCAGGCCATCTCAGAAGAATATCACTCCGCCTTTTATCAGCTGCGTTCAATCTTTTTCGCGGCATCGTCCAGCGCATCAACAATAGCGAACAGCGTCTCCTGCGAAATCCCTTCCTGCGACAGGCGGAAATTAAGTGCCGTTTTCATATTATGAATAGCGCGCTCAACATCCGGCAGACTGCGATTATTCACCAGCACAGCCAGCGTCGACAGCCGCTGGATGATGGCGGTCAGGCCTTGCGCGTGCTGCTGCAACTGCTCCTCCCCTTTCGCCTCCAGACGATACGCTTTACGCGTTGCCAGGGCATCCACCACTGCGATGTACTCCATCTCTTCCAGCAGTTGCAGATTGGGATAAATAATCCCCGGGCTTGGGCTGTATTCCCCTTTTGACAGATCTTCAACGGCTTTGATCAGCTCGTAGCCGTGAGCCGGGTTAATGCTGAGGAAATGCAGCAGCAGCAGGCGGATATCGCTGGCATCAAGCATCTTTTCCCGGCGTTTTCTGCGGCCGGGGCGAGCATTGCTTTCAGGCTGCCAGAGTGGCAGATCGGTTTTCATGCTACTTCTGATGCCAGTAGGCAACGGCGCGCACAAAGGTGGCATCGCAACCGCGCTGTTCAATAAAGTAATCGCTGAGTTTTTTGACAAACTCCGCCTCACCGGTCAGCCAGATAAAATAGTCCTCACGGGGGATTTGAACTGAATTCAGCGTATCAATCAGTGCCGCCAGATTTTCTGTTTGCATCTTACCGCTGCCAATCCAGGCGGCATTAACGCCGTTCAATCCGTCGAGATAATCCACGCCGGTGGCTTCATCCACATAAGCATAGAGACTGAGCTGCTGGCCACTGAGCGTTTCATTGCGGCGTTTAAAGGCAGGCAGGCCGCTCTCATCACAGACATACAGCTGGAAAGCGTAATCTTCCGGCACCACCAGCGAACCACGCGGGCCGCCAATGGCTAATGCATCACCCGGCTGCGCCTGGGCTGCCCAGTCGCTGGCCACGCCACCGTCATGGATATAGAAATCAATGGTCAGGGTTTTTGCCACGCCGTCAAAAAACAGCGGGGTGTAATCACGGGAGACCGGACGCGTGCCCTCTTTCCACACCACGCCCTCTTCCGTCACTTCCGGCAGGTTTAGCGTACCGCTGCTGGCATCCGGGAAGAACACCTTAATGTGGTCATCGAATCCTGGGGAGTTAAACCCCGCGAGATCTTCACCGGCAAAATCAATTCGCCAGAAGCATCCGGCCACTTTAGTTTTTGCAGTAACCGCCAGCTGACGGAAACGCAGTTCATTACGTACGCGCTTAGGAGCGCGGCTTGCTGCTGGGGAGTCACTCAACTTTTATACCCTCGGAATAGTTGAAATCAGGAATCATTCTCATCCGGGTAAAATATATCTATGATATATCTTGAACGCAAGCAGTGACTGAGAGCGCAGAGGGAAAAAAGGTGGCAATCTGTGCGTTAATGCTGCTCAGGCTGCGGACGATACTTCCACAGCCAGCGGCCACTGTTCATACGGCGATAGAAGAAGAAACCCCGGATCATCCAGTCCAGCACCATACCCAGCCAGATGCCGACCACGCCGAAGCCCAGTACGATCCCCAGCAGGTAACCAGCGACAATACGCCCGCCCCACATACTTAGCAGAGAAACCCACATGGTGTAACGCGCATCGCGTGCGCCTTTCAATCCGGCGGGCAATACCCAGGAGGCAGCCCAGAACGGCATAAACGCAGCGTTGAGCCATACCAGCATCTTCACCACGTGAATCACTTCTTCATCCTGAGTGTAGAACTGCGCCAGCAAGCCGGCAAACGGCACGGTCAGCAGCGCAAGAAGGCACAGACCGATGCTCGACAGCCCGAAAATAAAGCGCAGCAGACGTTCCGGTTGCCCCAGCTGACCGCGTCCCAGTCGCGAACCGACAATAATGGTCGATGCCGAACCGAGTGCATTCCCCGGCAGGTTGATCAGGGAAACGATAGAGAAAGCGATAAAGTTACCGGCGATCACATCGGTACCCATTCCGGCCACAAAGATCTGCGTTAACAGCTTGCCGCCGTTAAACAGAACTGACTCAATGCTGGCCGGAATACCAATGCCGAGTACTTCGCGCAGAATACTCATATTCAGGCGGGTAAAATAACTTTTCAGCGATATTTTTAGTGCCGGAACAAAACCGATAACCAGCACGTAAATCACCGCCGCTGCACCGATATAGCGGGAGATAGTCAGACCCAGCCCGGCACCGACAAACCCCAAGCCATTCCAGGAGAAACAGCCGTAGATCAGTATGCTGCTGATGATGATATTGAGGATATTCATCCCGCCGTTTATCAGCATCGGGATCTTGGTATTTCCGGCACCACGAAGTGCCCCGCAGCCAATCAGTGCGATGGACGCTGCCGGATAGCTCCAGGCGGTAACCTGAAGATAGGAGAGCGCCAGCGCTTTGACTTCCGGCTCCGCTTTACCCGCTATCAGATCGATAATCTGCGGGCCAATAAACTCGATAGCCAGCGCCAGCAGCACGGCAAACAGCGTCATAATAATCAACGACTGACGCGCTGCCGCCACCGCCCGTTCACGGTTGAGCTTACCGAGGCTGAAGGCCACCACCACCGTAGTACCCAGATCGATAGCGGCAAAAAATGAGATCACCACAATATTAAAACTGTCGGCCAGACCGACGCCGGCCATCGCTTCTTTGCCCAGCCAGCTGACCAGGAAAGTACTCAGCACTCCCATTAACAGAACGCATAAGTTCTCAAAGAAAATGGGCACCGCCAGCGGTGTTATTTCGCGCCAGAACAGTACGCGGAAGGAACGTCGTTTCGGATACCAGGCAGTCCGTTTTATCGCTTGCTGTAGAGAAACACGAAGGTTTTGCAAGATTGTTCCAGTTTTAACCAGGGGGTGGGCCTACCTTAATTATCATGGTTAAAGGGATGGTTTTATGCAAAGTCTTTTTATGTATCAAAGTGCAGCAACGGCGGGATGACAAACTATGGCACCCCGCTTTGTTCATAACAACGGCTGTTGCATCAGTTTTTCCAGCACCGCTAGCGGCGAGTTTTGCGGGTTCAGCATTGCTGAAACCGGCAATAAAAATGTCTGCTCCAGCATAAACTGACCGCTCATCGCCGCATGGGGTGTCTGGTCAGCAAAACAGATCCAGCTGCTGCCCGGGGGCAGACTCAGCGTCACCTGTGGCCCCTGCTCCTGATATTTTCTATCCGCTTTCATCGCATCATGCAGCCGCAGCATCATATGGTCGTAGCGCGAGCGCAAAGATTTGGTCATCCCTATACGCTGCTGAAACCAGCTACTCAGCGGTGAATAACCACTCAGATGAGGCATAAAGCGCTGCGCCAGTACCGGAAATGGCTCACCCACGCGCCATTCGCGATTTTCACCATGCGGATTGATATTGTTGAAAATACGCAAAATACGTTCGCCGTGGATGGGCCGGGATGGGAAAGCATCAACATGGAGACGGCTGTCATCTTTGCGCCAGGAACTTTTACTGCGCCAGGTGCTGACCGGATGCAGGCGCAGTGTATTCGACGGTGAGTGCACGGCGTGCCGGTACTCCGGCAGTAGCGCATCGATTAACTGCAAACAGTGCTGATAATAGCGGGATAGCAGGTCAGTAACCTGTTGGGCATACTGCTGCCGGGCGAGACCACGTACGCGATTATGTTGCGGATCGAAGGTGATATTTTTACGCTTTGGAGCCACCAGCGCCGGGTCAAGCAGCTTCAGCTCTTCCGGCATCAGCGTAAAAGAGAGGTGGGGCAAAAAAAGGACGTTGCCCTGCTCGAGCGAGGCCAGCGCTCCGCTATCATGATGCGGTTGATTCCAGTGGGTTAATGGGAGTGTTCGGATCACCCTGTCCCGGGATAAGGCTTGTTCAGACATATCATATATCCTTATTGTCTGTCGAAAAAACACACCAGGTTCTGGAAATATTATATTCACCACTTACCAGTTTTTTTAAACCGCAGCTCAACAACAGGAAGGGAGTACGTGGTGCAGTTGAACGAAAGATGCGAGGGCGTTTTGTTGCTACACTGCGCATTCAAAAACAGGAGTTAACTATGAGATCTCGCTCCGTGACGCTGGAAGACGTCGCCAGCGCCGCTGGTGTGTCCTATCAGACCGTCTCCCGGGTGCTGAACCATTCAAGCCAGGTTGCAGAACAGACCCGTATTCGGGTGGAAGCGGCCATGCAGGCGCTGAATTACGTACCTAATCGTGTGGCGCAGCAGCTGGCCGGGAAAAATACCCGTACGCTGGGCCTTGCTACCAGTGATTTAGCGCTGCTGGCACCGGCGCAGATCGCTTCCGCTATTCAGCAGCGAACCAGTCAGCTGGGCTATCATCTGGTGATTGCCATGGCGGGCAGTGACGGTGCGCAGCAGGCGGTCAGCGACCTGCTATCACAGCGGGTGGACGCGCTGTTAATTAATGTTCCGCTTGAGGCACAGGCGGCACAGCAGATTGAACGCATGGCGGCATCCCTGCCCTGCCTGTTTCTTGATGTCGCTGAAGATGCCGACGTTGCTGCCTGCACGTTCAGCGCTCATAGCGGCGCACGTCAGGGGGCAGAGCATTTGCTAGAGCTGGGGCATCGGGATATTGCGCTGCTTAATGGCCCGGCGGAGTCGGTAGCGGCGCGCGCCCGCAACGCCGTATGGATCGAGGTGCTGAATGAGCACCAGCTGGAACCTGTACGACAGCTTGATGGCGACTGGAGTGCTCAGTCAGGTTACCAGGCGGTAATGCAGCTTGCCGGTGAACCTTTGCCTGGCGCACTGCTGGTGGCAAACGATCAGATGGCGCTGGGTGCGATGCAGGCGCTGCACCAGATGGGTGTGGCAGTCCCCGCAGAGATATCCGTGGTGGGTTATGACGATACTGCCGACAGTGCCTGGTATCAGCCACCGCTAACCACCGTACGCCAGGATATGCGCCAGCTCGGCGAGCGTAGCGTTCAGTGGCTGACAAATCAGCTCGAGCACCCCGGCAGTGATGATAATTTGCCGCCTTTTACCACATCGCTGGTGGTGCGTAGCAGCACCGCCGCGCCGCGCCGTAATCAGCGGATCAGCCATCCTATAGCAACGGAGCTACGGCGTCTGGCGCAGCGGCTGGATAACGGCGAGCAATAAAAAAAGCCGGGCATCTCTGCCCGGCTTTATTATGTTCACCGAAGGGTGTTAACAGACATCTCCGCTCGCGGATCAGGCTTTCGGTTCACCCAGTGACTTCAGTTTTTTCGACAGCTCGCGACGCTCTTTCGACAGATCGGCATTTTTGATGATGTAGTCATCAACACGATCTTCGTAATCGCTGCGCATACTGGTAATAATTTCCTGAATAGCTTCCACGCTCATGCCTGGCTTGATGTACTCACCGAGGTTATCGAGCAACAGCACACGTTTCTGGTTATCACGGATTTTCTTTTCGTTGTCGATAATTTCACGTTGCAGCTTATTCTTACGACGGAACATACGCACGAACTCCAGTACGTCCTGAAATGATTGTTTTGCATTTTCCATGAAGACACCTTTCATTTGGGCCTGTGAAAACAGGCATCATTGTCGTGGCTACCAGCTTAACGGCGGGCCGCTGCCGATGGCAATTTTAAACTTACAGAACAGCATTGCCCCTATCTTACCCTGAACCGAGTCAGCTCGCAGTAAGTTGTTGCTGGATCATTCTATTTTCGCAGTGCCAGACGCAGAAGATCGGTCAGTTTTTCCAGCTGGCTGGCCATTTCAAGACTGAGCCAGACGTAGCCGTGGATTGGAGTTTCCACCAGTTCATCGCTGTCAGACTCGGCGATCAGCTGGCGAAGTTCACGGGTGATCTCTGCCAGCTCTTCGCTGTTCGCCGCCATTTTACCGGTATCGCCTCCCACCATCATTTTGGACAGTGCGCGCAGGGTATTTTCTGTCATTTGCTGAGTATGACGCAGCGCCGGGGCATTCAGCATAATCAGGTGACTCTGACGCGATGCCCACCAGGCATTAAGCTGGAGTTCAAGCGTACAAACCAGGTTACGGTTCAGGGTTTGAATACCTTCAAACACCGAACGAGGAATGCGTGTTTCTTTGCTGGAAGGATCAATCAGCGAACGCATTTTAACCACATTGCTTAACAGGCGCTGTAACGGCTGCGACAGACGCGGCTTTTCCACCAGATTAGGCGAACAACCCGCGTGATAGAGGCGCGCTGTTTCCAGCAACATATCTGACATCTGAATGCGCCAGTGAGTATAGGCTTTTTGCGGATAGATGCTGGTAAACAGCAACGCCAGCAGTGAACCAAGAATCACATCCCCCCCGCGCCACAGTGCGGTGGTCATATCACCGGGAATGCCGCCACAGATTACCGCCAGGGTGATGCCGATCAGCAGCGCCATATAGGGGTGTTTACCCAGAGTAAGGAAACCGCAGATAAACATCACTACGGCGCACCACACCAGCATCACGGGCAGAGAGATCAGTTCCAGCTTGAGGGCTATCAGCCCGGAGATGGAGCCAAAAATAGTTCCGCCAATACGCTGAACAGCACGTGGGAAAACATTCCCCCAGGAGGAGATCGGCCCCATCACAACCACCAGCGTAATCAGCGGCCAGCTGCCTTCCGGGATCTCCATCAGGCGCACCAGCAGGAACGTCAGAATAAACGCCAGGGCAATACGTGCGCTGTGTACGATACGGTAATTGCGATACAGGCTGAATTCAAAGGCCGATAAGGGCTTATCCGGTCGCAAATGTGACTCCGATAGAAGAGTGAACAGGCGGAACATGATACCTGAAGCAGACGCTCGCAGCAGACGAAGAAAGGGCAGTTTCCGCCGTTTTTTCACGCATTTCCGCAGTTACACAGCAGAAAACACTAAGCCCTCTTTTCGTATACAAAACATTAATCAGACATTCTCTTAATGGCTGATTTTATTCACATTCCCATAACACTTCAGCCCCCTCATTCCGGCTTCTTGATGAGCGGGACGCAAATGCAAAACTCCCATATTCCACTCTGCGATCCGTCATTGAGATAGCGATCAAAACAGAGGCCTTCAGCACGCTGATAGCCGCTTGTGGGTAGCCATTCATCGTAGAATTCAAGCCAGGGTTTGGCAAAATTTCCGTCGCTGACCGTAACCTTTGCCACACCATAGGTTCCGCCAGGAACGGCTCGCAGCTCTATGTCGTCACTCTCTGGCGGTAAAACAAAGCCAGAGGGAACGGTGATGCCGGTATCAATACGTAATTGTTCAGCAGGCACAATATCTGGGTTGTCATAATATAAGGCCAGCCAGTCGCCGTTTAGCTGATGCTGGCAAACCCATTCACCCAGACGCGCAAAGCCCCGGGGTGCCGTTTCGTGCCACGGGCCAACCAGACGAACCGCTGCCACCTGCCGTGCCCCAAGAGTGCTGATTTCAACCTGCATGATCCTCTCCCGATCTGATTAACAGCTGTATAAATAACCATGAAGAAGCGGCGTTTGCCAGCTGTCTTTAGAGGAAAGTGTTGATTTGAGAGGCACTGCACAAACAGGAAAGTGGCCGGAGCATGGGTGTGCGGCTCCGGCAGGAGGAGGGTCAGGTTTTACAGCTTCTGTTTAATATAGTCGCTAATGCGCGTAATAAGACCAGCCTCTTCAACGGGCTTTAATGCCACCAGAGGGTAGCTGGCCAGTGTCTTATCACCTTCAACCAGCTGGATAGTTCCCACCTGTTCGTGAAGTTTGATCGGCGCTTCCAGATCTTTACGGTCAATCACATATTTCGCTTTCACTTTCTGCACGGCGTCACGCGGCAGGGCAAGGAATACATCTTTTTCGCTGCCCAGTGAAACGCTGTGTGGATTGCCGTACCAGACGTTCTCATGACCAATCTCTTTTCCAGCATGGAATAGCTGAATAGTGTCGAAATTAGTCTGCCCCCAGGTCAGCAGCTTGCGCGCCTGCTCTTCTCGCCCTTTGGTACTTTTGCCACCCATAACCACTGCAATCAGGCGGCGCTGGCCGTCCACGCTGGAGGCGATAATGTTAAAACCAGCACTCTCTGTATGTCCGGTTTTCAGCCCGTCAACGTGCAGGGTTTTATCCCACAGCAGGCCATTACGGTTCTGCTGGGTGATGCCATTCCAGGTCAGCGATTTCTCGCTGTACATCTGATAGAAATCAGGCTCGCCGCTGATAATCGCGCGCGACAGCGTTGCCAGGTCACGTGCCGTGGTGAACTGCCCGGGTGCATCCAGCCCATGTACGGTTTCAAAATGAGTATTACTCAGCCCCAGTTTGTCCACATACTGATTCATCATGGTGACAAAGTTCGCCTGGCTTCCGGCAACATAGTCCGCCAGCGCTACACAGGCATCATTGCCTGAGTCAATAATTACGCCGCGGCTGAGGTCACGTACCGATACTTTTTCCCCAGGCTTAAGAAACATCAGGGACGACCCCTTAAATACCGGGTTACCTGCTCCCCAGGCATCCTGACCGACTGTCACTATATCGTCACGGGTAATGCGCTTTTTATCGATGGCGCGATCAACCACATAGCCTGTCATCAGTTTGGTCAGGCTGGCCGGGTTGCGGCGTTCATCGGGATTCCCGGAAGTGAGGATTTGTCCGGTGGTGGCATCCATCAGCACCCAGGAAGCGGCATCAATTGCCGGAGCCGTCATTGGAAATGCCAGCGCATCCACAGCGGGCTGGCCTTCGGCAAAGGCAGTGGTACTCAGCGCCATAACCACACAGAAACTTGCAAGCTGATGCTTTTTCAACGCTCAATCCTCAACATTTACACTGTAAAAAACTGCGCATGTTGTACGGCATCCCGGATGTATTTGCGTGACAAAATTGCAAGAAAATATGAATAAATCAGGCGATTAACACCGCCGCTGTCGAAAACTATCGTACAGAATGTTTGCTAATCGTGTTAAATGGACACCTGACAACGCCCCACCCGGCTGTTCATCTTTTTATGCGTCACCGCAGCCGGGCTGTCTGGCAGGACGAACGCGGGATCATCTTCTTATCAACTTCAGAACGTCAGTGCCGGAACTGAATACATAACGCCTTAATTTTTCACTGTTTCTTTCGATAATAAAGTGCATGGCAATACCGATGATGATGACGAATAAGAAAGCACCAAGCACGCTTGTAACACTGTTAACTCCTGGCTTTAAACACCAGAAGATATAATTGTACAGGTAAATTGAAAATGAACATCTTCCGATAAACGATAATATGCTGACGATGAAATTATTTTTGTGATTTCTAAATCTCATCACACACGACATCATAAAGATCGAAAAGACAGTGGCTGTTAATATCTCATACAGCTTGAGATTCATGTCATAATTGTTCCCTCTATAGCAAATCAAAAGACTGAAAGCGATAAAACCGGGTAATAACACCCAAAGACTTGCAAACTTTATCTTGAAATAATTTGGGAGAAGTGCGAGAAACCAGCCAAGAAGAAAAAGATAAAGGTATGAAGCAATGCTCCACGTCAAAAGAATACTTTTCGAAAACTTATTTATCATTACAGTGAATGCCAATGATAACAACAGCGCTGTACAGCGCATAGCTGATGATTTAAAAAATATGAATATCAAAGGTAGTATCATGCAGAACTGCATTTCAACGGCCAGTGACCAAAAGACGCCGCTGATAGAGTACATCGTTTCTTTTGATGTATTATGTACAAAAAACAGATGCGTCAGAATATCTTTTATCCCTGTAGATTTGGATGTTACGCCAAACCGGTCGATTAAGATAACCCAGACGAGAATAGCCACATAGTAAGGTAGCCCGATTCTCATAAGACGATTCAACGCATAATTAGCATAAGCTTTGGCGCTCATTCCGTGAGAGAATCTTCTGGCTACGGAGTTGGCCATACAGTATCCGGATATAACAAAAAACATGCCTACACCGACCCAACCATTCCCTATAATTCCAATGGCATCAAATTGACCATAGTTGATAAATGTTGAGATATCAGAAAATACGACACCGGAACCATATAGCGCCCATCCTGAAATATGAAACCCGGTAACAAGAAATATAGCAATTGCTCTGAATGAATCAATAACATCATTGCGATGCATGGTAAACCTCATAGTAAAATTTCCATAAACATACCACCCACCAGGAAATTTCTAAATCATAAAACCCTCAATATTTTAAGGTTTTTTTAAATATTAAGCTCTGCGTGGTGCTGCCCATATTTGGTCTTTATATTCACTTCAGATACGCCATTACTACTATTTAACCAAAGGTTGCAGGTGTTGCCAGGGGCGGGTAAATTGGATCGCTATACAAGTTCAGACAGGCTGTTTACGCCTTGCAAAGGCTGTAATATGTGAAGTAAATGGTGTGTTTTTTGCTCTATCTTCGGGAGTTCCTGCTGACTCCCGCCCCCGTTCAAATCAGTTATTTCAGATGCGCAGGGATATGGTTTACCATAGATGGAAGGTAGGTTTGTGTTGCTGATAGCCAAAATACTATTTTGTACTCACCTGATTGTGATTTTATGCACTCAATAAGTCATAAACTCGCCAACGCATCAATAATCAAACAGGTACAGACTCAGGTAGATAAACCAGTTATCACTTATAACACCAGCAAAATCATGAAGATAATTCATCAAACGTGGGTAATTAAATACAGTGAAAGATAAGCCAGTACAACCAACTTTTCTCTTCCACGATTATGAGACGCAGCCCTGAAACGCCCGCCATTACTGGCATCTTAATTGACAGCCTCGCTTTATGTACGCAATTATGTACGCACCTCAATTCTCTAGTCTGAAATCATCAATCTCCCTTTCTCCACCTCACCCATTCATCTTGACTCTTTTAGATATCCGGGGCTATATTCCCCGTGCAGCCGCAAAATCGGCTGTCGGGATTGGTCTCCCGGATATCTAACACGGCGCACACCACGCCTGACGTGGTTTTTTTATGCGCGAAGCACGATCACATCAAAATTATGGTGGGTTGTGTGGGGGCTTCTTCGGAAGCGCCGGGTTCGTGTTAGCCGGTAAGACCAACTCTGCACAACTCACCACCCAAGATTGGTCTCGAAGGTGGTGTAAGTCTCACTAACACGAGGTCATTACCATGACAGCATTAACTATCCAGCCAGTATCATTTTCATTCCAAGAATCCCATGATGTACGAATTCAGGTAATCGACGGTGAGCCGTGGTTCTGCCTGAAAGACGTATGTGAAGTTTTAGATATTAAAAACGTCAGCCAACTAGCGGCACAGCTTGATGAGAAGGGTATATGTAAAACATACACCCCTACGAAAGGCGGCAAACAACAGCTGGTTTACGTCAACGAACCCAACCTCTACCGCGTCATCTTCCGCAGCAACAAGCCAGAAGCAAAACAATTCCAGGACTGGGTATTTAACGAAGTGTTGCCTGCGATCCGCAAAACTGGCCGCTATGAGAAGCGTCCGCAATCAGAACCACTGGCACCTTCCGACATGAATAACCTCAAGCGCCTGGTGTGGATGATGACAAATGGAATGAAGTTCGACCAGTCGTGGAATGCAGGTATCTGGTACTGCCTGCGATCTGCCACCGGAAGGTCATCGCCACAGCCATTCTCTGTAGAAGATTTGCCAGCGCTGGGGGAGGAATGTCGCCGCATCATGAAAATCACCTCGGCTGTACACAGGGCCGTCTATGATTTCGAGAAAGAAGTTATCAGCAAGGTCGTTCGCAAACGTGGTGCAATCGAGCCTTTGCTCGATGATATGCGCAACAAGTTGCTGGAGCTTCAAAATCAGGAAAGCAACGGCATGCTGATGCTGGACAAGCTCAGTGAACACGGAGTCAATGGATTGATGGATCGACAGTAATGATACTTCTAAGCTGCCTGCACGGCAGTAAACATTCTCCAGCCTGAAATCATCTTCGTATGTCCGGCCTAACCAGTAACCGCCTCAATACTGCTTGGATATACAGTATTGTTTGATCAGCTAATGAGAATGATCAATCGGACAATGGGAAGGAATTTTCAGGGCGATGATTTATGGTGAGATTTATCCAAAGGCGTACGCCTCCTGTTCATTCATCCAGCCTGATTAAATCACCATAATTTCTAACTCATTAGCCTGGGTTATCATAGGGTAAAGCCCGGTGGCCGAAGAGGCGTTCGGGTGACGTGATGAGAGGTCGCAGAAATGCGGCCTTTTTTGACTAAAAAAACATGCGCAGCTAGATTGTTGCATTCTCAACCATTTTGAGTTAAACGCAGTGATACAGAATGACACCTTTCATTGTAAATCCATGTTATATATGGTTTTTTAGTTCTACCTAAAATCTCTCCACGTGTTATAATCAAATTTGAGCAATCACTGTAAATCCATACAGTGCTTTCTGGGAGTTTTCACTTCTGGTACTGGATGGCATTGTCTAAATTTAAACCCAAAGGAGGCGAATCATGGCTTATTCTGCGAACGCGGTTGCTAATGCCTTCATTGAAAGGGCTAGGCAAGGAAAAATACCTGACTTGTCCCCCATGAAGATCCAGAAGCTATTGTTTTATGCGCAGTCATGGTTCCTGAAGTTGTATGACGGAACTCCGCTTATAGACGATAGTTTCGCGCGGTGGCGTCATGGCCCAGTGATAACTTCGCTGTATCATGAGCTTAAAGATTATGGTTATAGGCCTATAACCAATAAGTTGACACGCGCGGTTCCCTCTCCGGAGGGTAATGGCATCAGGCTTATAACGCCTGAAGTTGACCCTAACGATACTGCGGCTAATCAACTGATTGATCGCATTACTGAGGTTTACGGTAAATTTTCTGGAACACAGTTGTCTGCTATGACTCATGCAGAAGGTGTTGCATGGAGTTTGCGTGGCCCTGATGGGTCAATAATTAGTTATGAAGACATGGCAAACTACATTCACCCTGAACCCAAACCCCAGTAACCAGGATGATTTATAACCATGTCAGGGCAGACTAATCAGGACATATTAAGTCAGATAGCTCCGCCGCACACAACGGAGCTATCTAATGAGGCATCACCAACTGGCCAGACTCTTTCTCAAGTCGACGAGCCACCTGCAGGCGAACGAGTCCGGGAAGAAAAATCCAGTGAAAAAGACCTGATACTTCTAAATGAAGAAGTTGAGGATAGAAAAGCTGATAGGGCTTTAAGAGACAAATTCGGAGAAAAGGCCTATAAAGTCGTTAGGAAAACGCTTTATGGGTGGTCAATACTTCTTTTTTGTTATGGATACGCAAAAATATTTGGATTTGAATTATTCCCTAAGGAAGTAATGATTGCTATCACTACAGCGGTAACACTGAATGTTTTTGCGGCCTTCCTGGGTGTGATACGTGGGCTTTTCCCCTCATCAAAACCATCTAAAGATTAACCCGGCCACCGCGCCGGGTTTTTTGTGCCTGAAGGTCAGGGCAATGATCTGGCGGCGACAACTATCACTTCTAGGCTGCCTGTGCGGCAGTAAACTCCGCAATTGCAGCTACAACTTCGGCTCAGGTCTTCTAAGCTGCCTGTGCGGCAGTAAACCGTTCTGCCAGCTTGGATTTCGTCTGCATAAACTTCTAAGCTGCCTGTGCGGCAGTAAACCGTTATCTTACCGCGCTAACCCATTTACTTCTTTAGCTTTTTACCTTATTTCCTCGTCCAGACCCTCTTTTTAACCATTATAAAAATCAATCAGATAAAAACATGCTAAAAAAGAGGGTCTGTCGCACGAGCAAGAATTCACTGCAACGGAATTGTGATATTAAAAGATATTCCTGCGCCAGATGATATGTTAACGCAGGATACAATTCCGTTTGATCCAATTGATACACGCGGCGGTGTTGTAGTATTCGAACCATTACTGAAAACAACCTGGTTAAAAGTAAATGGAGGCCTGAACCCAACAGGTAATGAAAAAAGCAAAGTCCAGTCTGTAGACGTTCCTGGATTTATTGTCACATCGAGCTGTAATAATCCCAAAACTTTTCTATAAGCAGCCCTGCCTCCCGGCGTAACAGTCCATCCATTTTGAAGTGTGACGGGTATCCACGAAACGTCCTCGGGCGCAAGAAGTCCCATATTTCTTCTTGCGCCAGCTGCGGTCTTTGCCCCGGTTCCGCCCTGCACAATCGCAACAGCACCGCTCGCTAAATCAGCTTTATTGCTTAATGCTGTAGTGATAGCGTTCCAGCCAGGGCCGGTATAAGAGCTCCCGTCCGGGAGAGTTATAGTAATTTTGTCACTCGCACTGTAAATCTTCTGCCAATTATCTTTGTCATGATTAAGTCCGCGAATTGCTCTTGCTGTGTCAGCTGCAATTTGCGCTGTGATTCCAACAAGCGCTTGATTAGCGACAGCGCTCCACGCCAGCCCTGGCGCCGCCGGCCCTGCAAAGGGAGTGTTTAGTGTCAGCGAAGTATTTGACGTGATAGTCTCTACGCCAAGTGTGTAAGTAACGCCACCAACAACAACAACAATGAAGTCATTTACTTTTAGCTCGTTAGTGAAAGTAGTGCCGATCCCTGACACAACTTTTGAGCCATTTGTTAATTTAATAGTGCCTGCTGGCATAGAATTTTCTCCGGATAATAAAAAACCCGGCACGGTGGCCGGGTCTCTGTTGTTAGAGCGAATTATTTTTCGCATGTAGTACGAATGAAGTTATTTTTATTTACCCACTGCCAGTTGAATGGGTATCCGGCCTTATACTGGGTCTGGTTTGCCCACTTACGGACAGCGTAAATTTGGACTACTGTTTCCTGACCTGAAAGCAATGCAACTCCATTGCAAGCAGGCTCTTGCTTCTCAAAAAAACCACCACAACCAGATAATATAAATATAACGAACAATAAACTGGCAATCCTTAGCATAATCAAGATCCTTAGTATTAATGATTCCTATCTTACTCTCAAAGCTTCCGTTAGTTAACTGATTTTAATTAACCAAGCAAGCTAATACAGACCAACATCTATTGCTTTTATTGTATTCCTGTGGTTTACATATTGAATATTACTCGCCCCCCCTCCTCCGAGATCACCTCTGAATGCCCCTTTTATCCTGGTGCTCGTCCCGTTAAAATATGCTGACGTATACGCAGGGGCAACAAAGGGATAAACCTGTCCGCCCTGATTTATCACACCAGCCATGTAACCCAGACAATCTGGTGCCACAGCATACTCACCGATTAGCGTGGTATCGACATTAAAACCAGCGCTATCTGCACCATTATTTCCTTGCGGTTGTATACCTCTTAGCACTTTTGTTTCGTTTGTGATAATGCATCTTCCTTGTGCGTCCCATATTGCCATTCCCCAGGCTGGAGGTGTCTGGTATTGATAACCAAAAACATACACATCAACAATAAAATCTCCGGGGCCACTACAATTTACAATGTACATTCCTGAGGTCGAGTCAAGTATATAATAGAAATTCACCTCGGCTTTGTTTCCCTTGCAAAAGATAAATCTCACCGCCCCATCATTGGGGTGTACGCGTATCACGCCTCCTATCGTATTTGATACATTCAGTGTTTTAGTTATCTTGTTTACAAGGCACAGAGGCATTGTATCATCAACATAAAAAGGATTACCTTTCGCATCTTCAAGTAACGCTCCGAACTTTGCCATTATGGTTTCCTTGCATAGAAGATTACATTACCACTTGTAGACGGTTCAGTATTTTCGCCGTAGTTACCATCCGCAGGCGAAAGTGATATGGTTCCATTTAATATATTAAATACCCTTCGATTTGTCGTTCCAGTGGGAGATGTATTCTGGAATAAATACCCCGCCACATACCCAGGTGGCATGCTGAATGACCAAGCCCCTGAAGTTTGACCTGATGCTAACTTGGCTGTACCTAGCACAAGAATGCGAACAAGTCCGGTGTTAACATCATTCCCATTTTCGTCCCATATTCTTAGCCCCCATTCAGCCATTAGAAACTCCCCGTTAACCGCCCTAACTGTATCAATTGGCCCGACGCCGACTGCACACTGATCGTATTATTGTCCTGTTTCATCTTCCCCTCCCCCGTCACAGAGCCATAGTTTACAAACGTTCCAGCTTTATTCAACTGCCAACCAGACACTCCTGCAATATAGTTATTAGACTGGATATAGTTACCAATTTTAAGGTTGTCGATAGAGCCGTCCTGAATAAATGCAGAGCGCAGGAATACTTGTCCGTTGATAGCAGCAAACGCAAGTTGATAACCGCCTGCCTCGCTACCCGTGTAAATACCAAACTGATCTGCATTGAAAGCAATCGTGGATTTATACGAACTGCCGTCAGGTTCAATGCCCATCGCCATTCCGCTTTTGTAATAAACCCCGCCTCGCAAAATCTGAAGTCCGACATCATAGAATGCCGATGCAATTCCATCTGATTTTACCGTTGCAGTGAGCTTTTCATTTACTGATGCAGTAACGCCATCAAACTGAGCCTGAACCCGCGTGGAAAGTTCAGCTATCGCTTTATCGACATCAGCGATCGTAGTTTTCACAGTGAGTACATCAGCCCTTACTTCGCCCACTTGTTTAAACTGATGACTAACGCTGGAGTCGAGATTAAGCGCGTTTTGAAGAATTGCTTCAATGCCGGTATCAATTTGCCCTGTGAGTCTGTCGAATGCTTCGGACTCGCGGATGGCTTCGTCGATGATATCTATCATCCCTGGAATGTCAGATGACGCTTTGCCCGATATTGCGACAAAGTCAGATACGCCGAATGCGTTCTTAGTTCTTACGTACATATAATACGTAGTGTCAGCCTTCAGGCCGTGCAGCGTCCACTGTGATGACCTGCCAAGAAACCGAGCCTGGTCTTCAATGCTTCCGGCGTCAGGTGCTGGCAACTCTCCCGTGTACCAGAACTCGAAAGAAGTGTCAGTTGTGGCCGTAACGTTCATCACCGGCACTATGTCAGCGGAGAAGAGCCCGGGCGTCCACTGTATGAAAGTTGGCGCTGAAGGAGCGCCGATCACCAGGCCAGCCTGCGTCTCCGCTCCTTTCATCCCGTTCTCATTGCGCCCACGCACGCCCAGTGTGTAACTGCCAGCATTGAGGCCGTAAAACTCATAGCGGAACTGGTCTGTTTCGTACTGTGCAACCACCTTTCCATCCATGCTATAGACATACAGCTCGAATACAATTTTCTTGGTAAGCGTTGCAGTCTCCCACGTCGCCGAAACCTGAATGGTTTCGCTATTCACGTTGAAGATGCGCAGATTCTCAATGTTCGGCACGCGATAACCGTTGAGCGTATCGCCGGGCGTATCGAATACCGCGCCATCATCAACTACGGCCTGCTTATTCGGGTCGTACAGGGTCGCAGATATGGAATAAACAGAATTATTCTCGTCTTCAGAAATTCCCATGATGCGGAACAACCGCGGCGCGACTTCGTCAGTAGAAATCACGAACACGGTGCCATCACGTACCCACGCTGGCGCTGTCTTGAGGCGGATAACGCGACCTGTAACGCTGGCAATCTCGTTCTTAACAAACTTACCCGCTGAACCCATGATCGACATTTTATCGCCGCTTCCGGCTAACTCAGACACATCCGCATCGACTGTAATGGAAGTACCACTGTGCGAGATAATACGGCCGCCTAAACGTGTCGCTGCATAGTTGTTATCCAGCACCTCCACAACGTCGCCCGGGATAAAGCGAATTGCCTCACGTGCCATCTTGAAGGTTGTCTTTTTGGTTTCGCGTTTAGCAGTTTCGATTAACCATTTGCCTGTGCGGAACGCCTGACCTCTTGACGTGCAACCGAAAGCCTCCATAGTGGTTTCGTTGTAGCCGTAGCGGTCAATCAGGCCATCGTCGGACACGTATTCCTTAACCTGAGACCAGCCGTTGTTCGGATCCGTCCATGAGACGATTACAGCGTTATAGCGCTCTGAACGCTTCATAGAGCTGTAAGTAAACAGTCCGTCCACAACATTCGCATTTGTGATTGATGCAACCGGGTCTTGAGGGTTATCCAGCATCACTGAGAAGCGCATGCCATCCCACAATGCAATGCCGCGGAACATGCCAGCGATATCGTCCAGCAGGTCACGCGCACTTTTCTGCTCGGTAATGTAGGCATTCAGTGTGAAGCGAGGCTCTTTGCCGCCAAAGCCGTCATCGACAAGCTGATCGCAAAACTGCGAAAGCTCGTACAGGCTGCCGTCATCGACATCAACATAGCCAGCGCGGCGTGCCAGACCGTAGCGCGTATTCTTCACCAGTGCGCGGAACAGCCAGGCGGGATTGTTCGTCCAGGCTGATTTGAAGCCACCGGTCCAGATGCCGGTGTAGGTACGAGCGATCGAGTCATAGTTATCCGGCACATCGACAATCAGCCCGCGCAGATGGTAAGTGCGCGAAGGTGTGTCTGTGTACTGGTCACGATCAACCACGCAACCGGCTACAGCAGCGTAGGGGTATGAAAGGTTATCGTCGGTGATTTCGGTGAAGCTGTTCCAGATGGTGCCGTTGTTTAGCAAGTCACTTGAACTGTCCGCTGTTACGCGGCGCAGGCGGATATCGAACGGCTTCGTTTCTGGAGCATTAAACAGATGAGCTTCGAGATACTCGCCAGACTGCTTACCAGTAACTGTCACGGTCTTCTGGATTTGCCATGCACCCGCACTGCCCGAGCGCGTTTCGATAACCATCGTCACAGACGTTTCGTGCTGATTGCCTTTGGTGTCCTGCTCCACAAGGCTGGACACGCCGATGTTCATGCGCACGCGATCAACGTCAGTGTCCGTAACCGTGCGCACCAGAGGCGTAGCCTGAGTCACGTCCGTGTTAACGACCGTTGTCGCCTCAATGGCGTTGAAGCCGTTAATTGGTGTTTGCGTTGCCGTTCCCGGACGCCATGCCACACTAACACCATTAATCGTCGTGCCGCCGAGGGAGTCGGTGACCGGCGTCTTATTCAGCATGAACGAGGAAAGGTGCTGCTGGTCTACCGGCCCGTAGATTGGGCCTTCACTGATGAGGTCGAGAACGCGGAGGAATTGCTTCGATTTGAGGTTGTCGTCGATTAGTTTTGGGGTGCTGCCACCGCCGCCGCCTGAGCCCATGCTTTCACCTTAACTAATTGAGATATTCCAGTCCTGGTTGTTCGATGTATCGATGCCAAGGCTGATTACGTTCGAGCCAACTACCATCTCACCTAAAAGCAGCGGCACCGGCCTGCCCTGCCCTGTGCGGTTCTCCGCGCTGGTGAATGAGTTGTTGGTGATGGAATTGGTGTCCTGATCCGCTGATGAGTTCGTTTTCATATGCGAGGTCATATAGAGCGAATAGGCGACTGAAGCGACAGTAACCGCGACCATAATCCACGCTGCCGCCACGGCAGAAATCGAACCCTCAACGATCGGCACGAACAACACCGTAGCGCCGTCTTTGATGTGCCGGTTCATGTGGAATTCGAGGTTGTCACCAGAGATGTCGCTGCCATCAATGCGCATGCGCAACCTAGTCTGATAGAAGTCGCGCTTGAATGCGGGGCACTGAGCTAGCAACAGGCGCAGCCCCTGCGATGGCGTATCTACGTTTAAAGTGATTTGGCGGAAATGTCGTCGTAAATTCCCTGTAAATCTAAAGATGAGCATTGTTCATGCCTCCAGATGGAGTGGATCAGAGGTACGTGAATCTGACGAAGCGGTTCCCGGCGACTAAGCCTGCCGTGCACTTCGTGATGCAGGACGATATTGTCACCAAGCCAGATCATGGCGTGGCATGGGTCGCACTCGGGGAATGCGCGGCGGATAATCACATCGCCTGGCTGAATAACTTCGAAGCCAACCTCGTGAAACCCGTTGGACGCCATATTCTTCAAGTAGAGGTTTTCACCGCGCACCCACCAACCGTTGGTTCTCTCAAAGTCGGGCAAATCAATACCGCACAGGTGGTATGCGTCCCGAAACAGCGTGTAGCAGTCCATCACGCCATGCTCGAACCTGCGGCCCAGCAAATGCGGCACAGGACGAAATTTGCGTAGTTCACCCCCGCTTGCCAGCCACCAGTGGATACCGGTTGCCAACTGTGCAGTACGATCGGCAGCTGACAGCACCAGTTTTTGCTCAGGGTGAGAATGAAAAACGGCAGTGATTTCTCCCGTCTCTTCTGCTTCAAGCCAATCCTGTTCGCCTACCCGGAAGTTACGCCCCGGATCGGGATGTTCATTCGCGCACCGCCACAACCGCATGCCTTCAATAATCAGGCCGCACACCTCATTTGCTGACTTTGCGGCATATGCCAGGCATTCAGATTCAATCATCAGGACACCTTAGCCGAGCCGGGATAGCCGCCGTATGGCAGCGCACTTGGTTTAGCGAAACGAAAACGACAGCCGCTGCGATGCTTGGAGCATTTGTCGCGCGACATGTCAGAGGTTGGATTGTCTTTCTCGTCAGCAACCGGATCACCGGAGTAACCGCAACCGTCGCCTCGGTAAACCCACTGACATACGTCAGCCAGAATCGTGCGAGCTGGGATGATTGCATTGTCGCAGTCAACCGGAGTGGCAAGGTTGTAAGTCACCGTCTCGAAGGTCTCCTCCGCCATTTCCTCAATTACGTAGCGCGACACAGCCTCCATAGTCGGGTCTGCACTTGCGTTGCCGCTTGGGAAATTCACCGTGTCGAGATGCTTAACCAGCACCTGCCGGCGCGTTACAACCGCACCTAGAGCATCCTCGAAATCGTGGTTGATGCCGGTTATCAGCCCGGTAATGTTCGCTACTTTCATTGTCGGACGCGAATACGTTCCCTCAGATTTCGTTTCGAAACCTTCAACGGAAATCGGGTAAGCCGAGTAAGCGCGGCCCTGCCATATGACATCGTTGAAATAACCGTTGGTGCCGCCATGAAAACGGATCACGTCACCGCCAAACGACTGAAGGTCGACTTCAAACAGGTCGATCATCGCGCCGACACCTGCATCGACGCTTTCGATTATTAGCTCTGCTGGTATGTCTCTCATCTTGTGCCCATATAAAAAAAAGGCCACCGGGCGGCAGCTCTTAAGGTGAGTACTGATCGAATATCAGGATGTTGCTGATAGACACTTAAGGTTATGTTGAGTATTCAGCCCGTCCGTGTTTGGGCACGGATGTACACCGAAAATGAGGGATGGCTGATTACCTCTGGATAAGGGACTTTATGAATTCAGATTTAGGTGAACTTTTAGATACGTTCCAACGACAAATTACAGATTTAAGAACGCAGCAAATTGTGCAGGATTCGATCATTCGTTCGTTACTGGGCGCCATGCCAGAAGAGGTTAAATCTCAGATTAAATCTCAAGTAAAAAAAACTTTGGAAATTCAACCCACAGATGAGGCAGGGGTTAACTTAAAAGAAATTGCTCAAGATTATCTTGCACGTGCTTATCAAATAAAATAATAGCTTCATCCAGTTGGCGGACTCGCTCCGCCAATTCTTTGATGTCAGAAATATCAATATTTAAAACTTCATTTTTTTTATGGTTCAGCATAAATATCTCCCGCCTTTCGGCTATCGTGGAACCTGCTCAAATGTTGCGGTCAGCTCGTACTGACCACCTGTTTTCTTTCCCTGCCATGACCGACAAACAAAGAGCGCCTGTACTGCGGTATCGGATGGCGTCCAGTAAAATGACTCGACAGCCATTCTCGCCTCCAGGAACGCTTCTGCCTGCTTCGCGTAATTTGGTCTACCGCATAGCCCATCAACACCGATAAACGTCAGTGAGTAGCTGTCCATCAGTGGGTTGATGCCTTTAACCTGCCGCTGCTCGTAGCCATCGCCAAGCTTGACGACAGCTACATTCGGCGCACGGCTGATCGTGAAGCCTTTTTGAGGGCTCCATGTGAATGTTTCTGGCATGGGTACTCCGGATAATAAAAAACCCGCCGGAGCGGGTCATGGGTGTAGTTCAGGCGGTATTAAAAACCGGAGACAAGCTCTTTAAGTTTTCTCTTGGCTTCTTCAGTGGCCTTTTCTTCAATCTCGACAAGTGAGGCGCCTTTATCTAAAGGCAGCAACACGTCGACGATAATATTCTGCTGAGTTTTTTCATAATCTTTGAAAGCAACTTCTGCCAGAATTCCCTGCCCATTTACGTTGTCATAAGCAGTGATCCTACCGACTTCAATTTCCATTGCCATGTATCGTCTCCTCTTAATTGAGGCTGAATTATACCAGCTCGAAAATATTACTTCCTGCCCTGAAGCATACCCTTTGGCCTGGTGCTCTGGTCTCTGATTATAAGCATTGTGTCTGTCTTCCAAGCCTGGCGTAGCTGCTTGATGGTGGCATCGTCCAGACCATTAGTGGTATTCACGGTCAGGTTCATCACCTGATTCAGTGATGTGCCGCCACCACCTGCTCCCATCATGTCCTTATTGCTGATCACCTTGCCGTTATCACCAGGTATCATGTACTGCTTCCCGGTGCTGGCTTGGTAGATTTCAGGCTTACCACCTTCACCGACCTGATACATGCTGCCAGCGCTGACTGGGCCGCCGTTCTTACGTGCGCCGGCTATGGCCATTGTTTGGGCTGTTGTCATTGCAGTGGTGTAACCTGTCATCCCTGCGGCCGCAGCACCTCCTGATGTTGCAATTGATGCAGCCATTGCCGCTGGTGACCATGCAGCCAACAATGTCGCTGCTGAAGCTATGCCTGATGCAGTTGAGGCAGCTAGCGCGGCAGTCGCAGTTGCCTGGTTCGACAAGATTGCTGAGGTTTGCGCAGTTTGACCTATCATCTGCGCTTTAACCCACTCAAGCCCCATTTGAACAATACTGCTAACGACACTGTTCAGTATGGTTGAGCCGATGTTTGCGAAAGCTTCACTTAAACTTTGAGTGCCATTCAGAAGTCCAGTGATTGCGTTGGTAGCACCACCTTGCAGCGAGTCTATAGCGCTACCGAGAAGCTGATTAGCAGTATTCTGGTTTTCCCATATTTTCCACGCAGCATCGATTCTTGCCTGCTCGTACTGAGTATTAGCTGCGTTCATCAGCGCAAGTGACTGCTGCTGAGTGATTATCTTTTGCTCCTCAAACTGCTGGATCAGCGCAAGTTTCTGAGCATTCTCATTTGCCAGTGCCTGCACAGGGTCAACGGTGCCCGCCGCTACCTGCTCAGGAGTGACGACTTGCTCTGAACGGATCTTAGCGAGGTTAACTTGATGCTGTTTGGCGAGTTGCTCAGATGTAGCATCTGCTTGCTGCTGAGTAATCTTTTTAGCATCAAGCGCAGTTTTCAGGTCTTCGATATCCTGCTTGTAGTTTGCGTTCTCTCTGGCTTCTGGCAGCAACTTCTCTGCGGCGGCCTGAGCGCGGATAGCATTCCCTGTATCCCATTTTGCGGCAGCGTACTGGCCAGCGAGCTTGATGTCAGCTTGATTGGCGGAGCTACCAAGAGACTGCTGCGCTGTGAGGATTGCCTGCTCACGGCTTAACTCTCTTGTGGATTCGGCAGACAGCGCAGCCTGCTCTTTTAACGATGCCAGCTTCTCTGCTATCGACTCTGCTTGTGAGGCAGACTTTTTACCCTCGGCATTATTAGTCTTCTGTGCCTGAGTATTTCGGTAAATTTCTGCGTACTGGTCTTGCAGAGATTTAACTCGCGGGTCGTCACTTTTAATTCCTGCATCTTCAGCATCGTACTGCGCCTGCAATCTAGCCCTAGCCTCTCCCTCGCGCTTTGATAGTTCTATGCGGCGCTGAGATTTCTTAATCAGATCATCTTGCTTGCTATTTCCTGACGTAGCTCCTTTAACGGATATTGGTTTACTGGATTCCTCCAGATCTTTGGCTGCTTTAGCTCTGATGTGAGCAATCTCACCTTCTGTTTCTTTCAGTTTTCTCGCTGCTTCTCCGCGCCTTTGCTGGAAAATAGTATCTGTTTCATACCAGCGCTGCCCGTCCCTCAGCTCTGAGTTGTACTCTTTTTGCAGCTCAATCAGCTTAGGCATGCGGGATGAGTCGCCCACATTTTTGTTGTAGAAATTTAGGTTGTTGGCAACAGACTGCATCAGCCCTGCCAACTCTTGAGTTAACTCAATAGACTGATTAAGATCGTTAATCATGTTTTTGAAGGCGACATCAAGGCTATTTTTGGCCCGATCTACTGTCACTGGCATCTTGTCGAATTCGGTATTTACATTCGACGCCTGCTTCTGGATCGCGTTTAGCGCATCTTCAGCAGTGAGCTTTCCTTCAAGCATACGTTGACGCAACTGTCCAATAGATAGGCCAAGACCAGCTGCCATCTGTCTTGCCAGCTCCGGCATATTTTCCAGCACCGAGTTGAATTCTTCAGCTCGCACAACTCCACCGGCCATTGACTGTCCGAACTGACGAAGGGCATTTGACATTTCTTCCGCAGATGAGCCACCCACCACACCAATTTTCTGAAGCGTGTCGGTCAGCATAAGAACCTGACCGTTAGTGGCTCCAGCTTCTTTTAAGCTAGCGGTCAGTGTCTCCCAAAGTTTTTCGGTGCTGGCGAGGCTGTTACCAGTATTTGCGGCGATCGTAGATAAAGATGCCATGGTATTTTTTGCCTCTTCCATACTCCCGCTGAGGCGGGTTACTCGCGCCTGCAGCATTGCCATGTCGTCAGCTATTTCAATAAGTTTAAGTGCAGCCTGTACTGTGATATAACCCTTAACAGCGGAAGCCAGCCGGGTAAAGCCACCACCAAGGTTTTCTGTCTTCTTCTCCAGTCGATCAATGCTCTGCCCAGCTGAGTTGGCGGATTTATTCAGTCCATATAATTGAGAGTCGATTTTCTGCCGAGCCTCCATCAACTCCTGAACGTCCATCGATACTTCATAGACCAGCTGACCTATGTCCTGCTTTGACATTTGCATTTCTCCAGGCGAAAAAAAACCCCGCCTTGGCGAGGTTTGTTATGTTGTTTATATTTAGCCTTTGGCTGTGGTGAGCCCAGTAAGGTCAAACTTGAACTGCTTATTTCCGGATTGATAGAACTCGGCCTCAATTATGACTTTTTTATGTGTTCTAACATTTTTTATGAATGAAGAAGAGTTATCAAAAAACATGACATCAGATCTGCCACCGCTTGCTTCTGACATTGAAAACTTCTCTATTTTGCCACTATCAAACTTTACTGAGACGTGGCAATCGTTGAAAGAACTACAGATGAACTGTCCCTTACTGATAGTCAATATTGCTTCAGTTAACGGCAAGTCTTCTGCTTTTTGCCCTTCTTTAAGTTCAGTTTTTTTTGAGCGTAGTAGCAGGCTCATCTTAGAGCCGCCGTTATAGGGAAAATCAAACTCTACAGCGTTATCAGATTCAGTTTGGATGAATTTCTGTGCTGTCCCGCGCATTTCATCGTTGTCATAGGATGCATACCAATCTGCGGCAACTGATGAGAAAGAAGTGGCTATCAAAAAGGATACAAATGCTATTTTACTTTTCATCACTTGCTCTCCTCATTTTTGATGACCACTTCGCGAGGTCTCATCTGCTGCAGCGCGCGGCAGAAGCAATAAGGTATAACTGATAAAGCCAGCCCCATAGCAGCCCCGGCAGCTTGCTGTGGCGCACCATTTGCGCTTGATACCAATAAAACGCCTTGAAAAAAACCAAAAACTGAAAGAAGTGCGCTTATACCCCAAAGTATTCTCATTTCAAATTACCATGCAATTAAAGTGGCTATTATCCTAAAGGGAAGCTGATGCAATGTGAAGCAAGAAAACCCGCGAGTGCGGGTTTGATTAGGGCCGATTTGAAATCAGGGCTTATGCCACATCAGCGCCGTGGATCAGATGGCGCAGCGCTTTGATGCCTGCTCTGCCTAAGCGGCCTTTGGTTCAAACTTCACAGTAAACTCTTGCTTTACCTGAATATCAAAATCAGTGAACAGAGCTACAGGCTTTACGCCACGACCTAACTTCTCAAGGCGAACAAATCCCCGCGAACTAAGAGTTTTTAAAGTTACAGAGAGATTACTTTTCTTGCGTCCACACATCTCAGCCAGCTCGGTAATCGTTTCCGGCTTTTGTTCTTCCATTAGACGCAGAAGTTCAATGTTCTCATTACTCAGGACTTGAGCCAATGCATTTACAGATGTAAACCAGACTTTTGGCTCTCCCGGCTCAGGTTTGTACTCGCCTTTTACGATAGCAAGCATCCTTTGACGGATGTGCTCTTCAGGCATCACACCAATAAGAGCTTTCATATTTTTTAACCTCGGCTTTCTCGTTGAGCTATGACTTCGTCTGACTTTGTGAAAAAGTCTTCTATAAGCTGCGCTGCTGACACAAACTCGTATGGATACCCTTTATCATGAGGGGTACGGTGTATGTGGTCATAGACCAACCTGCCAGAATAACAGCCCTTTTTAGGTAACTTTATCCCATGAGCATTGTCTATGCCAAAGACGCGAGTGTTGTACTTATCATGCAACGTTAAACTGTAACGTACACCATGGGGTATGAAAGATGTTGGTTTTACCTCCCACACATCAACTTTCCACCAATAGCCATCATCCCGGTACACAGTAGATCCATGCAGTGAAAGCAAATAGTCTAAACCGTTATCTCTTTCCATAAGGGCTTCCGTGAACGTTATGACCTAATCATAACCATAAACACAACGAAGTCAAACAAAGACGAACCAAGACGAACCAAGACGAACCATCGCGTAATAAATTGAACCAAGTTGAAACGAAAACTTAACTTATCCAGACTTCGCAAGGCGTCTCGCCTTTTTAGCCAGGTAGTCATCGGCAACTGCTTCGTACTCATCACGCGTGAAGCCTTTCTTGTCGGGATACTTTGCTGCAAGAAGCAGGGAAAATTCCGTCATGCTCAACTGCTCCGCTTCATCCCGACTTATGCCGAAGTGGTTACGCGCAGCGCTGATGTACTCGAAAGCATTGAACTCTGTAGTGGCCTGATTGCTTTCGTGGCGCTGAAGCTGGCGCACCTTCGCTTTGCCGATGATGCCGTGGGTGATAAGCGACTGAGCAATGAGCACCATCTCAACAGCAGGCATCGCGCCTTTGCGCCAGACGAATGTCCACTTGCCAGATTTGCCGGGGATAATCTCACCTATAAGCCGTGACAGGTCACGCTCGCAACAGGCTGTGAGAACGCTCATTGCTGCTATGATTGCAGGCTTCCCAATCTCCCTGCGGTTCACATGGGCCAGCAGCCATGCAGGTATAGTTCCGTATGCATCCAGGCCACGCTGAAGCAGCGGTGTCACCTCATCGTTATGCAGGTCATAGAATGCCTGCACTATCTCCTGTGGCTCCCCGATTCGGCTCATTGCTGAGAATGATGGCCGGAAGAAGTATTCATTCTCTCCAGCGGTAATCAGGCACTCTCCAATCTCTTTGTAAGGTGTCATGGGTTAATCCGGTAACAGACATTTTCGGGGCCGCCAGGCGGAAGCCCCTGAAATGGCAATTAAGCGGTGATGGTCGCCGCAGTAGAGCCAGTAAACGCACCGTCAGTTGAGGTGAAGGTGATTGTCGCGGTTCCTGCTGCAACACCAGTAACCAGCCCGGTAGAGCTGACCGTTGCTTTTGTCGCGTCAGAGGTTGTCCAGGTGCCGGATTTATCTGTTGCGTCAGCCGGCAGTACAGTTCCGGTCAGTTGGCGCGTTGCACCTACGGCCAGAGACGTAGTGGCAGGAGTGACGGTGACACCTGTGGCGGGCACAGTGTCATCACTATCCAGAACCTCGATGGTTGTGGCATCGCCCACTTTGAACTCAGTGGAGAAGGTTACAATATCGTTTGTGCCACCATCGGAACTCAGCGCCGTAACCACCATGTAACCACGGAAAGTGACCTCACCGTATTCCATGCGCACCCATATACCTGGCTGTCGGCGGGCCTTCAGCTCTGCGGCGAAATACTTGATGAAGCGACCTACTCCGTACTGATCCAGCTTACCTTTCTTGCGCACTTCACCTTCAAAGCTGATGGTGAAATCTGAGTTGGTGATGATGCTCTCAACAAAGCCGCCACCGTCATCCGCATCTGAAGTTACTGTGTTAGGTGAGAAGTCCCACCCTTTGCTCGTTCCGGCAGCCAGCGCTTTCCATTCCGATTCCTGCGGCAGCGTGTCGCTACAGCCATCGGCAACTTCAAGCACAACGGCACCACCGAACAAACGTTCGTTGCTGTTCTGGCAATCAGCCATGGGTAATTCCTCTTTGACGTTTATTTAGCTGCCGAATGTGGCAACAAACTGAAGCCGATAGACCAAGCGGCCTTCGGTTGTTTGAACGGGGGCAGGAATGCCGCCGAGATTTTCCAGATAGCCAACACAGGCGTCGACCATTGGGTTTTGCTGAACGAAATCGATGATAGCCTGTACACGCTCGTCAACTGCGCCATTGGCACCTTTAGCACCAATGACATCAACCATTACGTAATATTCACCGCCAAGCTGGTTGCGGACAGCGCCACCGCCATTTGGACGGAATACCATGAAGTTATCAGTGAGATTTCCTGTGTCATTCCACACAAGAAGTTGAGCGAGATAGCCAGTGGTTAGAGCGGCATCATTGAAATAATTGAGCACACGCTTGTGCATTGGAGGGGTCACAGAGACATCTCCTTTTTAATGGTTCGGTCGATAAGCTCGCGTGTATCTTCGAAGCCTTTCGTAAGGAACTCTTTCTGCGCAGTTGAGCGCCGGAAGTTCTGCGGCATGCTCGGGTCATGAACATAAACCGCATAGTTAGCCGAGTAGCCCACGCGCCCGGTGAGCCGAGTCCCATTGACGTCCAGTTCGCGATACTGGCTGTTGATTAGCGTTGAGGTATCGATAGGCGTGTAAAGCGCTGCCTGAGATGAACCGATAATCAGCGCACTCTGCAAAGCTCGCACCGCTTTTCGTCCCTGAATATCGCCGACCAGGCGATTTAGGTTCTGCTGTGCCTGGCGGATGCCTTTAACTTTCACTCCCATATCAAACTCCTGTCAGGATTGCGAAGTCGTCAGCGGTTCGCTCGAAGGTGTCAGCATAGCGAATGGCCTGCATCACCTCATCAGCGCCCGCTGCGATCGGGTCAGGGTTACTCGAGGCACCAATCAGGATGTAATCACCGGTATCTGCCAGTGCGTACTCCGTCCATATGGTGTTCTTAACTACCTTCTCGCCGCCTATGGCACCCAGACGCTTACTCAACCCGCCTTGATAGTCGCAGGAAATCACCAGTGGCTCAGACCAGCCAAGGGAATCGCCGTACTCATCCAGCCCCAAGGGTTTCCAGATGGTCGCCTGCGACGTGTATGACCAACTGGCTAAAGATGACATGTCACTCCCTCCAGCTCACGACAGTAGGATTTTCAGCAGCGATGCGCGGGCAGTTAATGCGCCACTCACCCGCGGTGTTAACGTAAGCGGTCGTTTCCTTCCCGCTATCCGTTTTCACCCACACGCGCTGGAATTTTCGAGGCAGGCGCAATGATGCTGGTATATCCATCAGCAGCCCCCAACAACGTCAAAGAACCCAACGCTGCTCCCTACATCAATCGGCAAAGATGACGTACAGCCTGACGTATCGAGCGCCGCGAGCGTATTGCGCATAGTCTTTACATCGCCGCTGTAATCGAATGACCGGGACGCCCCTGAAGGCGCTGACTGTGACTTAATGCGCTGGCTGTATGCTGTGATAGCCATTAGCGTCACGGCGTACACCTGAATCAGCGTCAGATCGCAATCATCGTAGCCAGCCGCCTCCAGGCACATGCTTATGCTGCCCAGCTTGCACAGGTAGGCATCAATCATGAAATCCGGTACGGCGTAACCCAGCGCAGATAACTGCTGTTTAACCTGCGCTGCTGTTATCTGCACTGCCATGGTTACTTATCCTTTTTCAGTGCTGCTGCCAGCGCCGACTCTGCATCGTCAGCGCGCTTTTTCTCGGCTTCCAGTGCGTCGGCGTGCTCTTTTTCTTTCGCCTCTGCCGATTCCTGTGCCGCCTTCAGCTGCTCCAGCGCCTCATTCAGTTTTGACTGCAACACTGATGTGTCAGTGCTGACCGGCGCGGATGGGGTTGCCACTTCGAAGGTCAGCTTTTCACTGGCCTTCTCTTTCGAAGCTTCTGCCTTACCCTGCTCAATCCATTTTTCCGCGATAGCGCTGCCAACGTCGTAAACCTTGCCAATCTCCAACTTCTGAAGATTGGCACCGGCAAAGAGGTTTGCTACCAATACCTTTACGAGTGCCATGTTGTTTCCTTAGCTCGAAGCGTGAATAACAGAGTAGTGACCGTTGATGTCCTGCTTGACCATCAGGCCAGCAGCCCCCCAGGTGCGCCACACGTAGTCAGAGTTATAGAACTGACGAGGGTCGGCAACGGTGCCGAACGCCTGACCTACGATTGGAGCGATAACTCCAGCAGCCAGCGGGATGATCACGATTTCATTACCTGAAAGCTCTGCATCCTCTTTGATAGCTGAAATTCCAGCCAATTTGGCGATTTCTTCCAGCACTGTGCGCAGGGAGTTCACATCGAAATATTGTTCCCAGTTCGACATGATTTCTGCTGACACATACCAGGTCTGTTGTCCGTACTGGAGGTTTTGCAACTTCATCACATCACGCAGAGCAATCGCGCCTGCACGCATAGCCTTAACGTCTGTACTGGTAGCGAAGTTAACGGTCAGTGTAACTTGGGCAACACGCTCGTCATGACGCAGGCCTTTCCAGGTCTTATCGTCAAACTTGATGTAGTTGCCCGCTGCATCACGGAAACCTTCCCAGATGTAATCAACGTACTGACGGCGAACATCATCGACAGAACCGGCCTGAGCATCAGCCAGTGATGACAGCGCATTGCCTTTGTTGAATACCGGATCGCGCCAGTTGAACTTGAATCCGGAGTCATGGATAGGAACCATGGTTCCGTCAAAGGTGTAGCTCTTGGCATCCAGAGCCGCGCCGATCTGGCCTGACATGGAAGTGTGAGCCCAGCCACGACCGCCAGTGCGGGCGTACTCATACACAGACTCTTCCAGGCGTACGGAGCGAGACAGAGGCATCAGGTCATTCAGCAGCGTGAACTCTGTGTTAGGCTCAAACTCTGCCATCACGGTCTGATCATATGTCTTATACAGGCGACGAATATCATCGACAGCGTTTACTGCATCCAAGGCAGGAGCATTGGCAGCCTCCCCGCGAACGCGAGTACGGGCGATGAAATCAGCCACTGCCTGAGCACTGGAATTACGGGCGAACTGGAGTTCCTGGAACTGAGCTGTGTTAGCCTCAAGGTTCCGGGTCTCGGTGGCCTTCTTAGCGGAAAATACAAACATTCGAGTGCTCCTTACTTAATGACAACGCGCAGGAGGTCGCCTGCTGTCGCGATGGTGTACGAATGGTCTTCTTCCACATAGCAGCGCGTGGATGTATCCGCAGCTTTGGCTTTTACTTGCCCGTTCACAATTGACAGGGGCTGACCTTTTTTATAAGTACCTGCCGCCGCTGGAACGTTGAAGAAAACGCCATCAGTTGGATGCATAGCAACAACCCAGTCACCTGCCTTAATTGTGTCATCGACAGTTTTGCAACGCAGATAGTCATAATTTGCCACGTACAGAATTGCATCTTCGTTACCATCTACTGACGCAGTGAACTTCTGCGTTGTTGTATCAAAGAACCCTACAGTACCGGGCTTCGTATCTGCTGCGGCCGCGCCCTCACGATGTAACTGCGGGTTGGCAAAAATGCCACCGGCGTGAATTACGTGCTTTCCATCTTTAGCCATTATTTACTCCGGCATTTCGCTGAATGATTGATTTGTAACAGCCTGACGGAATGCACCGTTCAGGCCAGTGGATGTCTGGCATTGAGCAAACAGCTCATTCAGCGGCTCACCGTCCAGCGCGTTCACAGCGATATCGGTCATGCCGAATTTAGCCTTCACAGCAGCACGCTTTTCGCCCTTCTCTTTGTCAGAGTTAGCGGTGAACTGGCTGTTAAGCGCAGATACCTGCTCTGTAAGCAGCTTCGCCCAGGCTGGCATTTCTTCTGCGTTGGTGGCTGGCTGCTTCGCTGCTTTATCAGCTTCCTCTTTCTCTTTCTTCGCCTTTTCTTCAGCGTCGGTTTTCGCCTTTGCTTCTTCAGCGACCATCTGGTTATACGCATCCATCAGCTCGGCATCGGTTTTGCCTTCAACCTCTTTGCCTTTCGCTTTCAGCGCGTTAGTGATGAGTTCTTTCATCGGGTTTGCTTCCTCTTTGACGGGCTTGTTATTGGCGCTGAAAAACGCCATGAAGTTGTTGAACATCTGCTTTAAAGCGGGGTCTTGCGGGTCTGGCGTATCGCAATCTGAGAGATTTACGGTTTCCACCTGGACTTCGTCGCCCTCAGCATTAACGAACATGCCTATCCCCTCTTCTGGAGTTCCGGCTGGCGGCTCATCAAGAAGAATGGCTACATGGTCATAAACCTGATTTGTGGCGATCCAGGTGTATCGCTTGCCGTTTGATTCACCCTTTGCCTCAATGCGGTTGAGCAGCAGCCCCGTAGAGATGCTGATAGGCTCGACCGACTTCCCTGCTTTCATGTCATCAAGGCGCCGCAGAACTTTCCGGCCTTTCTCAGAGCCTTCAGCAAATCGACGATTAATGACTGCATCAGTCAGTACCTGACCATTTTCTTTTCTGACGTTTCGCGTATATGCGCCAATGTGGTATTCATTCACCGCCCTCACGTTGCTGGCACTGACGTGGCGACCGTCTACCTTCGGATGGCCGTAAGGCATAGGTTTATCTTCAAGGCTCTTGTAGCCCTTCGTGTTTTCTTCTGCCGGGTACAATCCGCCGTTCAGCACGATGCCGTCACGGACAGGCACAACGTTTTTCACGACGATGTGCTCTGCGCCATTAATGGTTTCAGTGGTGATGTTTGATGCGGAGTTGATGACCGACAGCACGTTTACGCAGATGCGTGACATGCTGTGTCCTCATTGGTGGATTTCAGGCATAAAAAAAGGCCGCCTGAGCGACCTGTTTTCCTTAAAATAAAATCAGCTATTGCGCCGTTCAAATAGCGCTTCACCCAAACCTTCGATCATTGCTTTTTCGAGATCTTCTGATTTTTCAGCAAGCTCATCTAACTGCTCTTCCGCGTCATCAGGCAGCTCTGTTTGATTTATCAATGCCACGGCCTTGTCATAATTTTTCATTTTACGGCTTTATCCATTTTCTTGAAAACTTCTAGCAGCGGCGGGTATAGCCTTAGCCGGGCCTCTGTAGGATTTTCGATATAGAGAGAGAATGCCTCTGCAACATACTCACTATATTTCGTTTGCCCGTATTTGCTCACAGCATATTGCCAACCCGCGCCGTATGCGTCACGTGCAACTTTGTCGAGTTGCTCAGGGAAGCTACGGTGCAACACATGCCCAAACTCGTGAGCAAACACACCCCGTGGTGTCGGCACGGCATGCCATGAAATCGCATCAGCACCGCTGACTGCACTAATTAGCGCCCTATTACCTGTGAGTTCCGCCGCCTTAAGCGCCTGAGCTGTGAACCCGGCTGCGCGAGCTCTTATATCAATATCAAGTAAATCCTGCGCGTCGAATGCATTGCGCGTCACAAGCATCGCGCTGACCCGGTGTGCATAACCCCCGATCATGCCTTTGCTGCGTTTGTATTTGTGTATATCGCCAGTCACACCGCCGAGATAGCGGAATTTAGGGAGAGCAAAGCGATCTTGTAATTCCAGCGTCAAAGACATGCAGTTATTAAGCTGCTCAATATTGCATCCGGCCGGGATTTTGACGTTTTCTGCAACTGTACCTTTTGCCCATGCGTTGACACGCGTTACGTTCTTGAGTCGATCATATTGTGGTGGGCGGTAAGAAGCATCCACGCCAGGCTGTACCCCAGCCTTTTGTTTTAGCGCCACCCCCCACGCACCGCGCTCTTCTGCCAGCTTTCTGACAAGCGCTCTGTTAACCACATCACCATTATCATCAACGATGCAAGGGATCTGTGAACAGTAGCAGTGATAGCGGTTACCATTCTCGGCGTAGAAGGCTTCAACTTCTTCTGTGGTATAGGTCTTTCCATGCCGGGCTGCGTGCCAGCTCCTCGTTGTCAGCTTCAATGCAGACAGCCACAGCAGTTTAGTATTTAGCCCTAGCCGCTCGCGCGCCCAGTCAGTTTCCTGCCACTGAGCTTTACGCAATGCCCCAACCTGCTCGGTCTGCGCAATGTTCTTAGCCTGCGCCATGCTTACGTCTAGACGCTTACTGATAACCGATGCAGTCTCTCTCGGGTTTACGCCGCGCCCAATTGAATCAGCAATGACATTAGCCAGGTCAACGCGAGCAGCATCGCTGATACCCTTCCATTCGCTATATGTGGAGACATAAGCCGCTGCTATCTGGTTTTGATATGCAGGGGTGCTCAGTAGTTGCGCCAGCGTGGTCTGCTGTGCGTACACAGGAGACTGCACCGAAAGATTGGTGAACGCCTGATGTGTGCCGCGCTCATACTCAGCTACGACATAATCCAGCGCCCACAGGTTCTGGCTGCCACCATCAAGCAGGGCATCATCAAGAATGATCTGTACGCGCTGTAACAGGTCGGCAAGTTGCGCCGCTGTCATATCGTAGATGTAGGTGCCAGCGTTGACCTTATAGAGCGTTGCGGGGCCATCTTCGTTATTGCAGAGGATGAATCCACGCTCGCTGTTAGCCTCACGCACGCGCCCGGTTAGCCGCTGGTCGAATAGCAACTTCAGGTTGCGTTTGATGTCCAGATAGCGCGACTCGATGTCACGATACATCCGGCCAACCTGCCGTGAGGATTGCGTTGGGTCTGTTTTATTACGCGGTACGATTGGCGTCCCGATTCGGGTTAGCGCTGCTGTCATCATTCAGCGGATCCTCGTCGGTAAGCTTCTTGTTTGGGTTGGGTGTAGCTGGCGTTTCTCGTGGCTCAAGCTCACCCACTGCACGGACTTCGTTTTCATCCACCGCCGGTGTGCCGTAGGCTTGCTGAGTATCTTTCGCCACAGTTGCCATAGCCTGCATATTAGCGATTTTCTCTTTCTCACTGGGCGCAAGTAAGTCTGACCATGCCAGCGTTACTTCACCCGAGGCCGGAGGCGGAATTACGCCAAACAACCAGAAGCGCTCAATCACTACCGTAACCAGTGCTGTCTGATGCCCCCATCGGCGACCGTTACACCGCTTGGCCCAGGCTGTTTTATCTTCATCAGATGCAAGTCGGCCCGTCTGCTGCCCAAACTGAATGGTGAACGGGCTTTGAATTGAGGCGGAAAACTCGTTAGCGGCCACCGTCCATGATGGCGAAGGGTCAGCTGCGGCCACTGACAAGACCGATGGTGCTCCAGCCTGCATTACGAGTGCTGCATCTGTCCCGCGATTCATGCGGGTAATTTTATCGTTTAGCGCATCCCCGAGGTCTTTAAATCCTGCATCTATTGCGGACTTCTTCAGCGAAGCCATGTCAGTGTCTTTATCGAAGGCAATACCTAACTGACGGCTTGCATTCTTCAGAAATCCTTCCGCACTACCGCCAGAAATCTTCTCAAGGTCGAGCAGTTTGTTATATCCGGCACGCAGGAAAGGAACGCCGGAAAGCATGTTCTCGTCTTCAGAGCCTTCGCAGATGATGATGATGCGATCTGGATGCACCTGAACACTACGAGTTGGGCCGTATGTTTTATCATCTCCGACAGGCTGCTCATTGAAGTAATAGAGCTCTGGCTGCCCGTATCGGTCACTCTGCATGTCAGTAACATAGGTTCCTGGCACGACCTGTGATTCCCATGCCGGGATAAGACGAACAACCGCCTTCTCGCCCAGAGATTTTACCGTCGTGACATTCACTGCATCTTTCCAGTCGCCACCATCCTTGAACTGAATCAGCAGCGCTGAGTACCGTCCCACCAGGTTCCTGCGGTCTGCGTCTTTAATTTTCGGCCAGTGCTTCTTAAGCAGCTTGGTTACCTGCTTCTCCCATGGCGTGGTTTCGGTAGACTCCCTTCCCTCTTCACCATCAATAATTGTCGGACTGTCAACCCAGCAAGAATCCAGCAGGTTATGCACGGCTGCGTGGGCCACGGCATTGCGCTCATAGGCCCGGTAGTAGCCATCAAAATCGACCTGCTCGGGATAACCAAACTCGTCCCATAGCTTCGTGCGTTTAGTGTTGCCATTCATGCCTGCATACAGCATGCGCTGGCGGCCCACAGCATCAGCAAGGGCGTTAACGAGGAACTGCTCCCCGGTTGTTAAATCACTCACTGGTGCTCCTTAGAAGAAGATTGCGCCGACTTTCTTATGGTTGTTCTTCGCAACAGCAAAGTAACGGAATCCATCAGCGCCATGTGATGTTGCATCATGAAGAGGCTTGTCATTCCAGCACCCGCGTTTTTCGTCCCATTCCTTGCGGTATCCTTCGAGATGGGTGATGCCTTCTGCGCACTTCTCTTCATCGAAAACGCATTTCGGTAACAGCTCACGTACAGACTCTATCCCGGTATCGACGCCAGTTTTCGGCACAACCTTGAATGTCATGGAGTAAGTCTTCCCGTCGATTTCGTACCCTTCACGCGCCAACTCTTTGCGGGATTTGGCATCAGAGCCGAACTCACGGTTCTCGATATCGTGCGGCCCCCAGTGCTCACCGTATTCATAACCACGATCTTTCAGCACCTTCATGTAGTGACGCAGGCCTTCACCGGAGTTTTCGTAGTAGTCGATGACGTGGAATTCTTCACCAACCTCACGCACGAACCAGATAGCCGTAGAGTCACCCACGCCGATATCCCAGAACGTGTGAACCGGTAGGTGTGAGTTATCAGGCAAGGTGCCAATGCGTTTGTTGGTATAGAGCCAGCGGAACTGTTTGGCGTAGTATGCGCCTTCAACAGACTGCTGGAATGCTTCAGCGGGTATCGTTGGATATTCCCGCTTCATGTCGTCGCCCAGTGTCTTCTCTTTGGCGAAGTACCAGGCTTTCTGGCGCTCGTTGAGGATTACGCCGTGCTTGGCTTCCATCTCATCGAAGTAATCAACCAGGCGCGGCGGTAACGCCTCTACCGGGTCGATTGCGTACTGCGGATTCTTCCACCAGGAGAAGAAGAAGAACTTCCAGTCCAGCGGGGAAAGCTTCTTGCCCTGCAATGCGGCCTTTTCAGCAGTCTGGCAGTAATCGAAGAAGTAACCCGCTCGCCCCTCTGCTGTGCTTTCGATAGTGGCAAAGCATCCGGTTGATACAGCCTCAAAAGCACCAGTGACAATCTCACGGGCTTTATCTGGATACTTTGCGCATATCTTGCCGAACTCTGAAACGTGCAGGTAACGCAGCGTACCGCCACGAAACGAAGTGCTTACATAGAGTGAGCCGCCCTTCTTAAATACCAACTCCCCGGCAGAGTCATTACTCGCAGGGTTAGCCGCTTTAATCTCTTCAGGAAGTCGGTCATATGCAAATTTCACCTTTTCGCGAAACAGGCGCTTTGCATCATTTAGAGTGTGGGCGATCAGGGCGCATTTAGCCGACTCGAACAGAGCCGCATCCAGCTGGATAATACACACCTCAGTCGTAAAACCGAGCTGACGCGCTTTCAGGATGATGTTTCTTGTATGGATGCCTTCGAAGTACTCGCGTTGCTCAGGCGTCATCCTGAAGCGTGTAGGCTTGCCTTCTTTATCGGTAATCCAGTAGAGGTTATTCAGTCGCCAGTCTTTATCAGCCAGCAGCTTTAGGTGCTCAGGTTTCATTACGCCCCCTGAGACAAGGAATCCATGAGATCTGATAGTTTTTTAACGGAGTTGTCGCCTTCCGGCCCGTCGATGTCATACGCCTGGCGTTCGAGGCCTATCAGATTCTTCAGCGCGTCACTCAGAGCCTTAACCGACTTCACGCGCTCAGGCATGCTGATTACTTTGTGATAAATTTCGTTGAGACGATCCTGTCCTTTATCGTCCGGGCTGAACATCATTTCGCCCAGTTTTTCCAGTGAGGCAACATCAGCGCATTCAGCACCCAGCTCATCAAAGAGTGCATTAGTGATTTGCCTGGCCCGCTTGATATCACCGCGATGCTCCATACGGACAGTGGCAATGACTTCAGCAGTAGCCTCGATCAGTACGCGTTCTGACAGTGCGTTCTCAGTGCGTACCTGCTTGCGTACCTCTTGTTTGCGTACCAGATCATCAGCCCGCTCTTTCACCTTTGCGGCAAGATCACGCGACCAATCATCCCGCTTTGCTCTTTTGCGTATAGCCCCTTCACTGATGCCGTGCTGTGAGGCGATTTCACGCAGAGACATCAAGCCAGCCCGGTAAGCCGATTCGATAGCCTCCCAGTCAGGTGCTGCCATGTTTACTCCAATAAAAAACCGCCCGGAGGCGGTGCGACATCAATTAACTGTAAAGGTGATATTTGTTAAAGCACTTCACGCTTGCCGTTATGGTCAGGTAAAGAAACAATGCCCTGCGCTTCCATTTGTTCGATAATCCGAGCTGCGCGATTATAACTAATGCGGAAATTATGCTGTATGCCCGATATTGATACTCTTTGCTTTTGAACTAGAAACGCTACAACCTCATTTAGCAAAGGATCAAGCTCATGACTCGTCTCTTCGAATACCTGCAATTGCTCATTATCCTCTCGCGAGTTAGGCATTAGCTGGCATTGAACAGGCACCAAAAACTTTTTATTTGTTCCTCTGGCTTCAGCCAGTCGTTTAAAATAATCACCAAGTTCAATATCTAAATGTGAAGGATTATCTACTTCAAGAAAATGATATCCCTTTTCAAGCAATGCCCACTGGTTAGAGTAATGCTCCCAAACGATGAAAAATTTCATGGCATCTCCTTTTGAATTTAGGAGTCAAAATATCATCATCAGGCCCACTCGCAAATGGGCCTTGTGATAGTCACTGTGGCAGGCCGGGGATAGTTATCTGCCCGTGCTGCTCGATTCGCTCAATGCGCGCCAGCAATTGCGGTTTCTTCACCCTTCCCCAGCGATTCAGTAAGCGCCCCGACATACTGGCCACATCTTTCTCTTTCATGTATTCCAGTATCGCTGCATTACGTTCCGCTTCCAGGTTGGCTACGCCCTGGCGAATCATGTCAGCCATCCAGTTGAATGCTGCTATGTATGCTTCCTTGAAAGCTACTGCGGCTTTGCCAGTAAAGCTGAATACCAGCATCGTCCAGCCATCTCTCGTCATTTGATAAAATGGCTGTGGCTTTCCGTTCTGTAACTCATTGTTTTCATGGCAAAGCGTAAAATTGCGCTCTGCAAATTCTGGCGAGCACTGCCCAATAACGGTACGCGCTTTTCTCAGTACATCCTTGTGAACCTTTCCAAAAGCCTTAGCCACCTTGAAAGTGTCAGTTGATGACTCAGTTCCGGTCAGGAAAACCAGGTCACGAAAATCCATGCCATTCACTACCGTTGGATATGTCATTGCGTACTTCCTTACTTTGAGATGAACCTTTGCCGCAATGGAAATCAGCCAACCGAAGGCTCGCCAGCACTAGACTGACTTCCTCAAAGGCTCATTTCAAAGGGATAGGATTCGGTTTGGTTAGAAGCGCATTGCGGTGCGCGGAGGTTTTACTGCGGGCATAAAAAAAGCCCGACCAAAGTCAGGCTCTGTTTTCGTCAATCTTGCTGATGGCCCTTAGCTTTCCGTTGCACTCGTCTAGTGAGTCGAGTAGCTGGAAGTTAAGCAGTACGCTGTCACCGTATGTCATATCTTTCGGTATGAGCGGGACAGGGCATTCACTTAGCAGGCTGGCTGGTATCGGAAGATGAGGTGTCGCTACCGTTGCGTACTGAATCTGCTTGCTGGCGCAGCCGCTCAACAACATCATCAGGCACAAGCATAACGCTGGGCTTGCTCTCGCGGAGCGCATCTTTAACTTCATCCTGCAACCCCTGTTGTTTCATCTCTGCTGCGGCGCGGCGCTTGGTTTCCGCTGCGACAATCTGGTTTTGCTCACCAACCCGGTCGGCAAGGTTCTTAATCGTGGCCGCGAGGTCATTGTTCTTGCTGAGTAGTTCGCTGTTTAATGTACGCAGGCGTTCGTTACTGTCAGTCAGGCTCTGATTGTCATAACCCAGCTTTGCAATAAAGCCGATGATGATGACAGTGAAGATAACCGGAATCAGGATTTTCAGTGCATTCACGCCTGGCATAGAACACTCTCCGCAATTTTCGTTCTGGCCTTGCGGTCATCAAGCCCGTTATTGCCGCCGTTGATGCGCTTTGTAAGTCCAGCTACATCACCTGCGTCAGCGAACTGATTGCAGTTATTGGCTTTCCAGAACCATCCGGCAGAACGGGCAGCATTTGAATCGGTCAGCAGTAATTCAGGCTGATTCACCAGGTCGATACCCAGTGCTTTTCCGCATGCTGCATAGTTATCGCGGAATGTGACCTGCTTCAGTCCGCGCCCGCGATATTTCCAGCCATCGTCGTTCATGTTGTTGCCGTATCTGCCGCCATAAACGAGATTTGCTATCGCCATCTGACGCCCAGGTGATAACGCAAGTTCACCAGGCTTCCGGCCCAGCCGCTCGCGCTGTGCTACTGTCAGTCGTGTGCCGAAGATAGCCAGGCCGGCCACTGAGTAATTGAAGCTCTCACTGATGCCAGTGAAGCCCCCGGACTCGGTGCCGACCTGAGCAATGAAGTAAGCCTGCCGCTTTGGCGTGTCAATGCCGAATTCATTCATTGCGGTCTTAACTGGATCGAACCATTTATCAGCCAGAGACTGAGTGATATTCGCAGCGCGTCTGAACTGGTCTTTAGTCATTACCTGATACTCCGATATCGCCAGAGGCTTTCTGAAGAAAGCGTTTTTCCAATGCTTTAATGAGTGATGAGCCTGACCAGCCAGCCATTCCGCAGACTGCCCCGGTTACTTCCTGTGGCCACGCCCAGTACGTGGCAAGCAGCATCATGAGGAACCCGGCGAATATTGATACGATTAACTGAAGGCAAAGCGTGCGCCAACTGAAGGCATCACCACTCAGAACTTTATAGGCATATGCAGCCACCGCGCCGAGTACAGTCATGCCCAGCGCAATCAGCGTGGCAATAAAGCCCGGATCGGATTTATAAGGCATATTTTTCAATTTCCACCCCCGCATAGGGGACTTGTCCGTTTTCAGAATTGTCTAAATGTTGAGCTGAACAAGTCCGAGTAAACTTCATCATGTCGATAGAAGAAGCTCCGCCTTGCGCTATTGAGTGAACTAAGAATCCGCCACTGTGCGGATTTTTTTGTTTAAAGTGCGCCGCAACGAGCTAACAGGAAAGTTGAGTGTTGATTCGAATGGCGCAAAAGAAAAAGGCCCACCGAAGTGAGCCTAATAATTTGATATTTTTACCGTTTAACATGAAATAGTGCTTGCCTAAATATGTAGGTATACCTATAATCATTACATCAGCAAGACGCTGAAACGGTAAAGGCCTCACCGAAGCGAGGCCAGCATAAGGAAAGGGTTATGATGAAGTTAATCATCATTCTGATTGTCCTCTTAGTGATTAGCTTGCCAGCATACTAAGTCAGTCAGAAGGAGGGGAGAAATCCCCTCCACCCTAACCCTCAATTTAGGAGTTTTTCATGGCACAGTCAAGAGTCGACACTCAGAAGAAAAGCGATGAGCGCCGTGGCGTTCGGCCAAAGTCGTACAAGCTTCCGATATCAATTATTGAACTTATAGAGGCATTGTCTAAAGAGGAAGATATGCCACAATCAGCGGTGATATCTAAAGCCGTCGAGTTATTCGCTGAAAGCCTGAAAAAGTAATGTTTACTGGCTGGCAAAAGGAATTGCCTTACCCATAAAAGCAAAAAGCCCCGACCATTTAAGGTGGGGCTTTCTTTGCGACACTTCATTTCAGCATCACCGCGCTCAGTTCGCTTTGCTTCCCGAGCATATCTGCAATGTGCCAGGTTTATTGCCCAATGTCTTTAGCAATTCGTGCTATCAGGCAGATATTGCAGTATTTTCTTTCTCCTGTTCGCGCTTAACAGCATAAAACAATTCTCCTTCAAGGATGTCCTGCGCCCATTCCATTCTGTTTCTTGCCTCTTTCGGTGTGATGCCAGTGAAGTAAATCAGGCTCTGAGCAATGTTTTGCGCGCTCTTGCACTTGCAGTATCGTAATCTGGCTACAGAGCGGAGGGGGTTGTCGCGCCCGAAGGTCTTAACGATTACTGATTCCATGAAAGCGGCATCATCTGATTCTTTGGCGAGAGCGATGATGTTGCTTGTGGATGATTGCGGAACCAGAATATCGCGAGCTTTTCGCATCAATTCCTCCCCTCTGTAGCCCTCACAGTGAAGCTCTGTTACCACCCTCTCTATCTGTTTGGCTTTCTGCTCGCTCCATTCGCAGCGCATCATGAGTCGCCCTATAACGTTAACCTGACCGCGTTCGTACTCATCGCCTGAGAGGTGTCCACCCCAAACGGTAAGCAGGTGACGAATCCATGCCTGTTGCGATCTGTTTATCGTCTTCCATCCGGTGCCGAAGAGTCGGCGCATGTCTGCCGCAGTACGAATATCGGCCAGGCGTACTACCAACTGATAGTCACGTTCGATTCTCATCGCTTCTTCCCCTTTGGAGTAACTGCCCAGGATTGTGTGTGAGTTGGCTGGATGATCGGAGTGACTGGCTTGAAGTAGCTGAGTAGACGGGTTAACCAGGTCATGGGGCCTTCCTCATTATGTGGCTGACGTTTTGAAGGATGCGGTAGTCGTACATAAACGAGGATTTGGTGCGGTACAGTCGTAGCAGGAGCCATTTGTGATGGAGGTAGGCGATCATGCTGCATCCCGGATAATCTGGTCGTCACTCAGATAAAGTCCACAAAAGCTGTAGCGAATGCCCTCTCTGACGTTTTCTAATGTGGCGTAGGGGAAGTGGTTCAGATAGAACTCAGCCGCTTTATCTGCCTCGATGAGAAGATCTGAGGCATGCTGAGGTCGAATGACAAAAATGACATCCTGAAAAATCGCGGCGGTTTCACATGGGTAGTTGATTTTTTTCACGTATTCTTTTGTCATGCTGCACACTCCATTTGCCGCTTACGCAGCTTTTCGTAATGACGGGCCCGGCGCGTGAATATTGCTTTCACACGCTTCAGGTAATCGATGGTGAATTTTCTCGGGGTGTTGTCGGACTCAATGCGCTCAACCAGCGTGATACCGATTCGCTCGATAAGCCTGATCCGGTATTCAATAGCGTTGCCGCTTAACTGCCTGTTGCACCTGGTACAAGCTGAGTGGACGTTGAAGAGATTGAATTTTAGGTGAGATGCCGCGCCGCGTGACCTGTAGTGACTGGCATCAACTGCGCTTCCCGTGGTGTAATTGCCGATGTGCTGCAGAATTCCGTCGCAACTCACGCAGTGTTTGTAGTAATCCCGCCACCGGATATAGCGATTAAAAGCCGCCTGCGCCTCTTTCTGCCACTCTGAAACACCCTTAAGCTTTTCCCTTCTCAAGCGAAGATCGTCTCGTAGAGCTTTCTCCTCGCGCTGTTGCTTGCGCTGGGTGAGTTGCTTCGCGAGTTGGATGGCACATTTGGGAGAGCAAGCGGTTTGCAGGGTGTTGCGGGGGATAAACTTCTCAGAGCAGCATTTGCATTTTCGGGGCTTCGGCGGTCTCGGCGTTGTGCCTTTAATCATGATTTAACTCCACATTTTATTCTCGAAAGTCCTGTCGCAACGCGGTGGATAGTTACCCTCTGGCAGATACGCGGATACGAGCCATAACCGAGGATCGGTGGCTAGCATCTTCTTAGCTGGTATTTTGCGGGAGGCGTATCGTTCGAGGAGTTCGTTTGCGGCGGCGGTGTCGATCGGTTCCGGATGTGTATACCACGTGCTTTTCACTCAGCCCTCCGTTTCCAGATTCCCTGCTCTCCGCGAAATATCATCAGCGTTCCGTTGACGATGGCGTGGCGTTGCGCCTTGCGATCGCCGGCGTACTTCTTGATAGTGCCCCTGCTGGATTTGAGCATTCTTGCGACTTCAGTCTGATTGCCGCGAGTCTTTATCAGCAGCTCGGGGATTGTCTGGATGTCGGCAATCATGCGCGAACCCCTCTAATACAGCGGTCGAATTCTGATATTTTTCCGCTCACACCAAACCCCGACGGAACGTCGCTTTTTCGATACAGAAACCCGCCCTGCGACTCCGGTTTTTCTCTGCGAATTACAAGCCCGTTTCTGTACATGCTTGTGAGACTGATGCGGACTGACGACGCTTTATAGCTGATCGCTTTCGCTATATCTCCTGACGATGACCAGGAATTGTTATCTTTTAAGAAGTTAATAATTGCTATTCTTACTTTACTCATGCTGCTCTCCCGTACTGTTTGGCCTAGCGCATCGCCAGCGCGGCATCGTCACCAAATCTGACTCCATGCTCTGCACCAAAGGCGCTGATTAACTCAATGAGGTCGCGCATCTCACTGACGCGCATTTTGCTTGTTGACTGCCCCAGCACCACGAACCCGCCATCGATGCCCGGTACAACGTCCTGCTTTTTCAGCGCAGCGGTAAAAACATGCTTCCACTCTTCGCTGGTCAGCTTGCGGCCATGCCAGTTAACCTGCTCTGAGATGTCGTTAAGACATGCCCAAAGTTTGGCGTTCTGGTCGAGGCTACGGGTTCGTTCCTGGATGGTTACTACGAGGGGTGATTCGGGGCTTACTGGTAGGTTGCGGATGAATTCGGTGCAGTTGTTTCGCCGCTGCATGTCGACGAGAAAATAGCTCTGTTTGTTCACGGTTACCTCCCCGCCCAGCACAAAATAAAAAGGGCCACTAAAATTAGCAGCCCAGATATGATGATTTCTGTTGTGTAGATTTCTTTCATCTCCACCACCACTCAATGCATATATGGCCCAGCCAGATTGAGCGAAATGGCCCATTGTGATAGCCAGCCACCAACCCCGCCGCGTCCCGGCAATGCAATTTTCATCACTCACTCTCCCGCATCATCAGGAATACGATTATCGCGGCGCGAAGGGGGTTTTCATCTGAAAAATACTCATCAGGCAAATAATCCCACTCCCAGCATCCGTCTTCCATTTTGTAATATCCAGATGCGCTCCATTTTTTTTCTGTTTCATACCAGATGAGAGCTATTTTATTAGCCACAATAATCGGCCAGGCGTCTGCGGGGTTGTTGCAGTAGTCCTTCATTGTGTTGCAGTCGTTTTTGTGGAAAACCTGCACATCAGGTCGATGAGAATAAGGCGTTATATTTTGATCACCAGGAAAAATGATAGCTGCCACTTTTCTGTTTATCTCCGCATCACTCAGTTTGCTGTAGTCCATCATGATGCCTCCCCGCAATATTCTTCTGATCCGCCAGCCTATAAACTCCAGTTACGCAAACGCCACTACAGTCATTGCTAGCTGAGATATTCCTCTCGAGGCTTTCGATGTCACTCACACTCGGCGGCTGTCCGTCAATTCGGTAATTAAATGCTCGTCCCGTTCCGCGACTGTGCGAATACGCGACTAAGTAAACCTGATACATCACTCACCCCCTCTGGCTGGCTGCCCGGCCCTGATATGTCTGTGTTTGTGCAGCATCTTCACTTCTGTCAGGAACATGTCGATTATCTTTTTGCTCATGAGCAATGACTTCTCCTCGGAGTAATAAGCCATCCGAGCAACCCAATCGCCGTCCACTGAAAGCTCGCGGCACACCATGATGTCGCTGGTTTTAATTTTCATGATTTCACCTGCTTGCGGAAATTATTCATTGATGACCTCTTCAATAAAATGTTCCTGTGGTAAAACAAGTGCTTCATCAAGCCAGCTCCTGACATCCTCAGCCTCTGCCATAGTGTCGAAAAGATACGCGCCGCCTATTCGGTTGAAATAACCGGGGCCGCCCCACTCTGTGCCAGTGAAGTACATGCGACCATGCTCTCCATCGTTGTTGTAAATCACAAAGCTATTATTTTTACTCATGATTTCACCTGCTCTGCTACAACCGAGCGCTGGAGTACGTCGGCTAAATCCATACCAAGCCATTCACATGCCCGATGCATATCTTCAGCGGGGATAATTCGACGCCCGTTATCCAGAACCATCACAGTGATCGTTAGTCCTGGCACTATCTGCATCTCGCTCTCTGAGATAACCGTTGGTAATTTATCTGTCATAGCAACACCTCATATCCTTCACCCCGCGCCAGTGATGCGGAGTAGATTTCCCCCTCGCTGTAGTATTCGCCGTTGTACATGGCTCCCGTGAAGACCTCATAGTTTTCAGCGTAAATCGCTGCGAACGTGTTAGCCGGTAGTCGGCATAACAGGTCATATCGTGCGTCAGATTCGCGGCGTTCCTGTTCGCGCACCTGCTTCTTTATCCATTCACCCAGCATCAAGCAGCCCTCGAACGATAACTTTCCCAAGTAAATGCGAGTGTGCATCCGCCGCCATCGTTCATTCGGTCAATCACGCGCTCCCCGATAAACGCTGACAATTCGTCTTTGGGAAGATTGCTGATTAGGATGGTCGGGCGCATTTTTTCGTACCGGGTGTTGATAATTTCAAACAGGATCAGCTTTTCAGAGTCACTACCGAACTGGACACCAACCTCGTCGATGATTAGCAAGTCGGGGTCGGTGTATTTCTGAATAACCTCAGTCTCTGTTTGCTCTGCGTTTTTACTCCAGGTGGATTTGAACATCCTGGCGATCCGCAGCGCCGTGGTGAACATTGCAGCGCTCTGATGCTGGTTGATAACGTGCTTTGCGATTGCCAGCGCCAGATGATTCTTTCCAGTTCCAGGCTTGCCGCACATTACCAGCCCGCCGCCCTGCTTAAGCCGTTCCGGCCATTTACTGGCGTAGGCCTTACAGATTTTCAGGCAGCGATTAGCGTCTTCATTCACAGCGTGGTAGTTATCCAGCGTGGCGTGAGCAAATCGTTCTGGAAGAAGCAAATTATCCATGAGACGCTTAATTTTCCCTGATTTCTCCCGGGCGTCTTGATGATCCTGCTTCAATTTCAGGTCGAGTAGTTTTTCTTTCAGACACTCAGGGCATTCAGTCTTAGTAACCAGGTTGCCAATGGATGCCTTGCGCTGGCGCTGCTCAAACTCACCGTGCTTGTCACAGTAGGCGGTGACAACATTAAGCTCAGTGTGCTCAATTTTCTTTGGCGGCTCGGAAAGGTTGCGAATCTTGCCTTGCAGGGTTTCGATTTCTTGCTGGTATCCCATCATCATCCCTCCATCCAAGATGGCGTATCCGTGGTGCCATAGTTTTTAGCAGCAAAGTTCTCATTTGCCACTCGGCGTGAAGCCGTAGAGGTTCGTGGGGTGGCGTGCTTGTTCTGATAACTAAGCTTCTGACTGGCAGTGATAAACCAGTTCTTCGGCTTTTCGTGAGTGAATTCGATATCAAGCTTTTGCAGTTCGTAGTTCAAATCGATGTTCGGATAAAGCAGCTTCCAGGCTTCGTAGTCCTTGTGATTTAAACGAACGATATTTCCCTCGAATGCATAGCGGCCTGACATGGAATGAACGGTTGCCTGAATATCGCTATCGCAAGTCGCTTCAGCGGCTTGGGTGTTATAGGGAATCAGGTTAAGGGAATCAGGAATCAGGTTAAGGGAATCAGGAATCAGGTTAAGGGAATCAGCAGGATTTAAATTGTTCTCGTGCTGTTCTTGCACGGTACTAGCATGGTGCTTTTCTGGTGCTCTATTATTTTCAATAGGTTGCACTTCTAATTCATCACTTTGTACTGACATTGCACCATTCTTTCCCGGTTCTTCTTCAGGTGCGGTAACTTCCTTTAACTGTTCTGGTATCTCACTTGCCGCTTCTTTGCAGTGAGGGTTCTGGTGCTTTTTCCAGTTGTTAATCTGGATGAACGGCTTCGACTCTACTGAGTATCGAGTGATGAAATTGCGTTGATGAAGTTGTTGTAGCATCAGATCGCAATCGACGTTATCGAAAGGAAGTACAAGCGCTTTAATCTTCTTAGGGCGGTCATCTAAGCGCCCTTCTTTGTCGGCAATAGTCCACAGTCCAACGAAAAGCAGGCGCGCATATGGATCGCATTCGGCCAGCTCATCGTTAGTGAAAAAGCCTGGTTTGATGTTCCTGGATCTGGCCATTTAAAAACTCCACGGTTTGCTTGGGCCATAAACTCCAGCTTCATTGAGCTTCTTCTCATGCGCCCGCATAGATTGAGTTGTGTACGACAGGATTGGTGTGGCGCTCGATTTATTAATGAGCAGTGAGCACCCACAGCGGTTTAGCTTTGTAATGCTTTCACCGGCTATCTCAACCAGCCTTTTAATGGCTGCGTACTTGCAGCCAAATACGGTGATGCCTATATCTTCAAGTAGGGCATCAAGAGACCACGGCTCGGCCTTTTCTAGACAGATCACATCATAAGTGTCCGCAATAACTTCTAGCGGAGTGCCCCTCTCTACCAGGCCTTCCCCAGAAAATGCATCCTCAATAACCTCTAGTGAACAATGGAAAAATTCACGGTTTGAGCTGATGCGATATTGTTTTAATAAGTCATGAATAATCGACTCGTGATGATGGGGTTTTTCCGAGTAATAGGCTGCATGAACAGCAAAAGGAAACGGAATACCCGTTCCCTGAGATATTTGATTTGCTCTAAGCTCAGGCTCATTGGTTGTCATGCCGATTTTGTATACGTCTGGCATATAGTCATTTGATAAAATGTATACCCATCCCGAAAGACGCATGTCATCGGGCATCGGTACGTTAGTCAAAGCTTCGGTATTTATTGTGAGAGGCTCACTCACCCCGCCACTGTTTACATACACAGGTATTCCTGGCATACTTTTCTCCAGTTATTAGTGATCGCTAATTGCTATCAGGCCGCAAAAGAGTTCGTGCTCTCTTGCGGCTTTTCTTTTGTCATTTCCAGTTGCAGCCGTGAGTATTCAAGCTGTATCCAGATCAGATGCCGGTAGTGCTCCAGCGGCATCTTCTTTTCCCCGGACATCACAAAATCCTCTACACCGCAGGCAGCGAGAGTTTCCATAATCTCCGGGTATTTTTCTGTGCGACGAAGAACCGTTGAATCAGCTACGTTAAGCAGCCTTGCGACGACTGACTGACGTGTGTTAGTTAAAGCGTGGTGCGCGGATGCCAGCAGATGGCGTCCGATAAATGCAATACTTCCTGATTTGCGTTCGTTTGCGTGTTCCATCGTTAATACTTGTCCTTGTTGATTAGTAAGTTAGTTACGTGCGCACCCCGCGGGGTGCCACATTGGTTTTGCCCCACAAGCGGCGGAGCGGTTCCGGATTTTAAAGAGCGGTAGTGCTTATGCTGCCTTGTTCGGATGAGGGAACAGGTCAGTTAAATCAGGTCGGATCTGGTAAGCAGGGATGATTCCATTTGTCGCCTTTTCGATGCGTTTTGCATTTTCAGCTGATACTTTCTTTTTCCCGTGCAACCAAGCCCATACTGATGGCTGCTTAACATCGCAGGCCTCTGCCAGTTTCTGCTGGCTGCCTACAAAGTCGATAGCAGACTTAATAGCTTTGTTGACCATAAATAGCTCCTGCCTTGATTTTAACTGCAATAATAGTCTTGGCTATTAAGAAAGTAAATAGACAAAGCTATTTGAAAGACAAATAGCCGTAGCTATAAAATGAGTTTATGGAAAAAATGACATTCTCAGAACGACTGGCCCTTGCGATGAAAGAGGCTGATATAACTCAGGGAGCGCTTGCTGAGGCTGTCGGCATGGCTCAACCCAGTGTTTGGAAGCTGGTTAGCGGCGGAGCCAAAGGTTCTAAACGGGCTGTAGACATAGCCCGGGTGCTTGGCGTTAGGCCTGAGTGGCTTTCTTCTGGCCATGGGCCAATGAGGCTGGATGGACAAGAGCCAATAAAATTTGAGGTTGCAAACAAGGACGGTATCTACAGGGTGGACGTTCTAGATCTGGAAGTCAGTGCAGGGCCAGGAAGATACATGCTTTCTGATGTTGTTGAGGTGCTTCACGCTATTGAGTTTACCTCAGAGCACGCGAGGTCACTGTTTGGTAATAGAGCAGCTGATGATGTGAAGGTAATGACAGTTGACGGGGACAGCATGTCACCTACCGTTAACTCCGGTGACAGGTTGTTCTTTGATGTTTCCGTGAGAGATTTTCGAACTGATGGAGTCTATGCTTTCGTGTACGGAAAAACATTCCACGTTAAGCGATTGCAGATGCAGGGAGAAAAACTCGCGGTTTTATCCGACAACCCAGCCTATGAAAAATGGTACGTGACTGACACCACACAGTATCAGTTTTACGTGATGGGCAAGGCGCTGATCCATGAGTCACTGAAATATAACAAGCTCTGATAGCCCAGTGGCCGGAGAGGCGTTCGGGTAGGATAAAAAAATGATAATGGATGAATAATTTGTGGCTAAATCAGATGATTACCTCCCCAGTCAGGCCGAAGTCGACCATGTTTTGTATTGCGCAAAAAGGGTAGATTTTACAGGTGTAAGGTGGGGCGTTAAACCGCCGCCTAGCAGGCCTCTCCTGTGGTTGCAGTTACAAGTTATTCCATCGGATGAAGATGAGATACCCATTCAAGGCCTCTCATTTCTTCTTCAGTGGAAACCGGATCATGAGTCCCACACTTTTCCTGAAACGTCTTATCCCAAAATCAACATTGTTGCCTTGTACAACAAAAAGAGAGTTTTTGCAGTTGATACTTATCCATTTGATAAGCATAAAAACAATTACAAAATTGATCGACCAGACTATCAAGACAGCGTCTTCGGGCCTCACTATCATGTGTACTACGAAGAGGCGGGGTACTATAGTGAAAAGATTGGTTTCCCTATAATCGATGACATAAAACCCCACGACCTGGTAGGATACTGGGACTACTTTTGCAAACAGTTAAACGTTACTTACACAGGTAAATTACCTATCCCTCTTGAGGATGAATCTGGACAGATAGGACTAGGCTTATGATGTGCTCAACGGTGATTTCACAACTTGGTTTCGAATGCCATCCAATTGGCGAAACCATGAGAATTATCAGCCCATTCACTTATTGTGACGATGGGGAGCATGTTGGCGCGTTTGTCAGAGAGGTAAACGGACGCTTCCTGATTAGCGATCGGTGCGACGCTTTAATGAATATGGAAGCGCGAGGCATCTCGATCACAAAAAAACGGTTTGAAGAAATTCGCTTCCTACTCCACAGGGAAGGAACTGAACTAAATGACCGCGGCGAGATTATCGGATGGGCCACAGAAAACAATATCGGCAACGTTACTGCTGACATAATCAGGGCAGGTATTTTAGCATCTACGCTGTCAGTAGACTGGCATCAACCTGTCCACACTGAGAGATTTGAAAGCGTTGTTATTGATTTTCTGTATCATTCCTTGCCTAAAGGAATGCTGCAACTTAAAGATAACGTCACTGGTATGAGTGGGCACCAAATTACCATCCCAGTTACGGTAAAAACTACTGATCCAAAGTATATCTTCACCTCCAGTGTAAAGCATGGTGGTAGCTGGAACAGTGCATACTCATTGCTTGGCAAACTAATTGATTTAAAGAACGCCAACGATGCACTTAACAATCGCTTTGTCATCGTGGACAGTGAAGCGATTGGCGAGCAGATGCAGCAACTTTCTTTATTGTTTAATGAATCTAGCCATGTCCTGCCTTTCTCGAAAAGAGAATCATGGATAAAAAGACTGGCAGCATAACCTAGCGCCGGGTTTTTTGTGCCTGCTTTCTGGTGATCCACTGCACGTACATTTTTCGCTAAAAATTCCCTGCAAACCCGCATGTGGCCTGAGCCTATCGGCGATCCAATTTTCGGTTAACGATGTCACTAATGGTAAACAGTTAACCAGTGGTGACGCCGATCACCCCCTTCATCGATACTTTATTTATCAAGCAGCATGACCGAAAGGCACCTGCAATCAACTCCCCTTCCTCACCATCGCCGCAGCATCTCGCAGCATCTCGCAGCACCCCTTTGTGTATCGTGTTGCCTACCGTTCTGATCTTTGCCTCCAGGCTATCAACCATGTTGATGAAATCCCCTGCACTATCAGATCGACGACCGCACCGCCTATCTCACCAGCGATAAATGCCGCTTTTTCCTCTTTCCATCAATCTCCCACAACCATTTCTGATTAAATTTCACCCAACACAGCCTCTCAAACGCGCTAATTTTTGACACGTTAAAAAATAAATACCTTTAACTATCAATAAAATAATATACAAGGCTATCAAATAATAGTCATAGCTATTTACATGGATAATAGCCAAAGCTATTATCCATCTCATCAACACGATGCACGTCACGCTCTTTAACAACGAGGAATTCTACCGCCGCTTGCGGTAGGCCAAAGTGAAACATTTATGTGGGCTGGCTAGCCTGCATAGCTGGAATTACTTGGAGGAAGCATGACTAAAGACAGGTCAAAGCGAATACCGCTGCCACCCCAAAAGCTTCTGCTCGAAACTTTCAGGTATGACGCTGATACGGGGCTTGTGTGGTGGAGGCAGCCTAAGGGCTCTCGAAAACTTGACAAGAGCGGCGGGACAGTAGGTGGAAGTGGGTACTTGATGGTTCGTGTTGATGGGCGACTTTACACGCTTCATAGAATCATCTGGAAGATGATTACCGGCAATGAGCCCATGCACCTAGACCACATCAACGGATGCAGGATTGATAACAGGATAACCAATATACGAGAGGTTACTCGAAGTCAAAATAATCAAAGCATCGGCCTTACCAGGGCGAACAAGAGTGGTTATGTGGGTGTCAGGTACTCAACAAAAGATCGCTCTTGGACTTCATACATTAAATCAGGTTCGAAACGAATTCACATTGGCAACTTTAAAGAAAAAAAGCTTGCCGTTGAGTCATATAACAAAAAGGCGATTGAGCTGCATGGTGAGTTCGCTATGCGAAAGGTTCAGCACAATATCTTCATGTTAGCCAAAGAATTCGGGAGTGAAAATGACGGTAATTAGCTATCTACCCACAAAGAACAACAGTAAGTCACGCCGGATGCGTGAACGTGGTGAGCATTACGCAGCGTACAAAGCTCTGTGTGACGCTGACAGATTAATGGCAAGGAAGCTTGAAGCAGCATTCACGAAGCTGTCAGAAGGCTGTACGCCGAAAGTAGCAAGAGCAATCAACGGGCCGAGTGTTCGTGATGTGAAAGAAGAGACCGGGGCAATGTGCCTGCCAGATGTGGCGCTGTATGCAGCCGGGCATCGTAAACCAGCTAAATCTGTGACGGCGAGGTGAAAATGAGCACTACCGAATTACAGAAACTTTTAGACGAGCCCAGCACACTGGTGGATGGAAGTGGCAGTTGGTTAGAAGTCATGCTGACCAAGAGGCGTGGGATTACTTCTTCGAATCGGACAAGGAATGTCTTGACGAGCTTAATTATGAGCTCGGACTCATTTAGCAGCCTCGTAATCGCGGGGATTTTTATTGCCAGGAGCACACCATGATAGTAACTCGCAATGCTGCCTGCTCAGGCAGCGCCGACATGTGAATAACCAATTAACAGGAGTGGTCATGACTGATACCACGGAGATCGCTGTACTCGAAATTAAGCCTGAGCAAGCCCCTTCCCTTTATGTTGCCAACGGCCTTGAACGGTACCTTGAGCTGATTCGTCAACAGGTGAACGAGGTGCCTGACTTGACCACGGCGAAAGGTCGCGCCCGGGTGGCATCACTTGCTGCGCAGGTGTCACGCAGTAAGACGCTGATTGAGAAACCAGGCCGTGACTATCTCCGGCACTTGAAAGAATCGGTAAAGCCCGCTGAAGCAGAATTACGGCGTTTTGTCACAGAGTGCGACACGCTTCGCGATGAAGTGCGACTTCCGCTTACTGAGTGGGAAGCCGAACAGAACCGCATTAAGGCCGAGCAGCAGATGCTGGAATGGCACACAGAAGCCCTGGCTGATAACGAAGCATTTGATAAAGCAGCTCGTGAAAGTTTCGAATCCGATCACGAAATAGCCCTGCTGCTGAACGATAAATTTGACCGCGACGCTGCTGGAGCGAAAGCCGAAGCAGAGCGCCAGCGCATAGCTCATGAAGAAGAGATTAAGCGCCAGGCAATTGAGCAGGCGTGGAAGGAAGCAAAGGCAAAGGCGCAGCGTGACCGGGAGGCGGCCGCACAGCGTGAAGCACAGTTGATTGCTCAGGCAGAAAAGGAGAAGGCCGAACGCATCGCAGCACAGGAACGTGCAGAACGCGAAGCCAGAGAGGCGCAGGAACGCACCGAGCGACTGGCAAAGGAAGCGCGTGAGCAGGCAGAAAGGGAAAAGCAGCAGGCCATCGAATTAGCGCAGCGAAAAGCCCAGGAAGAAGCTGACCGAATTAAGCGTGAAACCGAACAAAAAGAAGCAGCACGGTTGGCTGAAGAGAAGCGAGTCGCCGATGAAGCCGCGAAACGTGCAGCCAACGAAGCGCATCGGAAAGCAGTCGGAACAGATGTTGTAAAAGGCCTCATGGAACACGCAGGGCTAAATCGTGAACAGGCTATCGCCACACTAAAAGCCCTTATGAACAACTCAATCCCGCATACCAGCATCACCTACTAATCAATTCAATTCAAAGGAACCACCCATGCAACTTTCATTTGCTGGGGCTACCCGTGTGGGTGGCTCCGATTTTGACGCATTCAAATCTATCCAGTTTCACTCGTCCAACATCTTAAACAGCGCCAGTTTCACCCCGCCACCGCGCAAGAGCTGGCTGGATAAGTTGGTGGAATTCCTCAAAGCGGAGGGTCGGCCATGAGCCAACTTGCAAGAACCACTCAGGAAAGCATCAGTAGGCGGCGTGGCTTCATCACTGACGCACTCTATTACCGGCGCAAAGGATGGAGCAAGCAGCAAAAAGCTGCATTGAACTGTGCAAGATGCGAAAAACTCAACCAAATGTTCTTTTTGGGCAATCCGCCCTTCTGAGGAAATAAAATGAAATTTGAAAAAGCCATGAGAAAGAAAGCCAAGCTACGGCTGGCTCTTACCGGGCCGAGCGGGTCAGGGAAAACATACAGCGCCCTACTCATTGCCAAAGGAATTGGCGGAAAGATTGCAGTAGTTGATACCGAGAAAGGAAGCGCATCACTTTACTCTGATATTGCTGATTTCGACGTACTGGAACTGGAGCCACCATTTAGCCCTGAGCGCTTTATTGAGGCCATTAATGCAGCTGAAAAAGCTGGATACGACTGCATCGTTATAGACAGTATCACGCATGAATGGGCCGGGATTGGTGGGTGTCTGGAGCTTGTTGACACCATCGCAAAAGCAAAGTATCGCGGTAACTCTTGGTCAGCGTGGAGTGATATTAACCCACGCCATCGCGCGTTCCTTGATGCCATCCTGCGCACAAATATGCATGTAATCGCCACCATGCGAAGCAAAACGGAAACAGCCCAGGTGGAAGAGAACGGACGAAAGAAGGTAGCGAAACTCGGCATGAAGTCAGAGCAGCGCGATGGGGTCGAATATGAGTTCACTACCGTTCTCGACTTGGTGCATGAGTCGCATCACGCAAGCGCGACGAAGGATCGTACAAAGCTGTTCTCCAATGCTGATCCAGTAATTCTGTCAGAGGAAACCGGCAAGAAGCTACTTAGCTGGCTTGATTCGGGTGTAAACCCGCATGAGGAAGCACTGAAGCACTTCACAGATCTGGCAACATCAGCCCATTCAATAGAAGAGCTAAAGCCTGCGTTTGAGGAGGCGTGGCGAACACTGCGCGGCACAGAGCAACAGGCGCAGGCCAAAGATGTTTACGACATCCGTAAGGCTGAATTAGAGCAAGCCGCTTAATCCCTCCCCGGCAGGAATTCAAATGAGAGAACTCACACCTGAACAACAGGAGCATTGCGCCCGCCTGCCGGAATATCGGCGGGCATCGTACCGCTACAAAGCTTCACGAATGACTGACAGGGAGCGTCAGATTGAAAGCATAGCGTGGGACGCAGGGAGAGCATGGATGGCGCTGAAAGCCGGAGAGCCACACCCTCGCATCAACACACTGTCGGCGTCACAGCGCACAGCCAGGCTGATGACTCGTCGCTATGCAGAGCAGGCCGCATTTTACCCTCGACGCCCGGAAATCATCGTTTACGAAATGGACACCACTTATCTCGATTACCACACGCCGCATTATGGTCTCGGTGGCGCAGTAAGACAGGATTAATGATGAAGAAAATTGCAATGTACCGCCGTGGTCGCGGCGGCCCCAATGATGGACTAAAGGAAAAGGCCATCTGGCTTCTTAGCAAAGGGCCAATGACAGGGCGTCAGCTCCACATGGCAACAAAATTACCCCTCCGCAGTATTCATCGGCAACTCAATGCACAAAGACACCTCGTCAGCGCCACCGCCGAAATATCAGCGGGAGAATGGTATATCGACGAGGAAACCGGGCAGCGAGACAGGCTCTACACGCTGGTTCGAAATCCCCGGCGCATCACGTCGACAGCGGCAACGAATAAAACAATCGTCGTCAGCATTAACTCTTTGCGAGACCGTGGCGACAAACAACGCCAGGCATGTATTGAGGCGGCAGCACGTAGAGCCAGGCTGATAAAAGCTGGCTTTTGGATTACATCATCGGATTTAACTGGCTGACTGCGGTCGGCGGGAGATAGATATGAAAGCAAAATTATATGGAATTGACAGAAGCCTGCTTCACGATACGACCGATCATGATCCGTTTGTTATCGACATGGTACGAGCAGAAGATTATATGAAGCTGGAAGCGGAGGTCGCAGCGCTTCAGGGGCAGCTGCGGGCGCTGGCACGCGCAGAGGGTATCCACTTCGCAGCAAACAGGATACTAGCGGCGTGGGAGTCAGGGTTTATCGATGACACCCCCGCGATGGTGCATGACATATCCGGTGCCGTTCTTTCTGCTGTAGAGTTCCTGCCGAATGCTGATGAAGCCGAGTTCAAGCGCGACTATGCAGATGAAGTACGCGCCCGCATCCGTGCAGGAGAGCAGCCATGAGCTTTGACACCACTAATTATGCTAACCATTTACTCGCAGAGAATGAGCAACTGAGGCGTGAGCGCGACGAGCTGAAGCAACGCCTAGCAAATTCTGAGCATCAACTGCATATGGCTGAGTTGTCAAAATTTAATCTTCGAAGCCAGCGAAAGGCGCAATTCAGGAAGCGCAGAGAAGCAGAGGCCGAACTCGCGCGGCGCGATGCTGCGGCGGGTGAGCCGTTTGCATATGCATATCGCTATGCTGGTTGTGAGACGTGCGAGGGATTCCAGAACTGGCGAGATGAGCTATCAAAAGAGCGGCCAGCTGAATGGATGATTGAAACAGGTAAGGTAACAGACCTAAAAGAACTCTACACCGTCGCACAGCCTGCCGTGTTGCCGCCTGAGAAAATCATGAAAATCATGCAACATGTATGGAACGAATTTTGTGAGGACACGGGGTGCTATCCAGATGATTTTGAATATCAGAACGAACAATTGTTTTTCGATGCTGGGCGCTGGGCGATACAGGTTGCGGAGAGAATTAGCAGTCTGAATGTACAGGGGCAGAAGGTTGTTGAGTTGCCAGGCACGGAGTGTATCGGATGGCTTAAAGAAGCTATTCAGGAACACGATACTAAATGGCTTGCAGCACTCGATGCAGCTGGCGTTAAGTGGGATCGGAAGATATGAAAATTCGCATCCCAGGAAAACATGGTGGCTGGTGGTTAGCTATGTCGTGGCAGAAGAAATCAAAGTGGCAGTATTTTTCTGCGTGGATTGATGGGCCAATGCGGTCAATTTGGCTGGGTCATTTAGTAATCGAGTGGTGGTGGGCATGATTAACGAACTTATTGATCAGATCGGCGGGCGGGGGCGGCTGGAGAAACTTGTAGCGCAGTACGATGAAGAATGTTATTGCGATGTGAAAGATGATGAAGTAATTACGGCCTTACGCGCCCTGCTGACGGTGATGGATGCGTATGAAAAGCCTTTCATGTACGCAATTGCTGATTGCGACGGGAATGCACACTTTGATGATGTGTGCGTTGATAGTGACGGCGGTCTACTTGCGGGGGTGGTGGATTATTTAAATGAGCTTCGCGAAGAAGGAGATGTTGGGTATTCCGTTGTCCCTCTCTACACAATCCC